>CALMIS010000209.1 GCA_937864185.1 uncultured Chloroflexota bacterium
GAGGGTTGGAGGATTGGAGGGTTGGAGGATTGGGGGGGTGGAGGGTTGGAGGGGTGGAGGGGTGGAGGGGTGTTCAGCGTTGATTATTGGTTGTTGGTTGGAAGGGGTGAATGCGCTACGTTCTACGTGCCACGTTCTACGTCCCCTTTGAAAAACGGCGATAATCGGGCCGGTGAGTAGCAATAACCAACCGAGCCAGAGGACCGGGGTGGTTTTGAAGAGGGTGACGATCAGGTAGAAGCTGAGGCCGGGGTCGGGGACGGGTTGGCCGAAGAAGAAGCTGCCTTTTTGGTGCGGGCTGCCGGAGGCGCGCAAGGCGTCGTTGATGATGGCCAGGGTCCGGCCCACCGGATCGACCCACATAGCCGGCCACAAAATGATAAAGATCAGCCCGGCGGCAAGCGACCAGAGGCTGACATCGATCAGCCAGCGGCGGAGGGCCTGGGGCCAGGGTTGGCGAGCGCGGAGATGAAGGATGAGCATCGTCACGGCCAGAAACGCTCCGATGAAGAGGGCGGGGTATTTGCTGAGAAAAGCTAGGCCACCGAAGGCGCCGGAGAGGAGGAGGAAGGGGAGGTGGAAGGGTGGAAGGATGGAAGGATGGAAGGATGGAGGATTGGAGGGCTGGAGGATTGGAGGGTTGGAGGGGGGGAGGGGTGAAATTTGTTCATTACTAATTGTTAATTGTTCATTGCTAATTGTAAATTGTTCATTGCTTCCTGCTCCCTGCTCCCTACTCCCTACTCCTGGCTGTCTGCTTCGCAGAAAGGCGAGGAGGGAGAGCCAGATGAAGAGGGTGACCGGGCCATCGTGGCCGAGGATGCGGGTGAGGGCCAGGAGGAAAGGGTCGAGGGCGATAAACAGGGCAGCCAGGAGAGCGGCGAGTCGGCCAAAGGCAGCTCGGCCCCACCAGTAGGTGAGAACGGCGGTTAAGGTGGCGGCGAGGACAATGGGCAGCCGGATGAGCGGTAAGATGGCTGGATCGAGCGGGTCGAAGGGAACAGTAGCCAGGTAGCCGGTCAACGGGCCGGGCCAACCTTGGCGGGCATAATCGAGCAGCAGGCCGATGGCCCCGGCCCACATCGTGGTGACGCCGGGGGCCGGACTATCGAAGGTGGCCACCCAGTCGCCGCGGGCGAGCGCGTCGAGGAACTGGATCGAGCGGCCAAACCAGGATTTGGGTTCATCGGCGGTCAGGAAGACCTCAAGCCCAAAGAGGCGCGGGGCCAGGGCCACGAGCCCGACCCAAAAAGCCAGGCCAAGGTCTCGCCGGGTGGGTGAGTTCATAGCCGGGATTCTGACACAGGACACTTAAAAAGCAAGTTGAGCCCCACCGCGCTCATTAGTCTGGAACGACAATCCCGGGGAGGACAACCGCATTCTCGCCGCTGGTGTCATTGATGAGGGGCAAGCGTTCCAGGGTGGCCGGATCATAAAAGCCAATGAAGAGACGGTAGTCGCCGGGCGAGAGATCGGCCGGCCACTGGACGCGATTGGTGTCCTTGAAGATGGCGCCGGCCGGCCACATCGTTGTCGGAATGAGGCCGTTGTAGGCTTCGTGGTCGGCGCTGGCCATGGTTTGGCCGGCTTCATCTCGAAGCTGGACAAAGATTTTGTAGTTCTGGTTAAAGCGTTGGTGGGTGCGCCAGTAGAGAGACAAATAGCCACCGGGGCCGGCGGGTAACCAGTCCGCCCCGACCAAGGTCACTTGCTCGGCGAAATTGGCGTTGAGCGGCGTCTGCGGCTGAACTTGAGCCAGCGGCCGGCCAATCATAATCTCCTTGCCGTCTAAAACCCAGATGCGGATGGAGTTAGCTTTGGCCCAATCGTAGTAGGGGCGATTAGCATTTTTGATCCGGTCGAGGACCGGCGCGGTCACCTGGCAGCCGGCCGCGGTGGAGATCTCTACCATCGTTTGCAAATCAAGGACTCCGCTCTCAAAGCGGGCGTAAGAGAGATTGGCCAACCAGGGCGGCGGCAGGCGATCGGAGACAAAGGCCAGGTAGGGGTGGTCGGTGATCAGGCAGTCGGCAGGGCTGGTGAATTGGGCCAGGGCCTCGACCAGCGGCTGCATTTCCTCGGCGACCATCCGCCGCTCAGGCTCGGCCAGGGCCTGAAACGGGATCGCCAGTTCCCAGGCCAGCAAGGCGGCCAGAGCCAGGCCGGCCAACCCGCCCGGCCAGCGAGCCGGCGCGGGTCGCGACCAAAGCCGGAGCAGGGCGGCGACCGGTAACCCGGCCAGCAGGGCCAGCACCGGCGTGAGAAGGATGAGATGTTTGCTGCGCAGGGGCGAATAGATCAGTAAAAAGGTCACCGTCAGGCCAAACCAACCCAATGTCACCCAGCCGCCGCGCCGGGACTGAGCCAGCGCCAGGCCTAGGCCCGCCAGCGCGCTTAAAGAAAGCAATGGGCTACGGCTGAAAGCTTGCCAGACGAGATCAAGGTTGTTGGGGCTGGCCGTTTCGGTGGCGGCGGATTTAAGCAGGTGAAATAAGATGGCTTGATCCAGGACTGGCCGGAAACCGATGGCAAACCAGGGCAAAAGCGCGACTCCGGCTACAAGTGCGATCCACAGCAGGCCACGGCGAGCCACAGTCGCTACGGGCGCAGCCGCCCTGCCGGGCCGGGGGGCAACCAGAACGAGCAAGATCAAAGGGATGAGCCAGGGCATAAAGTAGTTCACCAGCAAACTGCCACCCATGGCCGCGCCGCTAAGACCCAGCCAGAGCAGCCGGCCGGTAACCCAGTAGCGCAGGCTCCAGGCCAGCGAGATCAATCCCAGGGCCAGGGCCGGAATCTCCGGAGCGACGGTGCGGGTGAAGGGAAAAAAGGCAAAATTGAAAGCGAGGAGGGCTCCGGCCAGGAGGCCGGTCAAACGGCCATTGAGTGACGCGCCGATACTGACGACCGCGGCAATGGCCAGCAAGGCATACGCGACCATGACCAACTGCAGCCCGGCCACCGATTGGAAAAAGCTGTAGGCTGGCCCAATATTCCAGAAAAACAGCGGCGGGCGGTCCATAAAGATTTCGGTGTAGGGTTGGTAACCCTGGTCGATGAGTTTAGCCAGAAGGAGGTTGTGGCCTTGGTCAAAGCTCCATTCGCCCCACAATAAGTAGCAAACTTGTAAGCCTAAGGCCAGGCTGAGCAGCAGCGTTAGCCCGGCTAAGGAAAGCGCGCGAGTTGTCATTTTGGCGACCATGTTCAATCTTTTAATCGTCAAGCGGTTGGGGACCTAATCTCGCGGTGTCAGCACCGCTGCCAGCAATTTACGCCTGGCCTGGAAAAGTCTGTGAAGGCCGACGGCCGCCAAAGGCAAAGCTAAGACGTGGACTGGCCAGCTAAAGCGGCTTTCCCCAAAGGTGACAAAGTGAATTAGCGACAGAAAGATGATCCAACTGGCCACATACCAATTGAAGGCCGTACCCCGCGAATACCAGAACCCAGCGCCGGCCAGCGTATAGAGTACGAGAAAGGGTGCCATCGGATGGCGATGCAGTTCATACTCACGGATTTTGGCCCTATCCGGCGTCCATTCGACCTCGCCTTCGCCCAGGGGCGTGTACTGCGGCAACCAGAGAGTATAGACCTTGACCAGCCCCATTTTTAGAAATTGCTCCGGTTGTTCCATTATATAATCCAGGGCCTCTTGTTGAAATAAACGGTCTTGGTCTACTTCCGAGAGCGTGGGAATGATCCGCAAGTCGTCCCACCAGCCCGGCTCGGCCGGCGGCTCCTCGATGACAGAGCCGAGCGAGTCTACATCTAAGGCTGGATAAAAATCGGCTGTGCCAGGGTTGTTGCCTTTCCAAAGATTAAGACCCGTTGTGGTAGAGGAGAGCGTAAATTCACCCAACACCAGCCAGTTTCTGACACCCCAGGGCAGCAAGATAAGGTAAAATGTGGCTAACAACGTTAAGAGGCGCTGGCCGATTTGCCGCGGTGGGGTTTGCTTTAACCACAATCTTATCCCCCAGACGATTGCCAAGAATGGCCCAATCAAGGCCACCGGGCGAGTTAAACTGAGGAGCGCTAGCAGCGCTCCCAGCAGCACGGTCTTTTGCCAGCGGAAGTTCCACTCAGCCGAGACAAAAGTAAAGCCGCTCAGCACCAACAGAAAGGTGAACAGCCCTGTTTCCCGTTGGGTGATATTTTCCAGGTTGATTTCCCCAAGGTAAGCATACAACAGGACCAGTCCAACGACGGGCCAGGTTTGGCCCGTGTAGGTGAGCGTGATCAGCGCCAAACAGCCAAAGGCCAGGCCCATCAGCAGACTTTGGCCGGCAATCGCCGTTTGCAAATCGCCGGTGAGCCACAATAACCCGGCTAAAAAGAGGGGATAGAGAGGCGGGCGATAGGCGGTGGGGGTTTGACCATCCAGGGCCAGGCGCTGCTGCTGGACTAGCGACTCGGCCAGAAGGCCGTAACTTTTAGAGCCGTGCTCCCGAAAGATCTTTTCCCGGCCAATATACAACTGCAGCCCGGTGACCACCAGGCAGACGGCTAGAAATACAGAAATTAACTTCAATTGGGCCGATGGTTGAGGGTATAAAGATAATCTTTTTTGCATAACCATAGCTAATTAGCCTGCTTCACAATTTAACAATTCCCTGGGCCTTTTTATCGTTATGTCGCCGTTGTGAGCGCCGGCTTAACCGCTTTAGGGAAGAGGTAAGTTCGGTAGAATGATAGCATTTTCGCCGGACAAATCCGTTTGCACCGGGAGGCGCTCTAATGTGCTGGGTGAATAGAGCCCCACCAGCAGCCGGTAATCGCCCACCGGTACATCGGTGGGCAGATCGAGGCGAATGGTTTCTTTGACGATTTTGTTGACCGGCCAGCGCGAGGTGGGGACGTGACCAGCGTAGGGCTGGTGATCCGCGTTGGCGAGGGTATTGTTGGCCCCATCGCGGAGATGAACAAAGACGCTGTAATCTTGATCAAAGGGCTGCAGCGTCCGCCAATACAGCGAAAGATAGGCGGATTGGCCGGTAACCGCTGACCAATCGAACCCCACCAGTTCAACCTGTTGGCCCAATTTTGCTGGGAAGGGGGTCTGGGGCTGAGCCTGATCCATCGGTTTGGCCAGCAAAACTTCCGTCTCTTGATCATACAGCCACAGGCCCAAATAGTTAGCCTTGCTCCACTCGATGAAACCGGGGGCGCTGCGCTTAAAGCGACGGTCGATCGGGGCTACCGTTTGGCAGTCAGTCCGCGAGCCCGTCTCGATGAGCATTGCTTCGGTCAGATAGCCGCTGCGCAGCCGGGCGCTGGAGGCTTCGGCCAGGTTGGGGGGCACGGGGCGTTCAGCTACAAAGGCCAGAGTCGGGCTGTCGGTAAGCAGGCAGTCGGTGGGGGCGGTGAAGCGACGGATAAAATCGACCAGTACCTGGTCGGACTCGTTTAAGTATTGTCGTTGGTAAGAACTATAAGCGGCAAAAACCTGTTGCGTCTGCCAGCCGTAAATCAAAAGTAAGGCCAGGCCCAAGCTGGCACCCGCCAGCCGCCACTGACGTTGCTGCGAGCCAACCCACAACCAGTTGAAGCCCAAGCCGGCCATGATGGCGAGCGGCGGTAGTAGCAAGGGTAAATGTTTGTCCCGGAGAGGGACCTGCATCAGGGTAAAGAGGCCGGCCACCCCCAGCCAGGCCACGACAAACCAGCCGAGCTGAAACTGCCGGCGTACAATAAACCCCAGTCCCACCACGGCTAACAGACTTATTACCCAGTTGCGACCCAGAAAAGAGAGCATCAAAAGAACGTTGCTGTCTTCACCGGCGAAGGGGTCCCGGCTGGCCAAGCGAAACAGAATTGCCTGATCGAGCATCGCCGGTAAGTGATAGGGCAGGCTCAAGGCGATGATGGGGATAAGCAAGGCCAATCCCCATAAAAGACCATCGAGGATGAGACCGCGCCAAAAAGCCGGCTGGGTAGGGCGCCAACCTAGATGCAGTTGTCGCCCCAAGATCATTAACCCAATCAGACCGGCGACATAGGGCGTTAACAGCTTTAACATCAGGCTGGCGGCCAGCACCAGTCCGGAAGCGATCAGCCAACCTCGGCCTGAGCCGCGCCCCCACAAATAATAGGCTGCCAGAGTAACTGCCAGGGTGGCCAGACTAATCGAGGGAACTTCGGTCATAACAGCGCGCGACCCCCAAAAGAATTCCGGCTCAAACGAGAGGAAAATCGGCCCCAGGACACCCGGCCACACCCCTCCTAGCCGCCAGGCCAGCAAGCCTACGGCGATAAGGCCGGTCATTGTATAGAGGGCCATCAAAATTTGCAGGGACTCCACCGTGCCAAAGAGTTGCCAGGTCAAGCTCAGCGATAGGGTATAGAGGGGCGGGTAACTGACAAAAATATCGGCGTAAGGTTCATAACCACGGGCGGCCAACTGGGCAAACAGTACATGGATACCCTCATCGTACGTCCAGCGTAAATTATGCAAAAAAGTGAGCCGCAGGCTGAACGAGCCCACGACAATCAGGCCTAAGAGTAGGCCGAAGAACCAGGGTGAGGCCAGGATCTCTTGCCGGCTCTTGCGGCCAACATAAAGATTGTTTCCGATTTGACTGGCCAATTTCAAGGAGGGCTGCCTTCTTGGGCTGGAGCCGTAATGCTAAGGGTGGCTGCCTCTAAAGAGAAACGGGTCACTTCGCTATTGAGATTGGTATCTATAAGCTGCACCGTTAGGTCGTACTGCCCAAGGGGGGTGTCGAACGGAAGGGTCAGTTGCCCGCGCCACTCGATGAGGGTGTCGGTATCCCACCGGTTTTCCACGTCTGGCAGCCAATCACCCCACGGCTGACCGGCCTGTTCGACCGTCACCCTAAAGGTCTCGTTTTCAGGCAAGAGGCCTGTTGGGTTAAAAAAAAGGGTAATTTGAGCGATAGAGCCGGCAGTTAACTCGCTGTTAGGTTGGAGGCTGTAGCCCATTAGCTCGGCCCGCCCTTCGATGGTCGGGTGGCCCTTGGCCTCGACTTGCATTCTGGGCGCACGGTAGACCCAGACATACGGGGTATCATCACGATTGACCTGAAAAACAGGCTCTTGCCGGGCAAAATAGTTGATGACCGGTGCGCTGGGCTTTTGGCGTTGGCGTTGGTTGATATAAAAAATCACGTAATCTGCCCCAAGTTGTCCTTTACCGCTGGAGGAGAAGCTGCTCATGTGACTATGCAGGTAAGGTTGGACGATATCGCCATACCAACTCGATACGCGCACTGAATCGGCTTGAGGTTGCTGGTTGATCCAGGCGGCGGCCTGTTCCAGCCCTTCACCCCAACCGACCGGGACGCGTTCCACGGCACCGGCGTAGCCGCCGAGCCAGGGGTTGTAATAGGTTAAGACATAGGGGTAATTTGTAATGACGAAAAGACCTTGACCGATCAGGATCAGGAAGGCCACAACGGGCAAGAGCCAGCGTTTCGCGCCGCTAATTGGGCTGGTCAGCCAGGTGAAGGTGCGGGCAAAGCCAAGGCCGGCTAGAAGAGTTAAGGCCGGGATCACCGCCATGGCATAACGATCAAGTTTCTTGGGGCTAAAACTGGCGGCAATCACGACAAACCCGATATACAGCAGCAGGGCAACGATTAGGAGTCGAGCCGGTTGGGCCTGGTTCTGTTTGGGGCGAACCAGCCAGAACACGGCCAGGCCTGTGCCTATGAGGACCAGCGGGGTCAACCGAAACGCCAGGGCATAAGGATAGAAGAACCAGCCCGGATCGTTGCTAACATGCCCTAAAAAGAAGGTTTCCTGACCGGCGCCAACGTCCCCCACTTCAAACGAGTCACGGTACATTAGGCGCAGAGTCTCTATCGGTGCCACCCACATGGCCGGCCACAGGAGGACAAAGATGAGGCCAGCCGCCAGCCCGGTTAAGAGCAGGGCGGTCAGCCAGAAGCGCCAATTTGGCTGCCGGATCAAGCCCAAGCCGGCCAGGATGGCGAACCAGGGCAAAATAATGGGGGCGGGGAGTTTGGTCAAGATGGCCAAGCCGGCACAACCGCCGGCCAGCATTGCCCATCTGTAGCGCTGGCTTTGCCACAACCGGGCAAAGGCCAGAAAGGCCAAAATCATGAAACCGGCGGCGGCGGCGTCGCCATTGACAATGCGAGAATGGGCGACGAAAAAGGGAGAAGCCGCCAGCAGGCCCGCGCCCAGCAGGGCGGCTAAAGAGCCGGTTAAGGGCCGAGCCAGCCAATAGAGCCCCATCACCGTTAGTGAAGTGAGGATAGCCGGTGACAGCCGCAACCAACCGATCGAGTCCGGTAGGTTGCTCACTTGATCCGCTGCAAACGAGACCAAATCCAACTCGCCGCCGGTAACCAACCAGCGCAGCCACAGTAAGAAGGCCGCTCCCCAGGTGATGGTGATACCCGGATGGAAATGCCAATAGGTTTGGAACATGTCGCCCGTGACCAGGCCCCTAAGAAATTGCTCGCTGCCTTCAGCCCACTTAACTTCGTCGACAGTCAGAAAGCTGCCCAGATAGGGTAAACGCAGTAAAAGAGCGCCCATTAAAAGAGCAACTCCCACCCAGACAGACGTGGTATTGGAGGCTCTGGCCCTAGGAGTCTTTACGCGGGTTTGCTGCCCCGGTAAATTTTTGACCGTGGAAATGTTCACCTCAGTCAAGATGTTATCCTTTCAGAGTCCAGCTAATAAGCGTCAACTATACCATTGCCCGGTGGAGGAGACAAGTAAGGAGCGTACGGAGGTAAGGCTGTACACAGTCTGCCTGAGAGGGTTACGGGCTGCCGTCTTTGCCCGGCGAGGCGGTGGAGTCCGGTTTAGACTCAATCTTACCGAAATAGATGGAGACCCCATCCACCTGCCGGTGTTCCAAGTAGTTGGCGGCCAGCCAGTCAGTTAGTCCGGGGACCTCTTCGGCAAAGCGCGGGCTGACCACGGCCACGGCCTGGCAGCGGTGCTTTTCGGCGGCCCGGGCGATATCGTCGAGGCTCAAATGGCCAGTGGTGATCCGGGTGCTCGAGGCCTCGGCCAGTTCGGGTGGGGGGAGGCGATCCGTAAAGTACAGGAAGACCGGGTTATCGGCAATGACGCAGTCCCGGGGGGTGGTCACGGCTTGGACAAACTCAATCGGGGCCAGCCATTCTTCCTTGGCCAACTCCTCCTCGCCGACATTGTTGTTTCGATCATAGGCTCTGGATAAATCCCAGCCAGAAAGCCAGATCAGGGTCGAGATCATGAGCACCATGGCGGCGGTCTGACCGTTGAATTCGTTTCTTCTGAATTTTTTAAGATAATTAACGATATGATCGACGGCCAGGCCGGCGAAAACGGCCAGGAGCGGCAAGAAGATGGGCATGTGCTTGTTACGCAGCGGCACGTGGAAATTCATCGAAACCCAGACAAAGATCAGCCAAACCAGCAACAGCCCATACTGCTTGAGATTTCGAGCGACGACAAAAACCAGGCCGTACAGGGTCAGGGCCATGAGGCTGAGATTGCCAAATAGAAACAAGAGAATATCTCGGCTGGCCGACTCGTAAGGGTTGAATTCAGTCGCCCGAGAGTCAAAGCGCATACCAAAGACCTGGCGGTAGGCTTCGCCGCTGTCAAACAAAAGGAAGGGCAGGACAAACACCAGGGTAAAGCTGCTCCCGGCGATCAGCCAATCGAGCAGGATTTGGGTCTTTGACTCAATCAGGCTCTGTCTGACTTTGGGCCAGCTTTCCCCATCGAGATGACGGAGCAAAGCCAGTAACCCGACGAAGGGCACCGCGTAGAACGGCAGAATTTTTAGCGAGAGACTCAAGGCCACAACCGCCCCGGCCAGGCCCAACCACAACCGCCCGCCATCGCGCCGGTATTTTTCGGCCAGGGCGACGGCCGCCACGGCAATGCCAACCGAGGGGACCTCGCTCATGACCCGGATAGAGGGAATAAAATAGGCCGGCGAAAACGCTAACAAAAGCCCCGCGGTCAGCCCGGCCACCCGGCTGTGAAAAACTGTGCCTAAATAAATAACGCCCAACACCCCTGCCAGGGCATAGGCCGCCATCAGTAACTGCAAGGCGGCCGGGTGTTGAAACAACTGCCAGGGCACCCCCATCGACCAGATGAAGAAGGGCGGATAACTGAGGAATATCTCTTCATAGGGGGTGTAGCCCGCGGCCCACAACTCTCCCCAAATCAGGTGGATGCCTTCATCATAACTGAAATGAAGGCTGAGCAGTTGGACCCGCCAGCCAAAATAAAGGCCGATCACCCCCAGAATAGCGAGGGCATAGAGCAGTTGAGATCGTTTCAGAGACTGTGTCATCGGTACCGGCCTACTGCTGATAAATCCGCGTTCGCAGGAAAACTCTCTGGTGAGGATAGTTGGTAATGATCCAACTGTTGAACGCCTCGGCAAAGGAAAGATGATAGTCCCGGTTGGAGAAGACGATGGCCCGGCAGCCGCCTTCCGCGATCATTTGGGCCAGTTCTCGATCGGTCAAGAGCCCACCTGCCAACCACTGGCTCGATAGGCCGGCCAACTGGGGCAGCGGCAGGCGATCGGCCAGCACAGCCAGGGCCGGATCGTCGATGATGACGCACTCCTCGGCGGGCGTATTTTGATCGATGAACTCGGCCAGCGCCGGCTGCGCTTCAAGCTGAGTAAGGCTATCCTGATTATCGACCTCGCGCAGATAGTAGGCGTTGAAGCGAGTCCAGTTGACCCCCAGAAAAACGATCACTAAGCCACTCCAGAGGAGGCCGGATGGCCCCCACCTGACCGGTCCCAGAAGACGCTGAAGCTGCTGGCCCACTTGCCCCAGGCCCCAACCGCCGATGATGGCCAGCGGGGGCAGCAGGCTGGCGGCATCGATCAGCCGGGGGCTGAGTTGGACCATCAGCCAGGCGAAACTCAGCAGGCCCCAAATGGCCACCAGCCACAGCCGGTGCCGGGGTTGGTCGACCAGGTAAGCCAGGCCGATCATGGCCAGCAGCGTCAGCCACAGATTAAAGCCCAGAAATTGGCCGATCACCCGAAAATTGAGCACGAGATCCACAGCAAGGTTCTGGTGCAGCATTTGCTGCCGGGCCAACATAGCCTTGATCGCCGGCCCGGCCAAACTGTAGCCCAGGATTAAAGCCGCCACTGCAGCGGCGAGCCAAAGGCCGGCGGCCAGCCACCGGCGCGGCTGGGGGGCAGGAGACGAAACCAGCAGCATCAAGATCAACGGCGCGACGGCCAGCGTTTGGATCGATCCCAACAGCGAGCCGCCCCACAGCAGGCCGCTGAACAGGAGCCAGTAAACTCGGCCGCCGGCAGCGGAGCGCTGAGCCAGCAGCCCGGCCAGGAGGGCCAGACTGAGGCCGGGGACAACATCGAGAATCAAGCCAGCTTCCGACAAAAAGGTTGGGGCGGTGGCGAGTAGAAAAACAGCCGCCAGCGCTGCCGGACTACCGGCCAGGTCTCGAGCCAAGAGTCCGGTGCTGAACAGCAGCAGCAGGCTAAAGGGTAAAAACAGGAGCCTCAGGCCGCCGATCGGGATATCGTTTAGGAGATTCAGCCAGCCCGTAAAGAGCGGCCAGGCCACGGTGGGCACTTCCTGGTAAGGTTCGTAACCGAGCTGCATAAAGCGCCGAACCAGCAGGTTTAGACCTTCGTCATAGCTGAGCGGCAAAGTGAAGCTAGCGATCAGTTGCAGCAGCAGGTGACCGAGCAAGAGCAGGCTTAACCCACCGAAAAAAGAGCCAGGCCTAAGGGGATTGAGGCGGTTCATCTTGCCAACCTAGATCGGTTAAAATAAGGGCGTTCTCACCGGAGCGATCGCCGAGCAGCGGGACTCGCTGCGAGTCGAGTTCAGGCACGTAGAGGCCGAGATAGAGCTGGTAGGTCGTGGGGTCGGAAGCCAGAATCTCCGGCGGTAACGACAGGGTGGTGCCGGTCGGGACCACCTCGTCCGGCCAGTCGATTCGCCAGCGGGAAATGGGCACGACATGGTCAAAGGGAGCATAATCCGCCTGGGCCACCGTCTGCCCCTCTTGATTACGCAGATGGACAAAAATCTTGTAAGGGAAGATGGGATCGATGGCCTGCCAAAACAAGGTCAGGCGCAGCTCGGTGCCGGCCAACTCCGGCGTATAGCCGACCAGGGCCATCTGGTCGGAAAAATTGGCCGGTTGGGTTAGGGTTACCGTGGGGGTCAGGGGCAAAAGCCAGGGCCGGTCCCGTTCGGTGAAGATCAGTAAATTATCGACTCGGTCCACCAGCGCCATCTCATGGAGTACTTCCCAAGCGAACTCCTCATTGTAGTTGTCAACCAGCCGTTCGCTGTCCACCACAAACCAGAGCCGGCCCGGCTGGCCGATAGCCTGGTGCAAGTCGGCCGGGGTCTCCAGATAACGGCCGCCGGTATAGTAATCTCGTCGCTGGTTGGTGACCGGGTCGATTAGCACCCGCGGTTTGTGGTGATTGGCATAGTAATCCAACGGCCCTTGGTAAATGAAGGCCGCCGGCGGCAGGACCGAAAAGAGTTGATCGCCCGGCGCCATGCGCTGCCCGACCTCGAGAAAAGCCAGGTCATAGCGGTAGGTCTCGTCCGGCTGGCCGAAGAGCAGGCCGGTCAGGGCGGTCCACTGCGTGGCCACCATTCCGCCAAAGAGGAGCGTTCCCAGCGCCGGGGCCAGCCAGGCCGGCCCGCCGGCGCCCCGCTGTTGGGAGTACGCCTGCCAGAGCTCGGCCAGAATGCCGGCGCCGTAAGCCATCGAGAGGGTTAAGAATGGGAACAGGACAATAAAATTGTGCCGTTCGTCCCGGATGCTGTCGGGGACGATGAGATACAATTCCAGGAAAATAAGACAGAGGGGACCGATCACCATCAGGCCGGCCAAATCGACCTGATCGAGGCGGCGCTGCCGGGCTTTCCAAACGAGGCCGACCAGTCCCAGGCCGGTGAGGAGTGTCGCGATAAGGTTGGGCGGGATCAAAAAGAAATTGATGAAGTTTCGGACAATTCTCAATTCTATAATTGCCCGGCTGAGATTAGCGGCGACGGAGGCCTCTTCCGTCCACTGCTGCACTTCGCCCGGCTCCCGGCCAAAGTAGCCCAGGCCGCAGACAACAATGATGGCCAGCCCCAACCCTATGAGCCAGGTCCAGTCTTTGGCCGCCGAAAACTGAGGTTTGTGGTTGAGCCAGTAGATCGTGACCACCATCACCACAAGCGGAGGCACAATCACAATCGTCACCAGGTGAGAATAGAGGGTCACCAAAAGGGTGACGGCTAACAAGAGCAGATAGGGCCAGCGGCCGCGATGGGTCACATACAACCAGGCCACCAACACCAGCAAATAAACCAGCAGCGTGGCCAGGGTGTACATTCGCACGCGCGCGCCCCACTCAACCGCCATGGGGTGCAAGGCAAACAGGCCGGCGGCCAACAAAGCGGTCCACGGCCGCCCGAACAGCTTAACGGCCACGCCGTAAACGATCAAGATGGTAAGCAGGCTAAGGGCCAGGGTCAAATAGCGCAGGGTCTCGATCTGGTAGCCGGCGACCAGCGCCGTGGCCGCCCCCAGGTAATTGTAAACCAAGCCTTTGCCGTGGAAGATCCCGGTCGGTAGAATGGGGAAACCCTTGTCCAGGATCATGCGGATACTCAGCAGCGACAAAAACTCGTCCACGTGCAGCCGCATCTGTTGTAAGAAGTAAAGTCTCAACCCAAAACCGGCCGCCAGCAGGAGCAGCACTGCCAGGGCAGCCGACCAGGTGAGCCATTGTCGCCGCGTGGGTTCGGTCCGGGTTTGCATCAACGGCCCTCTTGCGGGTTAAGGGGCAGGCCGGCTTGCTCTATGACGCCCGGCGAACCGCCCAGCTCCCGACTGGCCTGCCAACTGTGAGGCGCGTTGGGATCGCCGTTTAAGTCAAGCCGCACCAGCGAGTCGCCCCGGCCATCCGGGCTGATGGGCCAGCCGTTTTCATCATCATAGGTCAGGGCTGTTAGCACCTCGCCTTGACTGTTTTTTAAGACTACCCGCTCTCCGCCATTGGCCAGCCGGCCTTGATAAACGCCGGCCAGGTTGACTCCGGGGTAGCGCTCCGCAAAGGCGGTGGCGTTGCCGCTCAGCACAATGACCTGACCCGGCTCAAGCCGAGCGTTGGCCGGAAAGCTGTATTCAATCCCTTCGAAGGCGGCTTGAGCTAAATCAACGCTGACGTCGCCCGGGTTGTACAGCTCGATAAATTCATAATCCTGGCTACCGGTGGGGTTGTACATCAGTTCCGTGATGCGGACGGCGCCATCAACGGGACCCAGCGTCACCGTGGTCTGGTTGAGCGCACTCCAGGCGCCATCGACCCACAGCCGGGTTTTGAGGGTGGTAGTGGTCTGCAAACTCAGCGGTGAGCGGTAAGGCAAGGCGGCCGGCGAAACCTCGCCGGTGGGCAAGCGCGGATCGCTTCCGTCCAAGGTATAGTAGATGACAGAATTAGAAGCCTGGAGCCCGGCCGGATCGGGGGGTTGAAAGAGTTCCAGGCTGGCGGATTGAGTTTCTGAGGGAGCTGGCGCGTCTGCTGCTTTCTCGGCTCCGGTTGTTACTTTGATCCGAGGCGGATCAAACGGCGGATAAAAACCCGCCTGTCGGGCCAGAGCCAGCAGCTTTTGGCCGTTCCCTTCCATTTGCGTCAGGACATTGTCGCGGGCCCGGCGCCAATCTTCGAGCGTGAGCGGGTCATCGTACCGGGCGTCGCCCCAGCGCGCCGATTCGGCGATGATGGCCAGCTCGATTTGACGGTTCAGCGCCAGCCAACGGGCTTGAGCCTGGGCGTCGCTCAGGGCGCCCTGGTCAGATACATGCCGGTAGAGGCGGTCGGCCAGTTCCATTCTAAATTCGGGGTAGACCATTAAGCCATCAAAAAACTGCTTGATAATACTGTTGCCTTCTCCCAGGGAGATTCGGGCTCCCTCGAGCCAGGTGACTTCACCATCCCACACTATAAACCTGATTTTGCCGTCGGGCAAAGGCAGGCCGGCATACCAGTTGTTGTGCGGCCAGTCCTTGGTGCCCGCATACCAGTTAAGAATGAGATAATCGATAAAGGGGCCGATCTCGATCCGCCGCTGGAGGGCCGGGTAGCGTTGTTCAGGAGGGAGATTGTTGATGGCAAAAATTTCGCGCTGGAGCCGGTCAAACGCTTCCGGCGGCCCATCGAGCGGCCCATCGGCGTTGACCACCAGCCAGTCGGCCTCATCGCCGCCAAAATAGGCCGCCATAAAGCTGGCCTCGGGCCGTTCAACGACATTGTACAAGCCCCAATACAGCCCGTTGAGGTACAGATGCACAAACGTGCCATGCACTCCGTAGCCCGACATGACTTGCTGGGATTGGCGCAACCACTCATCCCGAGTGTAGGTGGTGTGTTCAAAGCCGGTTTTAGTGCTGGCAAACTGCCCCGCCCAACTGCGATTAACCCCGCCGCGCAGGATCAAGGTGTCAAAGGACTCCACCGGCGAGTCCTCGAACAAGGGATAGCGGAGCCGGGGGGGACCATATTCGGACCGAAAGATGAGGCGAAACGAATGTTTGAGAATGTACTCTTCCCGCCCCCGCGCCCCGTGAATCCGCAGTCCGGCATTGACCTGGAAACCTTCGACCTCGGAATTGGCCGGAATCAGTTCCGCCGAGACAAGTCTCTCCCAGGTGTGGCCGCGCTCCCGAGGGTTTTGGTAGATGTCGAAATTACGGGGATCGGTCATCAGCGATAGGGTGGGGATGCTCTTGAGGGCCTCGGGCAGGATCGAGCCGTAGCGGGGATCGTTGACGATCTCCGGATCCATCTCATAATCCGCTGGCACCGGCTGGCCGGCCTTGTACTCCCAGATGTCGCGACCGGCGTTGCCCCAGGTGGTCGGATAACCTGGTGGAGCCGGGGGTTGGGCCAAAATATCCGCCGGGAAGAGATAGGATTGGGCCGTAGAGTCGGCCGGTAAGTAGTCCGGTTTGAAAGCGGCCGCCTGAACCAGACTGGTGTGCCGGATCTCCAGCGGCTCGCGGTAAAGCTCGCCGTGGCTGCCGGTCGGTTGGCTGCCATTGAGCGTGTAGCGAATAACCGCGTCGGGGGTCGTGGTGCTTAACGTTAGCTGAAAAGGGGTCTCAAAGAAGCCGTGGGGGACGCTAAATTGGACCGGTTCCACCCGGCTGGCCCAAGCCGTCGAGAGGTCGTTCGGTTGGCCGGGGGTGGGATTGCCCAGAAAGGCATACGCGCCGGTCGCAGCCAGGCCGTAGGCTAAATCACGGCGTTGCGCGGGAAAAGCACTTTCGGCGACCGGGATCAGTTGCTGGTCCAGCACGCTGTAAAGGGCCAGATACTCGCCGCTCCGGTTGAGTCTGAAGTTGGTATGGAGCTGAGCGCCGGCCTCTGTCCCGCGCCGATCTTTAGCCGAGGCAAATACGATCAAGTACTGGCCGGCCCCCAGCGTTAAATCAGGGAAGGACCATTTTTGGGGATCAGCCGGATCATCGGTGAGGGACCAGCCGGAAAGATTGAGCGGGGTGCCACTCCGATTGTGGATTTCGATCCAATCGGATGGATCACCGTCTTCATCCACTAAGCTCGTCCCGTTAGAGGCCAAGAATTCAGAAATAACCAGCGGGCTGGTTGCTTGCTTTGGATCGGGTCGCCAGAGCTGAAGAACTCCAACGATGAGCCCAGCTAAAACCACCCCCCAAAATAAGAGCCACTGTCTACGCCGGAGCCGTAAGAACATGGCTGCATTATAAGAGCTCCGGGGCAGAGCGCAATAAATTCGGTTCTTGCCTTGGGATGGCTAGATGAGCTTGAGGACGGTACCGGGCTCGCCGTACGGCTACTGGCCAAAAAAACCGGTGGCAAAAGCAATGCCCAGGCAAAAAGCTAAGGCCAACAGCGAACTGATAATGGCCATAGCGACCACGGAGCCGCTGGTCAGGGACTGGGTTGAGTCGCTGGTGACTTCGGCGTTGATCTGGCGACGCTGCTCCAGCCGGCGAAGCTTGCCTTTGATGCTAGCCAGCAGGTCTTCTGTCGGCGCAATCTTTGAGAAGTAGTCGTCCGCGCCTAACTCCTTGCCCTCGCGGATATGCTCTTCGCTACCTTTGGCGGTGAGAAAGATGAAGGGGACATGGTTGGTATAAGGATTGGCCCTGACTTTTTCATAAAGTTCGTAGCCATCCATTTGGGGCATCATAATGTCTGCCAAAATGAGGTCGGGTAGGCCTTCAATGCCAGACCCCCCCGAGCGCTGGTTCAGCAGAAAAGCCTTCTCGAGCTGATCCAGCGCATGCTGACCATTGCCGGCGGTCCAGACTCGATAGCCTTCCATTTGCAAGGTTAACTCGATCCCACTGAGAAACTCTGGGTTGTCGTCAACGACCATGATGAGAGGTCCGTACTCTTGTTTCTGTTCGACTGTTGTATCCACTGTAGACTCCTTGATGGTTTAGTTGGTGTACCAAGCGGGCTGGGCGCCAATAATCATCTTCCGAGGCTGCCTTTTAGGCGACATGGCCTGGTAAGGTTACCCTGAATTGGCTGCCACGGCCCACTTGACTTTCTACCTGAATCTCCCCGTAATGGGCATTGACTATCTCCTGAACAATTGATAGACCCAGCCCGGTGCCGGGCGTGGTGTGAGACGGATCGACCCGATGGAATCGATCAAAGATCTGGGGCAAATGTTCCGCTGGAATGCCGATGCCCGTGTCTGTGACCTGAATGCCTACGGTACCACTGCCGTTACTTTGACCTAGATAAGTCTCCACCGTCACCGAACCACCCGGTGGGGTATATTTAATGGCGTTATCGATCAAATTCCGGACCAGCCGCTCCATTTGACTGGGATCCGCCACGGTGTTGATGGGTTGGCTCGGCGGCCGCCAGAATAATTTGATCCGGTTCGAGTCGGCCAGAGGGCGCAGATCACCGACGATCCGGCTGATTAACGGCTCCAAATCCAACACCGTTCGCTCGGATTTGCTTACAACCGCATCAAAACGTGATATCTCAAGGATATCCTCAATTAGCGTGGCGAGCAACTCGGCCTGCCCTTGAATCGAAGTCAAAAGCTCCTGACGTTTGGCCGGCAGTAACCGATCGTGATAATTTGACAAGTTCTTGGAGTGCAGCCGGATAATGGCCAGCGGTGTCTTGAGCTCGTGCGTGACGCCGGCCATAAAACGGGCCTTCATCCGCTCTACCTCCTTGAGCGCGGTAATATCGCGCAGGACGACGACCGTACCCAGCAGTTGGCCGTGCTCGTTAATCACTTTGGCCGAGCGCGTCTGAAGGGAAAGAATAGTGCCCCCGGTTAGCCGGATGTCAAACAAGTCGGTCGTAGTTGGCTCATCGCTGCTGGCAATGTCGTTGAGACTGCGCCAGAGCGGCTCCTGCAGTCGCTCCAAAGCAATCGGGCGACCGCGCAGGGCCGCCAGGCTAAAGCTTAACATCGTTTCGGCGGCTTTGTTAGCGGTCAAAATCCGTTTTTCGGCATCCAGCACCACCAGGCCGTCGGCCATACTGGCCAGAATGGCTTCGGTTTTTTCTTTCTCTTCGGCCACTTCCTGGGTGCGCTCAGCCACCATTTGTTCCAGATGGCGGTTAAACTCCTGGACCTCTCGAAAGAGCCGGGCGTTTTCGACGGCAATGCCGACAAAGTTAGCCACCGGATAGGCCAACCGCAAGTGTTCCGCGTTGAACCAGCGCTTCTTGCGGTGTAAAGCCTGCATAGCGCCAATAATTTGGCCCTTGGCCTGGACCGGAATAGACAGGATCGAGCCCGGCCGGTACTCACGGCTGTCAGGGCTATGGCGAAAATGGAATTCGTCTTGGGAGAGATCGGCCGAGATATAGTGCTCGCCCGACTTTACCACATGCCCTACCACTCCTTGGCTGGCGCTCATCTTGAAGCCTACGACCATATCGGCCCCCACGCCGGAGGCCGTGGTTAGGGTCAACTCCTGACCTGTCTCGTCCAACAGCCAGAGTGAAACCGCTTCGCATTGGAGGGCTCGTTGGACAAAGAGCGTGGTTTGCTTCAAAGTTTGTTCCAGATCCAGGTTTGAAGTCAGGGCCCGGCCAATCTCTGTCATCGCAATCAGGTCATCCACTTGCTCCTGAGCTTGCTCTAACAGGTGGGCATTCTCTACGGCGACGGCAATAATGCCGGCAGCCGAGTTAACCATCACCAGGTCTGCTTCCTCAATGGTCCGGCCTGGTAAATCAATAAGGGCGATGGTCCCGACCAACTGCTCTTTGCTAAACATTGGCACGGTTTGGATGGCTTCATAACTGTCGGATAGGCCGGTGCTTAGTTCAGCACTATGCTGCCAGAGGATGGCCGAGACAAAAGCGGAGGTCCAGGCGTCCGGCGATTGATCCGCCAGTTCCTCTGGAGGAAGTTCGACTCGGGCAGAGGGAGTCTCGCCTTGGGAAGTGGAGACCGTCACCAGCAGTTCCGGCGCTTCCTGAATCCTCAATACAACCGCTACGGCCGCAACCCTCAAAAGTTTGGCCAGTTTCTGCATCGATGAAGCGAAGATCTGGGGCAGTTCAAGCCCTGAATTAACGGCAACAGCCAGTTCATTGACCCACTGCAAGCGCAGATTGCGCTGAGCCACGCCGCGAGCCTGGCGCCGGGCTTCAATCTCCGTCCGTTTGGTTCGGATCACGGCTTCGACCCGCGACAGAAATTCATCACGCATGAAAGGGCGCTGGATGTAATCGTCCGCGCCCAAGATGAGCCCCTGGCTGGCTTGGTCGGAGCTGCGGTGGTGGGCGGTGACAAAAATAACGGCAATATCCCTGGTCACCGGATCGGTTTTAAGGTGGGTGAGGAGCTGAAAGCCGGTTAAATGCGGCATTTGCACGTCGCTGACAATCAGGGCCGGGCGCTCGGTTTTGGCCAGGTGGAGCGCCTGGCGAGGATCGGAGACGGTGATCAGGCTAAAATTGGACTTTCGGAAAAGGTGCTCCATGAGCAGGAGGTTGTCCGGGATGTCGTCGACCACCATGACCTTGTTAAGATTAAGTTCGGTGGCGGTGGAGGCCAGCGCCGGAGGGGGAACCGCTTCTTTGGTCAACGAAGCCGCAAAAGCTAAAGCGGCTTTGATTTCATGAGGTTGGAGGTGTGGCCACTGGGCCGCCAGGGTCTCGGACGGCGTTTCGGCCAGAGCCTTGAGGATGTGATGGAAGGCGGGGTTGGTATTGGGCAGGTCTTTAACGCGATTTGTTGTCATAGGTGCAGTTCGCCAAAATCTCACGGATGAGCAGATTGCATTGCCTTCTAGTATATCATCACCTTGAGACTTTAGCCATGTTGCAGCCAATGATCGAGCCGGCTGTCTACAACCTACTTGATCAAGATCGGCAGATAAACCCTGACCGAGGTCGACGAGCCGATATTAACTTGTTGCACGGCCGGATTGCGTTCTACGTTCCCCTGGTCATTGGTAGCCCGGGCTTCGATCCGGTAAGCGCCGGAGTAGGGGAGAGTCCAGTTGAGGACAAATGACTCATCGGCGCTGTCGAAGGCCCCGTCAAAGGGGTTAGCCGCCTGCCAGGAACTGTTGTTGATCCGGAATTCGACGCGGGTGATTTTTCGGCCGCTGAGATCATAAGCGACGCCGTGCGGAGCTGAGCTTTGTTGGAGCTGATCGCTGGTGAGCGGGTAAAGTTCGGTGTTAAGGCCACCATCGATCGGGTCCAAAATGGCCACCTCTTCCCGGTGGGGAGCGGCGGGAGAATTGCCAACGTTATCCAGGGCGGTAACGTCAAGGGTGTGGCGACCGGGACTCAAATCCAGCGTAAAGGCATAATCCTCCAGCATACTATCGATAGCACCATCCAAGGGGGAGGCAGCCTGCCACACGCCGCCATCCACCCGCACTTGGATGCTGACCAGCCGGTTGATCGTCACGCTGGCGTGGGTGGGCGAGGGAAAGGGGGAGATCGCCACGGTGCCGCGGCCTGTGACCCGGTTGCCATTGACCGTCAGCGGCTCGGGGAGCACCGTCAGGGACGTATCCAGCGGATCGATGATGCCGTCGCCGTCGCTATCGCGCCAGCCGATTTGCCCGGCGGCGTAGGGATCGATCGCTTTGGCGGTATAAGGCGAAATCTGACCCCGCATAATGCTCGCTACGTTGGAGGCGCAATTGCCGAACTGGCTATTTTGGTTGGTTACATTGAGATAGCCCGAGCTGTAGGTGCATGACTGGCGGGCGCTGTAATACTGATCGAGGGCGTAGAAGATGTGACCAACCTCGTGGGCGGCCACGGCATCCATATTGGCCAGGCCATAGCCGTTATTGCCTGAGGTCATGACTAAAAACGGCCCACCGAGATAGGCATAGGCGAAGTAGCCGTTGGTGAAATAGTTATCGCTGTCGTTGGAGCTGTCGACGACAAAGATGGCAAACGACCAGTCGGTCTGGTATTGGTGGCGCAGGTCGTTGATGTAGTCCCGAACGCTGGTAAAATAAGAGGTGTTGGCATAACCCAGGCTGCTCATCGCATCGCTAATCCAAAATGACTGGTCGTAGTAGGGGCGATTGATCGGCTCCACGCTGGTGGGCAGGGGCGTGGTGAAGTGGTCATCATAGACAAAGCTGAGCCCGGCCGCGGGGTTGAGTTCGGCCCACCAGTTGAGCGCGCTGGCCACCTCGCTGAAGACCTGCTGTTTTTCAGGCCCGGTCCAATCTTCCGTAGAGGGGTCACCCGTTCCGTTACTCTCGAGCAGAATCAGGCCAACCGCGACCGAACCGGCCATAAACTCGCTAGTCTGATAATAGCCAGGAGTCAGGCTGCTCCCGCCGGAGGGATCGCCGTCCGGTGGCAGATCGGGTGGCCAAAAGGCGCGGCCGTAGCCCTGGGCAGCCTGGGAAGAAGGCGTCCCCTGCTCCGGTTCGACCGGGTTGAGCAAATTGTTCCAGGCGTGGATGAGCGGCTGAGCCGCGGTAGGATACCGGCTAAACTGCTCAGCTGGCACCGGGTCGGTGAGCACGGCGACCAAATCGGGGCGGCCGGCTAACGGAGCCAGCGCTTGGGAGGGAAGTTTAGCGATCAGGCCGCTTGGCGGGTAGATATGGATCGCCCGGCCACCTACGGCGGTCAAGTCAGCCCGGAGTTGGCTGAGGCTGGCCTGGCTGGCTGAGGCCGGATCGAGCAGAAGCAGGACCCGTTGGAGCGAGTCGCCGGTCTGAGCGGTGGCGGTGGTCATCGTCAGAAGCCATATGGAGAAAATTAAGATCGAAAAATTCAGTGGTTTGATCACGGGCTGAGTCCTGCCGTTGTTGATTGTTCACGCCCAGAGCGCGGTAATGGATTAAAACAAGCTTTGTTGGAAGTATCGGCAGGTTCAGATAAGTTCTGCGTAAAAGGTACATAAAATGTAGGTAAATTTTTGAAAATGCCCGCGAATTTTAGAAAACAAAAAGCCCTCCGGAAAGAGGGCTTTTTGATCTTAGCGACGGTGGAACTCTCGCCAGGCCTTAAACTCAGGATCTTCGTCCACCACGACTTGCCGCCACCAGGCCGGGGCTAAGCGAGGAACGATCGTCGAGAGATACCAGGTGGTGGCCATCGCCACGGCTGAAAAGCTGAAGTAGATAACCAAGAGTTTGAAGAGTAGATTCATCGTTAGTCTCCGTAAGTTTCATAGTCATCAGCGACCGGTCAGGCGTGACCGGCCCGCTGAGCATCATTCATGGTAGGTGGGCCATCGCTGCGGCTGGATCGGCAGGCTTGGCCACGACAACCAGCCGGTGGCTGTTGCCTTCATAGGGCCAGCAGGTCACCAGCGTGACGCGCTCCTTGAACGTCGGTAAGATCCACTGGCCGTTTTGTTGCTGCTGGGCCTCCGGAACACCGAGCTCGGGCAGGATCAACCGGTCGGTGATGATGTAGTGGTAGTCCTGTCCTCCCGCCCGGAGGATCACTTCATTCCCCACTTCTACGTTGGTCAGGTTCCGGAAAACCTCGCTGCCCAGATTGTGATGACCGGAGATGACCACGTTGCTGCCTTGTCCGGGTAAAGCGCTGTTCTCGTGCCAGCCGGCGGCGTTTTGGGGCACCACCCAGGTAGAGACCTGCGTCCCCGGCGAGCCCACCACGGTCCAGGCCGTGCGGTCTACGTTGGCTTCCAGATCGATGGCGGGAATGCTGAGCCAATCGGGAGGCACGGCTGCGGGGGTGGCGGCCGGCGAGGTGGTTACTACCAGGGTTGGCCGGGCCTGGGCCGGAAACGGAGCTGATAAGGGATCTTCCAGCGCTTCCAAGGGTTCCGGCAGGAGGCTCTTCGGCGTAATTGTCGGTAGCCGTAAAGGCTGGGGGGTAGGCGTCCACGCGGCGACCGGCGGTTGCCCGGCGCTTGGCGGGTCCGTTGGCCCGAGGGTGACTTCCAGGTGACAGGCGGCTAAGCTAACCGTTGAGAGCAACAGAACGAGGGCGGCAAGCGGGCGCCAAATGCGTTTAGGCCACATCGGTCCGCGCGTCCCGGCTTTGGTTGCGTTCATTCCGGCAACTGGCCTGGTAGTGGGCAATGATCAGGTCGAGTTCAGCCGCCGGGATATGGCGCACAATTTGCCCTGTATTGACGCTGATAAAATTGACGGCTATCCGGCCTGTTCGTTCATCGATGAGGAACTGAGGGTAGGCATAATCATTGGCGGAGATGGATATTGGTACGGGCATGGTTGGCTCTTGTGCTCCAAGATCATGGTTGATCTAAGCTCACATTCCTCATTATTTAAGCAGAAATACAGCTCAGCCAAAGACAGCTTTGCGTCGCAGTTGCCGGGGGTGGAGATTACCTTTGGCAATCTCTTCAGCCAGCTTATCGGGTGGTAGAGTCCGGATCAGCTTGCCGCTGTCGGCGTCGATGATCCGGACAAAGACCTCACGGGTTTCTTGATTGATTTCGAACTCAGCATAAGTTTGGCGGGCCTGAAGACTGGGCGTTTCCTGATGGGCCACGTTAGGCTCGGGATTGTCTTTCAGCTCAGCGGACTCCTCACCGGCGTCGACCGGCGGTAACTCTTGAGCTTTCTGTTTCCAGTAGCGGGCCCGGATCGTATTGGTCAGGTTAGCCGTCTGTCCGTCAGCATCTTTTAGGTTACGTTCAATGGGTTTTATCGGTTCTGTCATAGCGCCCTCCGGGGCTATCCGGTCTGGTTGAGCAGGTTCATGCTGCCGTACATCGCAGCTTGGGTGGATTGAAAATCATATTGCATAGTAATAAGTTGCGACTGCAACTGGTAATACTGCTTGCGTAGCGCCTCTTCCCGGACCGATAAGCGGTCTTCGTAGCCCTCAATCCGTTCGTCGATTTCGTCGATCTGCTTGTCGATGGCGTCTTGCGTTGATGGCAGCAAAGCGGTGTCGCCATCTAGAAACTTATCGATGCGGTTCTCCATTTTGCCCAGCGTGTTGTTAAGCATCGCGGCCACGCTTTCAAAGTCACCGTCTAGCGCATCAGTCAGTTTGCTTGAATCCGCCAGAGAAAAGGTGAAGTTGTCGTCGGAAACTTCAATCCCCAAATCGGTAATATCGTTGGGTGAACCCTTGGCGGCATCACCGTAGAGGCTGAGCAGGTCGTAAGAGAAGTTGATCCGGAGCGTGCGCATCGTTAAATCGCGTCCAAGGGGGGCCGGCGTGTAGGTTGGATTCTTGCCGGTAGCCTTCTCGTCGAGCTGTGGCTCGGTTTTGAGCTTAAGATGTTTAACCAAGTTGTTATAGGCCTCGATAAAGGCATTGACTTTGGTGACAGCGTCATTGTTACTCTTGGCCACCGTTACAGAGGTCGACCCTTCGGCCGTCAGGTCAAACGTTAGCCCTTTAACAATGTCGTCCAGGTCGGTGTTTTTCTGGCGAGTAATATCGACACCATTGACCTTTAGCGAGGCATTAAGTAGAGCCGTATCGGCCGGATCACCCAGCCCCAGGCTGGTGTCGCGGGCCAGGCCCAGACTGCCGCCGCTAAGACCGCTTTCATCGACGGTGATGGCCGCGTCGCTGCCGGTGTTGACGCTGGTTAGCACCAGCCGGTTGTCCACAATGGTCGCCTTCACCGCTTCTACCTCGGCGCCTTCAAAATCATACTCGTTGATCGCATCTCGAATTTTATCGAGGCTATCATTGACGTCGATGGCGATGCTCTGACCGTTAATAGTTAAGGACCCCGTCAAGTTCAAGGCCGAGGTGCTATCGCTCTTTTTGGCGCCGATATAGCGGTCGGCCTGGGCCAGCCGGTTAACGGTGACGTTATAGACGCCGGAAGCCACGGTGCTACTGCTGCTCACCGAGGCGCTCAACACCGTCTCATCATCGCTGTTTTTAACCGTGGCTTTATATTTGTTGAGAACTCCGTCATCACCCTTGAGGTCCTGGATCACCGTCTTCAGGGCCGTCATCTTCGTTTTGATGTCGGCATAGATGGCGCGCTTGACTTCCAGGTCGCTTTTTTGGCTTTCCAGCCGGGTGACGGGCTGCCGTTCGGCGGCCATGGTCGCCCTGATCATTTGTTCAATACCGGCGGCGCTGGAGAGCGAAGCGCCGGAAACGCCACTGATGGACATAGTTATCTCCAGTTATTAGGCAGACACGGCGGCAAAGCTGGCTGCCATTTGCACAGTAGGCGGTTGCACCGGCTGTTGGAAGCGGGTGCGAACCTCGACCCAAGCGTCGCGCAGTTCGCGCAGCAGGTGGGCGGCTTCATCATACTCGCCTTTGCGAGCCAGATCGGCGCAGTACTGATAGAGCCGGAAGAAACCGAGAGCGATGTCTGGATCATAACTATAATCCAGGGCCTCGCGGAGTACGGTTAAGGCTCGCGTCGTTCGTTCCAGGTCTCGCTGGCCACACCCGATCAGGGCGGCATCGTAGCCCATAATCAGCAGGTCTAGCGGGCTGGCGCTGTTGATCTGGTTGATGAGATAAGCTTGGGCGACTTGCGGATTTGACACGGTTTGCTCCTTATGAGAATACAGTAGTTTGTCATCGGTAACCGGTAGTCGGTAGTCAGTAGTCGGTAGTCGGTAGTCGGTAGTCGGTAGTCAGTAGTCGGTAGGTAGAGGGTGGGTGGAGGCAGGTGGTTGGGTTGGTGATGACTTGTCTGATAATTGTCGGTTAGTCGCTAAGTCGGTGCGTCAAACTTTCTGTAGTTTTAACTTCGTTAGAAAAATAGCGCCGTAGGCCGAGGGGGATGAGGAGGTGTTCTGTTAAGGTTCACGCTCATTGCCGAGTTTCGGTCCTAGCGGACTCCCTATTTTTTTAAGCGACTCAGCGTTGGTTGGTTTGAAGTCAGGGGGGACCTAAGTCCCCCCTGACGGCTATCGCATTACTGCAAGTTCAAGATATTGGTTTAGCGGAACAGGCTCAAGATCCCTTGCGGAGCCGTGTTGGCTTGCGCTAACATCGTAGTGCTGGTTTGTTGCAAGATGCTGAACTTGGTGGCCTGGAGTTGTTCGAAGGCCATATCAGCATTCATGATCCGGTTGTAGGAGGATTCGACGTTAACTTGGGCCACAGCGACTTGGTCTTCCTTGAAGGTCAAGCGACCCATCAGCGCGCCCACTTTGGACAACTGAGCCGAGACCGTGTCCAGCTTCTCGTTCAGGTCAGACATAAACTCGGCAAAGTCGCTGGCATCGCTGGCGCCGGTGAGCAGTTTGCTGGTATTACCGTCAACGGTGATACCGTAGTCGTTGGCTTTGTTAACGCCGGCGACCGCGGTTTTATCCAGAGACTCGTTATCCTTGAAAGCACCAAGCTGAACCGTGATGGCGCCGCCAAAGGTGGTGGAGCTAAAGGTGGCGGTGCCGTTGTCCGCACTCAGGTTGGCCGTGATGGTTTCGCTGTAGCCGCCGCCCGACAGAGTCACCGACATCTGGGTACTGTTGGTGCCGGACACTTCGACGGCGTAACCGCCTGAGTAGGCCCCAGTAGATACACTGACATCGTGGACGGTTTTTGAGGTAACGGTGCTTAAAGCTGTCGACTCTTTGGACATGGCGGTCTTTGCCGCAATATCCAGACCGTTACCTTCGGAAGCGCTCACATCGACCAGGCCGGTCATCTTCGTGGTGTCGCCTTTGTCAGCCCCGGTTTGGAAGGTCAGGGTCGCGGTGCCTTCTTTGTAGCTGCCGTCGATCAACTTGTTGCCGTTCCATTTGGTTTGGGCAACAATGTCGTCGATCTGCTCGGCGTAGGCGCTCAATTGGGTGACCACGGCGTTCCGTTCTTCCACGCCCAGGGTGTCACTGGCGGCCGCTTCGGCTTTGTTGCGCATCTGAATCAGGATGTCGTTGACGCGGCTCAAGCCCGATTCGGCCACGGACAGCAGACTCTTGGCATCGCCGATGTTGCCGAGGGCCTGGTTGAGGCCTTGCGAGCGAGCGTTGAGTTTGGTGGCGATGGTCAAGCCGGCCGGATCGTCGGATGCTTCGTTGATGCGTTTGCCGGTGGCCAGGTTGCGTTGGTGAATACCAAGGCTGTTGTTAACGTTCCGTAGGGACTGCAGCGCGTTCAGAGCGCCAATGTTCGTTGCAATGCGGGTGAAATCTGCGTTAGCCATTTTAAATAACCTCCGTGTTTGGTTAAGCGGGTATCCTTACCCTATTTTGTTTAGTTTGATTCAAAGTTTATTGGCCGTAAAAGAAACTGTCTGGCAGCAATGGGAGTGAGGGGCGACAGCTTCCAAACCCCTGGGCGAGATTAAGATTTATTCTCTGGCATCTCCTTCGGCTTAATTACAACTCTTTTGTTTAGCCATCTACAACACCTTATCGGTAGTTGTGGGGTTCAACTTTAGGGGCCAGACATTTTTTTACGAAAGATTTACGCAAGGACGGGTAGACGCGGGATTTTTGAGGGGAAATTTAAGAGGGGCTGGGCCAACCTGGGGATTTCAGGCTGAAGTGACAGCCTTCCGGCGAAGAAATTCTATTCCTTCCCCGCCAAGGTTTGAGCCAGGTGCCATAGTTGAATGGCCTCCGGGTCTCGTCCCAGCTTCTGCAAGGCTAAGGCCATGAGTTTGTACCCCTCGGCCGGGGTGGTCCAACTGGCGCGGGTTAAATCCAAAAGACTCAAGGCCTCACTATAAGCCTCCTGTTTTAGCCAGCGGGCCGCCTGAAGCTGAATTACCTGCTCTAAAGGCAGTTTTAGGGCTTGAGCTACAATATTTAGATTGCTTAAGGCGGCCTGATGCTGATCAGGCCGGGCCACCAAGGCCCGGCAGAAATGCTCGGTGGCCTGGGCAAAATCTTGTTGTTGAAAAGCGCTCATGCCCAATAGGTTACGGGCCACGGCCTGCGTCTCGGCGTGGTCCGTCCGCGCCAGCCACAACTGACCGATGCGCTCGGCGATAACGGCCATGCCGGCTTTGAGCGCGATCGTGGTCAGGTCAAGCCACTCTTCGGGCTCCGGGGCAGTCAGAATGATAGCATCCAGCAAATAGAAAAACGCCTGAGGCCATGCTTCCCGTTCGACGGCGGCTTTAGACAACAGGCGCAAGGCCCTGGCATCGCCTGCGGCCAGCGGGGCGAGAAACTTATCAAGCGCCGCATAGTCTTGGGCAGCGAACAGGGTTTGGGCTTGCCGCCAAGGGTTTGCCGGAAGGAAACCCGGCTCGATTCCGAGTTCGGCCAACATGTCATGGTAAACCTGAGCGGCCTTGTTAAAATCTCCGAGCAGCCAACAGGGCCGGCTTAGTAGTTTTTCCAGTTGACCAGGCAAATAGGCATAGCCTTTAAGATCTGAATCGGGCGACAGCAGCCGGGCTTGCTCAAAAGCGGTGACGGCCTCCGCGAAGCGGTTCTGCTGCCAATGAACGATGCCGGCCGTGATCCACAAATGGCGGCGGGCAGGAAATATGGCCAGGGCTCTCTCCAGCGCTCGATCGGTAGCCTGGGCTTGTCTTAATTTGCCGTAAGCGGCAATCAAGACGACGTAAGCATGGTAAACGTATGTTTCTTTATCCACATACTCCGGCGGATCAACCAAGAATCGTTCCATATTTTCTATGGCCTGGCTGTAGTCATCTTGTAAGTACAAGGCCACGGCCAGATCATAAAACAGACGGCGGTTGTGCGGGTCTTTGGTCAATTCGCGGCGCACGATTTTTTCGTTGCGGGCGCCTCTGGCCTGCATCGTTGCTGAGTTGGCGGTGTACCCCACGTGATTGATCGTGATATTTGTTTTAGCCAGAGTTAAGCCTAAGCCCATCGCGACCGGGGTGATATCTTCATGCAGGGCGTTAACAAAGTGAAGACCGCGATGGTTGGGAAACAGCCGGGCGTGGGTCACCGTCGCGGCCGTCGCTGTACTGCTGTCGTGCCCGATGCCACTGACCACCCGACAGCTATAGACCTGGGCCAGGCCGGAGACAAGAGCGTTCTTCAGCCGGTTTAGCTCGTTGGGAGGCAGCCGGTCGTCGGCATCCATCCAGAAGATCCAGTCGCCGGTGGCGTACCGGATCGATTCGTTGCGGGCCGCCGAAAAATCATCGATCCAGGCAAAATACTCTACCCGAGCCCCACTGGCCTGGGCGATCTCGACTGTCCGGTCGGTGGAGCCGGTATCAACGATGATCACCTCGCTGGCAAAATCGCCCACCGAGGCCAGACAGTCGGCCAAATTTTTCTCTTCATTTTTGACAATCATACACAACGAGACCGTGGGCCAATGAGCGGGTGAAGCCTGGTCGTCAAGCTCAAGACGAAGGGTCTGGGCATCGATTGGGGTGACTTTTGGGGGGCGGGGGATGCTGGGTTGAAGTTTCAACGGTTTGCTGCTCATCTCTTTCTTATCCTCTGAGGCTCACCAACTCTGGCCGATTTATTGAGAGGTTACCTCGTTATTGTCGAAATCGTCGGGACTGTTTGCTGCGCGGGCCAGGGCCAGCGCTCTTTGAAAAAACTGTTCATACTGCTGAACGACGGCCGGATTCTCAAAGAGTACTTCATTGGCGGCCAGAATTTTAGCCCGGATTTCGGCCCGGTAGGCCGGGTCGGTCCCCAATCTGATGGCGAGATTAACATAGCCGGCTGGGGACTCGGCCACTAAATCAAGCATGGCCATGGCCTGATAGCAGCCTAGCGTCATCCGCCCTCGCATGAAGGTGGTGGGCAGGGTGACGATCGGCGCGCCGAGGGCCAAACCATCGATCGTGGTTAACCCGCCGTTGAAGTGGGGCGTGTCCAGAACGACATCGGCCAGGGCGGTTAAGTACAGATAGTCGGAGTAACTTTGTTCGGGTAGCATAATGATTCGCGGCAGCAGATCCGGATAGTGCGTCTGAAAACGCCGCAGCCACTGCTGTTCGAGCCATTGCTGGCTCTGGCGGGTCACTAAGACCAACCAACCGGCCGGGTCTCGCTGCAAAATGGCCGCCAGTAGCTCGTCAAAAGCGGGATGAAATTTCAGCCGGTTTTGCGGGCAAAAATATAAAGCGGCTTTTTCCGGTAAGTTGAAATCGGCCCGATTTTTTAACCCCGGAGGAAGATCGGGCCGGTAAAAATAACTGAGCAAGCTATCAAACTGGACCAGCCTCTCGCTGTAATGTTGTTGAGCCTGAGCCGGTTCGAAGAGCCGGCTGGACAGGTAATAGTCAAGCTGCGGGAGGCCGCTGGTATCGGTCAGGCCCCAAGAGGTACACTGGACCGGAGCCAACCGGAAAAAGGGGAAAAAGTAGTTGACGGCATTGCTGCCGACCTCAAAGAAATAGATGAGGTCGAACCCGGCGGTTTTGATCTGTTGGATCGCCTGGTCAGATTGAGGCGATAGGGTCAGGAAATCGATCTGGGGGTTGTTGAGGTAAGGCGCCAGCAGAGCCACACTGGCCGGCCAGCAGATAACAGTCAGGCGCCACTCCGGCCGGTGTAATTGATTCAGCACCCCGCCCATCAGTTTCAAAAAGAGACTCTCATTGCGTACCGTGACCATAAAGCCCAGGTGATAACTGTCGCGCGCCGATGCTCTGGGGGACTGAACCCTGGTGGGTGACGAAATGGTAAACAATTGGGCGTACCGAGTCTTGAAAGCCAGGTTATCCAGGCCCTGATAGTGCAAATAGAAAGGCGGCTGGCTGTTGGTGCGGAGCAACGCCGGCAAATGGTGGCTCAAATCGAACGAGCCGGGCCGATAGTGATCTAGCTGGGTCGTTGCCTGCTGTCGCCAGGCCGCGATGGCCGCGGGGCTGTCCATCACCGCCGGGCACAGCATATCCCGCTCTAATGACCAGACCAGGTTGTCCGGCTGCCGGTCGATAGCCTGTTGAAAATGACGCCGGGCCGCCTCAAGCTGATCTTGCCGGCCCAAGGTGACCCCTAAATTATAGTGAGCCTCGGCATCCGCCGGATTAGCCGCCAGGACCGCCTGGAAACTGGCTTCGGCTTGGGTCAGATGGCCCTGCTGTAATAAAACCAGCCCCAGATTATTTTGGGCAGCGAGGTAACGCGGGTTCAACGCCAGGGCGCGCCGGTAACCGGCCACCGCCTCGGTGAGCCGCCCCTGATCGCGCCATCGGTTGGCCAGGTTGTAGGTGGCCTCGGCGTTATTGGGATTGACGCGGATAGCCTGTTGAAAAACGGCGATGGCCTCGTCCATTTGCCCTCTTCGGGTCAGAGCCACGCCCAGATTGTTGTAAACGGCATCAAAGTCCGGCTGAATCCGCAGAGCCTGCTGCCAGACGGTAATGGCCTGGTCCAGATCGCCCTGCCGTTCCAGAATTACCCCCAGATTATTTAGCGCGGCGGCGTGGCCGGGGTGCAGGGCCACCGCCTGGCGGAAATACTCGACCGCCGGCGCTAACCGGTCCTGCCGGGCCAGCAGGACCCCCAAATTGTAATAAATATCGGCGTTATGCGGCTGTTGGCGCAGCAGGCGCTGATAATATTCAATAGTGGAGCTCTCCGGTGGGGAGACAAGCTCGTTAATCATCGCCTGACTCTTTTCGAGCTTTTTCAATGGCCCAGGCAAAGAACTGAGCCAATTCTTGCCCGGCCGCTCCATCTTCGAATAACGCCGCGCCGGCGGTTAGAATTTTTTGCCGGAGCTGCTGCTGAGAGACTCGATCGGTGGCCAGTTGCACGGCCTTGGCCACATATTCTGCCGCGCTCGAGACCACGCTGTCTAACACCCCGATTTTTCGGTAGCAGCCGTAGGTCATGCGGCCGCGCATAAATTCGCCCGGCCAGGTGACGATGGGTGTCCCGACCGCAATCGCCTCAAAACTGGTGGTGCCGCCGCTGTAGTGGATGGTGTCGAGCAAGACATCGGCTAGCTCCATTAAGTTTAAATAATCGGCGTAGCTCTGACGGGGAACAAACTGGATCCGGTCGACCACATCGGGGATACGACGCTGCCAGCGCCGGCGCAAGGTTTCATCTAAGTGATTGTACCTGGCCTTGACTAAGATTTTCCCCTGGGGATCTCGTCTCAGAATTTCAGCCAGCAAACCATCAAATTGGGGATGGAACTTCATTAAGCTCTGGGTGCAGAAATAAAGGTTCTCCCTCTCTGAAAAGCCGAAGTGGGCTCGACCTCTCAGCCCGTTCTCCAACCGGGGGCGCCGGTAGTAAACGCCTAAAGAGTGCAGTCTGATCAGCTGCTCGGTGTAATGGTTTTGGGTAATCTCCGGCTCAAACAGAGTGCTGGAGATAAAGTAATCGACCGAGCGGATGCCGGTCGTGTCGGGCGTGCCCCACGAGGTACATTGGACCGGAGCCAGCCGGAAGAAGGGCAAAAAGTAGTTCAGGGCATCCGTGCCAATTTCCCAAAAGTAGATCAAGTCGAGGCCGAGCGCGGTAATTTTGGCTGCCGTAGCCTGAATGTCCGCAGCAAATACGGCGAATTTCAGGTGCGGGTGGGTTAGATGCGCCTGAAGCGTGGGCACGTTACTGGCATCGCACAAGATAAAGGGCTCAAATAGGGCCGGATCCAGGCGATTGACCAGCCCGCTTACAAAATAGTTAAACCCCAATTCGTGATCTTTGGCGATCAAAAAACCGACTCGATAAGGCTGGCCATGACGCCGGCTTTTCAAAATAGCTTTCCGGTCCGGTTGAGCCGTCACTTTAAAAATAGTGGCGAAACGTTCTTTTAATTCCCGATCATTTTTGCCATGATAGACTAAATCAAGCGGTGGGTTAGCATTTGAAAGTTTAAATTGTCCCAAGCACTGATCGAGGGGAATCGATTCCGGCGGATAATTCCGCACAATAGCCTCTAAGTATCTCCGGGTGCCAGCTATGGTTTCCTCGTCCGGCATGATCGGGGGCACAAACAGATCGAGTTCAAGACGCCACAGCGTGTGAAGCGGCCTCAAACTTAGCGCTCGTTGGAAATTAAACAGGCCGGCTTCATAGTGGCCCTGTTGCATTAAGACTAACCACAGGCCGTAATAGGCTTCGGGGCAGGCCGCATCGAGGGTTACGGCTCGACGGAAGTAGGCTTCGGCTGTCGCGTAGTCATGCTGCGCTAAGAAGAGGCCGCCCAGGTTGATGGTTGCCCCCAGATGATCGGGCTCGATCTTTAAGATTTGTTGGTAGCAGGTCATCGCCTGGGGGGTCTTGTTTTGCTGAACAAACAGGACAGCTTGGTTAAAGCGCGCGCCGAGGTGGTCAGGTTGATGCTGTAAAACTTGCTCGAAGCAGTGCATGGCCTGTTCAAACTGTTCTTGCTCTCCGTAAACCGCGCCTAGAGTAGTGCGGGCATCCAAGTGGAGAGGGTTCAGTTGCAAGGCTTGTTTGAACTGGGCCACCGCTTCGTCATATCGCTGTTGAGTTTTGAAGATAAGGCCCTGATTGTAGTAGAGTTGCGCATTGTTCGGTTGGCACTGGGCCGCCTGTTGGTAGGAAGCGAGCGCTTCGTCATGGCGGCCCTGTTTCTCAAGGGTAACGCCTAAATTATAGAAAGCGCGGGCATAACCCGGCTCTAGCTGAAGAGCCCGCTGCAATTCTGCGACAGCCTCATCAAGCTGCCCTGACTCACCCAACAAAGCCCCCAGATTGGTGTGAGACTCGGCATCAGCGGGATTAAGACGGAGAGTGTAACGGAAGGCGGCCACGGCCTCATCTAAACGCCCCAGTTGAGCCAACACCCCGCCCAAAGATTTAGCGGCCAAGACATGATCCGGAGTCACCGCCAGACATTTTTCGAAATACGAGCGGGCGTCTTCGAACTTTTGCTGCTGCCAGGCCAGGGCGCCAAGCCGGTACCAATCTTCTCCTTTATTTGGTTCTAAGGGGAGAAGGGCCCCGGGAATATCTCTCGCTTCCTGATGGTGGCTGGTCATTGTCACACCCATCTTCTGGCTCATCCGGCCTTCCTTCGCTGGTCAATTGCTTCCTTAAAAAATCGTTCCAATTCCCGAACCGCCGTCAGGTCCTCATACAGCCCGGCGTTCGCCTTTAGAATTTTGGCGCGCACGTGAGATTGGTAAGCTCGATCCGTAGCCAATTGAACGGCTTTAGCCACATACTCCTCCGGACTGGTGGCCACGGTATCCATCACCTCGATGCGTTGGTAGCAGCCGTAAGTCATGCGCCCGCGCATGAATTCGCCGGGTAAGGTGACGATAGGCGTACCCATGGCTATGCCTTCGTAGCTGGTGGTGCCGCCGCTGTAGTGAACGGTATCGAGCAGCACATCGACCACTTTCATCAAGTTGAGATAATCCTCGTAGCTCTGGTGAGGCACAAACTCGATCCGGTCCACCACATCGGGCAGCCGAGTCTGCCAGCGGGCCTGTAACCACTCGTTTAAATGCGGTTGTTTAGCTTTGAGCAGGATGCGGCCGCGCCCGTCGTGACGCAAGATTTCGGCCAACAGCCAATCAAATTCGGGGTGGAACTTGGGGAGATTTTGGGTGCAGAGATAAAGATGGTCTGTTTCGGACAAGCCCAGCTCGGCTCTCGTTTTGGTTAAACGGGCAACATCGGGCCGGAGGTAATACATGCCCAATGTCTGCAGCCGGACGACTTGTTCGGTGTAGTGTTCAGCGGCGTGGTCGGGTTCAAATAGCGTGCTCGATAGAAAATAATCCATGTCCGGCAGGCCGGTCGTGGCGGGTGTGCCCCACGACGTACACTGGATCGGGGCCGGGCGGAAGAAGGGCAAGAAATAGTTGGTTTGATCCGTCCCCGCTTCCCAGTAATACAAAAGATCCAGGTTAGCCTGTTTGATTTTGCTAATCGTGTCCGCCATAGTGCTGGCAAAATGAATAAAGTCGACCTTGGCTGGTCCAAGAAAAGGGCGGATGGAGGCTTCACTCTTGGGGTGACAAACAACCGAAACTTTAAATTCGGATTTGTCGAGATGGCTGAGAATCCCGGTCATAAAACGATTGAGTCCGCTTTCGTGGTGTCGAGTGACCAGGAAGCCGAGGTGATACCGGTTCTCAAGGGGGCGAGAACTGGAAGCGGGTAACCCGCGATCGGGCTCATCCACCGCAAATAATTGAGCATATCTTTGCTTGAAAGCGCGGTCGTTATAACCCTGGTAGACCAATTGAAACGGGGGCGAAAAACTGTTGCCGGCTACTTGAGTGTTTCGCAGCATCGCCGATAGGCTGAAGCTGTGGCTAGCATAGTTGGCCAGGGCGGTCTCGATCTGCTGCCGCCACCGGCCTAATTCGGCTTCGCTTTGATAAAGCGTTGGCAGCATCGTCTCTTTTTCTAATTGCCATACTTTCCGGTCAGGGGCCAGCCTGATAGCGGTTTCATAGCTCCGGCTCGCTTCCGCCAGGTTCTGGCTTTGCCGGAGCGCTAAACCTAAATTGTAATGAGCCTCGGCGTAATCGGGGGCTATTTCGGTGGCCCGCCGGAGATAAAAGATCGAGCGGTCTAGCCGGCCATCGCCGCCGTCCCTTTGATTCAAATTAGCGGTTAAACAGCCCAGTCCGTAGTAAGCCTCGGCGTAATCTGGGTTCAATTTTATGGCTTGTTCATAAGCCGCCGTCGCTTCAGCGAAGGCTTCGAGCTGCTGTAACACTACCCCCAGACCGTAGTGGGCCTCGGCATGAGCGGGCTCCAAACGAAGGGTCGCCCGGAAATGTTCTGCAGCTTCATGCAGGGCCTCCTCGGTGAGGGCCTCTTCCTGGCCCATAGCAATATAGATGGCGCCCAAGTTATAGCGATAAACCGGATTATCCGGCTGCAAGGCTGCGGCTTGTTGCAAGCTTGCTAGAGCCTTAGCCGTTAAGCCAAGCCTGTGCCGGGCCAATCCCAGATTAAAGTAGGCCTGGGCAAACTCGGGCTCCAACTCAACTGCCCGCTGAAAGGCCTTGGCTGCTTCCGCCAGCCGGCCCAGTTCACCCAGGGTGACCCCAAGGTTGCTATACGCCTGGGCGTTGTGGGGCTGCACGGTCACGGCCTGCTCGAAGGCAGCCACCGCCGCGTTGATTTCGCCCCGCCGCTTTAAGCTCAAACCCAGGTAGCGGTAGGCCTCTCCATGCTCGGAGCTTTGACTGACGACGGCCCGGAAGTAGGGTTCAGCCGCTGCAAACTCGCTCTGTTGGTACTTGGCCAGGCCTAGCGCCATCAACTCGTCGCTCGAGGCCGGCCGGACGGCTGGATCTTGCTCAAGTGGCGCCGCTGACCGCGAGGATGGCTGTTGCCGCTGTAAGGCTGCCCCTCGCTCGTGTTTTTGCCGGTCTGCCGGGGCCAAAGCCAGCGCCTGCCGGTAGCTGTTTAAGGCCTGCTCGATGGCCCAGGTAAAGCCCTGTTCCAGCTCATGGACTGCCGCCAAATCTTCAAATAAGACCTCACTGGCGGCTAATATTTTTTGCCGCACCTGCTCTTGGTACGCCCGGTCCGTGGCCAGTTGTACCGCTTTGGCGACGTATTCTGCCGCGCTCCAGACCACGGTGTCCAGCACCCCGATCTTCCGGTAGCAGCCGTAGGTCATGCGCCCGCGCATAAACTCGCCGGGCCAGGTGACGATGGGCGTACCCACGGCGATCGCCTCGAAGCTGGTGGTCCCGCCGCTGTAGTGAACGGTGTCGAGCAGGGCATCGGCCACCTTGATCAGGTTTAGATAGTCCTCGTAGCTTTGCTGCGGGATGAACTCGATCCGATCGGCCACGTCGGGCAGGCGGGTTTGCCAACGTTGGCGCAAAGCCTCATTGAGAGGGGCATACTTGGCTTTCACCAAGACCCGGCCTCGCGGGCTCTGGCGCAGAATTTGGCCCAGCAGCAGATCAAAATCGGGATGAAATTTCACTAAGTTTTGCGTGCATAAGTAAAGCGGCTCAGTAGGACTAAAACCAAAATCGAGCCGGGTCCGAGTCAGGGCCTTCAGGTTAGGGCGCTCGTAGTAGACTCCCAATCCGTTCAACTGAACCAGTTGCTCTGAATAGTGAGCCGCGGCGTGCTCCGGCTCAAATAACCGGCTGGACAAGAAGTAATCCAGGGCCGGAAGGCCGGTGGTTTCCGGCGTCCCCCACGAGGTACACTGTACCGGAGCCGAGCGAAAGAAGGGTAAGAAATAATTGAGAGGATCGGTGCCGACCTCCCAATAGTAGAGCAAATCTAGCCGGGCCTGTTTGATGGCGGCGGCCGCGGCGGTCACCTGCTCCGGAATGGTCAGCACCTCAACCTGAGGGCGGGTGATAGCCGGTTGGATCAGAGGCCAACTGGCTGCCGGGCAAACGATCGAGATCCGGCCCACAGCCGGACTCAAATGATTGATCAGCCCGGCCACAAATTGATTAAAGCCTTTTTCGTGGCCTCTGGTGACCAGAAAGCCCAGATGAGGGCGCGTTGCTGAAGGAGAGGTGACCGCCTCGCCGGGAGGGACTCCTTCAAGGCGAAACAGCCGGGCAAATTTTTCTTTGAGCGTCCGGTTATTGTGGCCGTGATAGGCCAATTCCAGGGGCGGCTCAAAATTGCTCGCTGAGTCGTTGAGCCAATCGGTCAAGTTAATCGCGCCGGGCGATAAACGATCCAACTGTTGTTCCAGCCGCGAACGATGGGCAGCGATATCGGCCGTGTCCATAACCACCGGCGGTAAAAGCAAACCGGCTTCAAACTGCCATTGGGTTTGCTCCGGTCGTAAGGCGATGGCTTGTTGAAAGGCTGCCCCGGCGCCGGCATGGTCTTTCAGCATCTTCAGCGCCACGGCCCGGTTATACGCGGCCTGGGCAAAATTTGGATCTAAAGCCAGGGCCTGGTTGAAATGGGTAAGGGCCTCGACCAACTGACCTTGAGCGGCTATCGCCACGGCTAAATTGTGCTGGGCGGCGGCACTGGTCGGGGCCAGGGCGACGGCCTGCCGGAAACTGGTCTCGGCGGCGGCCAGGTCTCCTTGCTGCTTAAGCAGCAAGCCCCAGTAGCGATGCGCCTCGGCGTGAGCGGGAGTCAGGGTCAGAACAGTGGCTAAGAGGGATCGGGCTTCCGGATAACGGCCGACCCGGTAGAAAATAACGGCTAATCTAAGTAGCGCTTCGGCTTGGCGCGGATTGCCAGCCAGGATCTGCTGGTACTGGCCGACCGCCTCCGGCCAGGCGCCCGCTTGTTCGGCCAGTTGGCCCAAGGCTAACCGGGCCTCGTCAAACTGAGGATTCAGAGCCAGGGCCTGGTGCAGATAATCTTGGGCGACGGCCAATTGGCCGGCCTCGGACGCCAACTGCCCCAACCGGTACCAGGCTTGAGCATCGCCGGCGTTAGCGACCAGCGCTTGCTGCCACTGGGTTTGATGCGCGGTTAAGGGAGCGTCCGTCGTCATATGCTTGCCTCAGGGGCATTTTCGATAGCCCGGGCGAAAAACTGCTCCAGTTCCAGCACCGCAGCCTTGTCCTCGAACAGAGTGGGACTGGCTGCTAAAATTTTTCGGCGGAGATGCTGCTGGTAGGCCCGGTCCGTGGCCAGTTGTACCGCTTTGGCGACGTATTCTGCCGCGCTCCAGACCACGGTGTCCAGCACCCCGATCTTCCGGTAGCAGCCGTAGGTCATGCGCCCGCGCATAAACTCGCCGGGCCAGGTGACGATGGGCGTACCCACGGCGATCGCCTCGAAGCTGGTGGTCCCGCCGCTGTAGTGAACGGTGTCGAGCAGGACATCGGCCGTTTGGATCAGGCCCAGATAAGCTGAATAAGGCTGGGGCGGGATCCAGACGATCCGGTCAGCCACATCCGGTAGGGTTGTTTGGAAACGCTGCAGGAGGGCTTCGTTCAAGGGCGCGGTCTTAGCCTTGAGCAGCACTTTGCCGTGTGGATCCTGGCGTAAGATTGCCCCGAGCAAATTATCAAAATCGGGGTGGAATTTTTTCAAGTTCTGGGTACACAAGTAGAGGTGATCAGCCTCGCTGAAGCCAAAATCGGCGCGTTGGCCGGCAAGGCCGGCCGGCCGGTGAAAATAGACGCCCAGGCTGTTGAGTTTGACCAACCTTTCCGAGTAGTGACTCTCCGCTTGCGCCGGTTCAAACCAGCGGCTGGATAGGAAATAATCAACCTGCGGCACCCCGGTGGTGGTGGGATTACCCCAGCCGGTGACCTGCACCGGGGCCAGCCGGAAAAAGGGCAGCAGGTAGTTGGCGGCGTCGGTGCCGACTTCCCAGTAGTACAGCAGGTCCAGGCCCGCGGCCCGAATTTGCTGCACATCGGTGGTCAGATGCCCCAATAGGCCCAAATAGCTCACCTTGGCGCGCGTGATGAAGGGTTGAATTTCCTGGAGGCTGATTTTGGGCGCAATGACTGTGACCACAAAGGCGTCGCTTAGGTGATTAATGATCCCGGCTAAGAAGAGAGTGAGACCCTTTTCGTGGCCACGGGTGACCAGAAAACCAAGCCGTTTTTGGCTCGAGGGGTGGTCTATCCGGGAAACTGGCCCGGCTGCCGGCGCCACTTTGAAGATCCTGGCCAATCGTTCCCGAAAGAGGCGCTCGCTGCGGGCGTGGTAGGCAAATTCAAAGGGAGGAAAAACGTTGCTGCCACCATAGATCTGAGGCAGCCAGCGTTCAAGTTCGATACTGGCGGGTGGGTATTCCACAATGGCGTGGTCTACCCGCTGCCGCCAGGCTTCAACCGCCGTCCGGCTGGGCATAAGCGTGGGACAAAGGAGATCTCGCTCCAGCCGCCACAAGATCTGATCGGGGGCTAGATGGATCGCCTGGCTAAAGTGATAGTCGGCCTGCTCGAGATCGCCTTGATACTGATAGTGTGAAGCCAGGTAGTAATGGGCTGGGGCGAAGTGCGGACTCAGGGCCAGGGCCTGCTTAAAATGCTCAACCGCCGTGGCTGCATCGCCCTGATTCAAAGACAGAATGCCCAGATTGTTGATTGCTTCCGGGTGGTTAGGGTGCAGGCGTAAGACCTGTTGGTAACTCAGCCGGGCTTGATCAAACTGGGCCAACTTTTCGTACGTAACCCCTAAATTGTAATGGGCTGCCACGCAATTCGGATCGAGGGCAAGGGCTTGCTGCAGGTGGTCCAGCGCTTCGGCCAAGCGCCCCAACTGTCCTAAGACAGCGCCCAGGTTTTTGTGCGTTTCGGCATTCGCGGCCTCGAGCGCCAGAGCCTGTTCCAGATAAGATAGAGCCTGATTATTTTCGCCCTGCCGGGAAGCGACCAGGCCCAGCAAATGCCAGGCCTCGGCGCAATCGGGCCGGTTCAGCAACACCTGCTGGCACTGCCGGGTCGCTTTGGCAAAATCTCTGGCCCAAAAGAACTCTTGGGCTTGTTGCAGCGGTTTAACGGCTACCATTTTGTCTGCCCTCACGACAACGCTTGCGTCCCGTTAAGTTTTATGACAGTCGAATTTGCTGCTTTGGCTGAGTTACCCGCCGCCATAATCGCGGATCGGAAGAACTGCTCTAATTCTCTGACTGCCTCCACATCTTCAAATACCCGGTGGTGAGAAGCTAGAATTCTCTGGCGCAGTTGATGTTGATAAGCCCGGTCGGTGGTCACTTGGACGGCTTTGCTGACATACGCCTCGGCGTTCCAAACCACGGTATCGAGCACTCCCATCTTCTGGTAAAAGCCATAGGTCATCCGCCCCCGCATAAATTGACCGGGCCAGGTCACCATCGGCGTCCCTACCGCAAACGACTCATGGGCGGTGGTGCCGCCGGTGTAGTGGGGTGTATCCAGTAACACATCGGCTACGGCCATTAGATTGAGATAGTCGGGGTAACTGAGGTTGGGTAAAAACTTTATCCGGGGCATCACCTCGGGCATGGTTTGCTGCAGACGCTGCCGCAGCAGATTATCCAAGGCCGGTTGATTGGCCTTGATCAGCAATTGCCCATGGCTGTCCCGGCGCAGGATTTCGCCCAAAATGGGGTCGAAATCGTGATGGTATTTATTCAGGTTTTGCACGCATAGATACACCCGCTCCTCGGCAGCCAGCCCAAAATAAGATCGAGGTTTCAGCGGAGCCGGTAGCTGGGGGGCGGTATACCAGGTGCCAAACGATTTCAGACGGATCAACTGTTCAGAGTAATGCGCTTCTGCGCCTGCCGGTTCAAACAACGCGCTAGAGATAAAGTAATCCATCTGCGGGATGCCGGTCGTCGTCGGTGACCCCCAGGAGGTACATTGGACCGGTGCCAAGCGGAAGAAGGGTAGAAAATAGTTCAGGGCATCGGTACCGACTTCCCAGTAGTAGAGCAGATCAAGTTGAGCCGCCCGAAGCTGGTGGATGGCTCCGGGGAGATCCGTCCCAATCGGCAAATACTGAACTTGGTTGTTGTGGAGAGGGCCTTTGATAGACGCTATGCTGCCTGGATGGCTAATGACAAAAGGTTCGAAGGCCCGCGGATCAAGCTGCCGGATTAGGCCGGACATAAACTTTAGAAATACGCTTTCGTGTCCGTGGGTGACCAGAAAGCCAACCCGCAGCCGTTGAGCTTGATCTAAATTTTTCAGTTGAGGCGGCAGGGGCGGTTGAGGAGGTTTGAACAACCGGGCGTATTCCTCCTTTAAAGCGCGGTCATCGAGGCCGTGATAGTGTAAATTAAAGGGCGGCTGGACGCTGAGGTGGTGTAGCTCGGGTAGCCACTGGGCCAGGTCAATCGATCCGGCAGGATAGTGGGCCAGGGCCGCGGCAAATTCCGTGCGCCACTGCCGGATGGCTTCTTCATTCATTGCGATCGCCGGGCAAACACCGGTCGCTTTCAACGCCCAGAGGGGGTGACCGGGTGTTCGGTCTACGGCCTGCAAAAAACTTTTCCGGGCGGCTTCGTACTGATTGAGCTGCTCGAGGACAGCGCCCAGGTTAAAGTGGAAGACGGCTCGATCGGGCATCAACGCCAGGGCTTGGGTAAAATGTTTACAAGCTTCCTGATGGCGTTTCTCCCCCAGTAAAGCGACGCCGATGTTGTTATGCAGAGCGGCATCATCCGGGCGGGCCTCGAGGGCCTTCTCATATTGCTCGATGGCTTTGGCCCGAAAGCCGAGAGCCGCCAGGCCCTGTCCCAAAAACGCGTAGGCCAGGGGTTGGTCCGGATCGAGGCTGAGAGACTGTTCAAAACATTCAACCGCAGCTTCAATCTTTTGCTGTTGCCAGCACATGCCGCCCAGTTGATAGTACGCTTTGGCGTGGGTTGGCTGTAACCGGATCACGGCCCGATAACATTGTTCGGCCTCGGCCCACTGCTTGGCCGTGGCTAAGAGTAGACCCAACTCATAAAAAGCTTGGCTCATGGTCGGGTCAAGGTTGATGGCTTGCCGCAGATTTTGAATAGCTGCGGCAGACTGGCCCAGCCGTTTCTGTACAGCGGCCAATAGATAGTAGGTCTCAGCCTCGTCGGGTTGCCAGCGGAGGGCTTCCTGATAGCTTTGCGCGGCTTGTTCTAGTCGACCAGTTTTACCATAAACCAGGCCTAGATCGAGGTGATAAAGGGGATTGGCGCTATTTATGGCAATGGCCAGGGTTAGATAGTCTATCGCCGCGTCATGGTTGGCCGCCTGGTGAGCCAATAAACCCAAAAGATGCCAGGCCTGGTCGGTGTTAGGCTGCTCCAAAAGAGTCTGACGGCACAATTGCTCAACGACTTCGAAGTTGCCGGCCTGGTACTGTTTAATGGCTTGGGAAAAGAGCAGATGCATTTGATTGGACTCTTCCGGTAACCCTGCCCTTAGTAAGCGCCTTGACCCGACGTCTTTACGCCATGCACAAAACCCCGGCATAGCGAAACTTGATCAGGGCGATCGGTTAACTTCCAACCCTGCACCTCGGCAAAGCCGGCCGCGTAGGTCATACCCATCAGACAGTGCAGGGTGGGTACCCACCAGTTAGAGTCGTTGTTGCCATATTCTTTGCCGGGATAAAACTCCATGACCATCTGGTTGCGGGGATAACCATGCCCCATGCCGCCCTGGTATGGGCTAAAATCATCCAGGATGGCCGACTCTACAAAGATTTCCTTATTGCAAAGAGCAGCAATGCGATCCAGGGCCAAGAGCGGGTGGCGGAGATGGTACAGGGTGCCGAAGAAAAAGATCGTATCAAAGGTGCCCAATTCGCGTTCATCCAAATTGTAGACACTCATTTCGATCCGTTTGCACACCGCGCTGCTATAGCCTAAAGCCTCACGGCACAAATCAAAGGTGGCCCATTTCCGGCGATCGTCATGGTTGAGGCTGCCCAGGTAGTCCGAGAAATCATCAATGGCTATCACCTCGCGAGCCCCGCGCTTGAGCGCCTCAAAGGTCCAATAGCCATCCCAGGCGCCAATATCCAGGACCCGTTGGCCGGTCAGGTCGGCGGGAATGCCGTATTTATCGGGGTTGATAGGCGCCCAGCCGGGCGTGGTGATGCCGTAGGGTAGCTGAATTTTGTGGTACCAGAAGGGCATCGCTTCTACTTTTTGTTGAACTTCGGTCGGGATCATCGAATTTTTCTTCCTTTCGGCTGGTTTGAGGTTACTTGGTGCTGGTCTGCTGAATTTGGGCCAGATACGTGGCGGCTAGATCAGCGCCTGTTTTTTGATCGTACTGTTTCAGGGCGGCATAGGCCAGGTCGAGAGCACGATATAGTTCATGCAAAATGAGAGCTAAGTTTAACAACTTCTTAGCCGGCAGTTCATCAAACTGCATAAAACTTTTTAGATAAACTGCATCCGTCCATAAGGTCTGGCCTACGGGTTGGTTATGTTCATCACGGATGTTAAAAGGGGGCATGTTGTAGCTGGCGGTATCATAGAATCTGTAAAATAAAAACCCATGCTGGCGCAGCAATTGATCAACATCGGCAAACAAGGGCTGATCGGTGTACAACGGCACAAATTCAACCTCGGTGTGAACCACCACCACGCTTTTTAACAAGCGTTTGGCCCCCAGTAAGACATCGACTTCAGCCCCCTGCACATCTAATTTGAGATAATCGGCTTCCCAGACTTCCGGGATTTCATCCAGGCGTTTAGAGGTGACCGGATACTGTTTTACTACCCGGCATAGCTCGGCCAGGTTGCCGAATTTTTGCAGGAGTTTTTCATTAGGGCGGTAAACGGATGAGGTGGCCGGCGAAGCGCATTGATGAAAGGTGTAGGTCCCGCCATCGCCAATAACATAAGGCAAATATTGATGACGGTCACCGTGCATTTGATTGAGGCGCGCGCATTCATCGGGTTGCGGTTCAAACCCGATGACCTGGCAGCCGTCTGTTTTTAACAAGGCGTCATATTGGGTGGCGCCCCCGCCTATGCTCATGGCCCCCACATCCACAATTTTGAGAGGGGCGATTGGACCAACTAACTCGAGTAAACTAAACATTGAGGCCTTTCCAGTTTAGCTGTCTTAGCATCATCAGCAAGGATGCTTTGAAAGAACTGCTCCAAATTTCTAACAGCGGTTATATCTTCAAATAACTGATGCTGCGAGGCCAAAATTCGCCGGCGCAACTGGTCCTGGTAGACTGAGTCGGTGGCTACTTGCCCGGCTTTGGCGACATATTCTTCCGGGCTCGTGACCACCAGGTCCAGGACCTCGATTTTCTGGTAACAGCCGGCCGTCATCCGCCCGCGCATCAATTCGCCGGGTAAGGTGACGATAGGCAAGCCCACCGCTAAACCATCGAAGGTGGTAATCCCGCCGCTAAAATGGAGAGGGTCGAGCATAACATCGGCTAAAACCAGCAAGTTAAGGTAATCGGGATAGGTTTGGCGGGGCAAAAACTGGATGCGACTGACCACATCGGGCATGGAAGCTTGCCAGCGCCGGCGCAGCCTATCGACCCAGGCGGGCTGATTGCCCTCAAACAAGATAAGCCGCCCCAAAGGGTCCCGCCGCAGAATCTCGGCCAGGAGCGGATCAAAATCGGGATGGAGCTTAAGCAGACTTTGAGGGCAGATGTAGAGATGGGCCTGGTCGGGTAGATTAAAGGCAGCCGGCGGTTTAAGCGGCGTCGGAAGTGCGGGCCGGCGATAGTAGGTCAGCAGCGAGTCCAGTAGCACCAGGCTCTCGGAGTAGTGCCGCTGAGCGTCATCCGGCTCCAAAAAGCGGCTGGAAATAAAGTAGTCCATCGTCTCAAGTCCGGTCGTGCCCATCGAGCCCCAGGAAGTGCATTGGACCGGGGCCAGCCGGAAAAACGGCAAAAAGTAGTTCAGCGAGTCGCTGCCAACTTCCCAGTAATAGACCAGATCCAGGTCTTGTTCTTTAATGCGCCGGATCGAGGCCGGCAGATCTGGGGTGAGGGTCAAGAAGGTCAGGTCGGGGCGACTCAACCCGGCCCGGATCCGGTTAAGGCTCGGGGCGGGACAAATGAGGCTAATGGTGAATCGATCAGGGTCTAACCGGTCGAGCAGACCACCCATCACCCGCAAGAAAATACCTTCGTGCTGCCCGGTCACCACAAAACCCAGCCGGTAAGGTGGCCCGGTCACGCGGGGTGTCGAGGGCGCGGCTAGTGGTTCGGAAACGGTAAAGAGCCGGGCGTACTGCTCTTTCAGCGCCCGGTCGTTACAACCGTGATAGTTGAGGTACAGGGTCGGCAGGGCGTTGCTGCTGGTCAGCGCCTTTAAGTGCCGGCTGAGATCGATCGGCCCCGCGGCATAACGACTTAACGCTGTGGCCAGGCTAGCTCGCCACGTGGCAATGCTGGGCGAGTCGGGCATCACTAACGGGAAGATGGTGTCTCGCTCCAGTTGCCAGAAAATATTATCCGGCTGCAAAGCCACGGCCTGCCGGTAGTAAAGCAGGGCCTCGTCAACTTGGTTTTGCCGCCGCAGCAACACCGCCAAATTGTAAGCCGCCTCGGCGTAATCCGGTCGCAGGGCCAGCACCTGCCGGTAGCAAGCCCCCGCTTCAGTGTATTGCTGTTGCCGGGCCAGCAGCACACCGAGGTTGTATAACGCCTCGGCGTGGCCCGGTTGCCGGTCGGCCGCTTGCCGGAAGCTGGCGACCGCTTCAGCCGGTTGACCCAATTCGGCTAAGAGCACCCCCAGGGCAAAGTAGCTGTCAGCCTTATCCGGCTGGAGGTGGAGGAGGTGGCGGTAACAGCCGGCTGCCGCTTCCAACTGGTCTGTTTCGCGATAAATCAGGGCCAGGCTGCTTAAATAGAGCGTGTTGTCCCTGTCTTGCTCGATGGCCTGGTGGACCAGATTGATCGCCGTCTCACTCTGACCGGTTTGATGATGCAATAAGCCCAACAGGTGGAGCGTGTCGGTCTGGTAAGGATCGGTCTGCAGGATTTGCCGGTAAAGCGCTTCGGCCAATCTAAATTCACCCGCTTGATGGTGTCTAAATGCAGTAGCCAGGGTGTTGGAATTAGCTGCCATAGGTTGATTGTTTAGCTAAAACTAACCGGTTGTGAGATCGTTTTCTCAACATAGTGGCTCCAAAAATTAACGATGGCCTGTTCCTCGCGCGCTGGCGTAAAACGGGCCGCCGTGGCCAGAGCATTTTGCCGAACTCGATTTAACCCTAGATCTTGCCGGTTGAGTCGTTGAACCGCGTCGTAGAGCAACTTCGCCAAATCGATGTAGTTCATCGTCTCGGCCAGGATAAAATTCTGCTGCGGGCCGGCGCCAACAATATACTCCTTACCCCCAATGCCGTCGTAACCCAGGCACAAACAGCCACAGGCCATCGCCTCTAGAACGGATAAGTTGGTGCCTTCATAGGGGGAGGTGGTCAAATAAAGGTGGGACTGGCGCAAGACCGCGGCATAATCGGGCATCGATAAATTGCCTACCGGGATAAATTTGAACTGATCCATGCCAAGCTTTTTGGCCTTAAAGATCTTTTCGATCAAGGGAGTGGCGGTGTCTTTCCGGGACATATAAGCAATCTGGAGTTTCTTCTGGCTGGGAGCGTAGAAAAAGAGGTCTGGCTCGATAGCGGTGCTGATCACCACAACATTTTCGATCGCCATGCTCCAGCGAATAAAATCAGCCATGATTTCCGACGAGGTAATAACTCCATCGATGTTGTAATCTCGCCACGTTTCGTTGTCAGGCAGCGCTTTAAAGATATAGTGAGGGTTAAGGGCAATGATCACTCGCTTGAGCGGGGCATCTCGAAACTGTTTCATAAAATCAGTCCCCGTCTCCGGGATCACCAGGGTATCACCGGGCCAGATTGGGGGATTATCGTCCATATACACGATGGGAGCAGTAGTCGGAAACCAGTCCGGTTGAAACCCTTTTCGCACATGCATAATGTAGGCTTCAAACTGGTGTGCTCTCAGGATTTCTACCTGCCGGTAGAGAACTTTGACCCCGCCTGACGGCAGCGCGAAATCGGGACAGACGTAGAATATCTTCATGGTTAACCTAGGTTTACGGCGATTGGAGCCATACTCAATTTTAACATTCTTGGAGGCAACGGTAAGTAAATTGCGGATAAAGGATAAGTAAACGTGGGGTAAAAAATAGAGAATGGCTGTTGTTGGCTTAGGACTCCAGTAGCCTTTTTTGTATGGCTAGAATTTCCTGTTTCTGAGGCTCTGATCGGGTCATCGCCAGAGCTAACTGAACAAGGCGGTGATCAGCGGGCGCACAGTGAACCGCTTTTTTTAGGCGGTTAAAGCAGTTAAGCCAATCACCTTGCTGCCAGGCACCTTGAGCCATTAACATCAGGAGGTCTGAGGTGTGACCATATTGTTGGTGTCCCTGGCGGAGGGTAGCCTGGGCCTCGGAAAAATTTCTCTGAGTTAAGCACTCATTCGCCCTGGTTAACAAGGCTCGATACTGGTGCAGGTTGGCCGCATACCGGGTCAAAACCTGCTGATCGATTTTCCCGGCCGCGGCCCAGACCGGCAGCCGGTCATTAATCTGCTCGGTATCGCCCATACAGAGGTAGGTTTTTAATAACAGCTCAATTATTTCCGGGGTTAGCTGCTCAACGGCTATCGACTCCAGCGTCTTGGTCGCGTTGTAATAATCGTCGTATTTCAAGAAACTCCTGGCTATTTGTAATCGAGCCTTGGTCTCGGCTTGTTGCGGCTGGCGCCAATCCAATTTAGAGAAAAGCTCGCGGAGATCGTACCGCCCCAAAAGGTTTCTGATCACTTTGGACTCGTATGACAAATCAACCAGGTCGCCAAAGGAAACATTATCGGCATGAATCCGATATTGACAGACAAAGTCATCCAATTTTTTCATTGTGGCCGAACTGGCCGCCCGCGTCCAAAATTCGTAATCCTCGGCTCTTTGGAAATGAGGAGCATAACCCCCTATCCGCTGGTAGAGACTTTTCCTAACGAATGCCCCCGGATTGGGGATAGGACTGCCAACGGTCAGCGTGTTCAACAAATCTGCTGTTTTGCCGGACCAGTCAATGGGATCGTAGATATCGCCTAATTGTTCGGTTTGAGTCTCAAAATATCGGACTTTGCCATAGATTATGTCTAAAGTGGGCTCCTTTTGGAGGAGAGCCAGATAATGCTGCAGCGTATCGGGCAATAAAAGATCGTCATCATCCAGCCACAAAATAAAATCGCCGGTTGCCTGTTCGATCCCCGTATTTCGAGCTTGGGGACGGCCTTCGTTCTTTTCTTTCTTGAAATACCGCAGCCGCCGATCCGAGAAGGAGTGGACTACCTGGGCGGCGGCCTCGGTGGGTGAACCATCGTCGATGACCAGAACTTCATCGACCGGGTGCGTCTGGTTTAAGGCGCTTTGAATGGCCTGGCCTAGCCACCGGCTTCGCTGGTACGTGATAATAACCACGCTCACCACCGGCGCAGTCGGAACCCTTGAAGCGGTCTCCGGCTCATTAACGTTTGTATTTAGAGGCCGGAACTCCAGAGGGATCTCCTGATGAACGCCGTTGGGCACAAAACCGGAATATCGGGCGACATCGAGACGATAGCCGGCCGCATACATTCTTGCCAGCGAGTCGCTTGAATAGGAAGCGTGATTGCCTGCTTTATTCCGCCAGGCGGTTTGGACAACATTGACGGGGGCGGAAAAGGCCACGGATTGAGAGAAACAGAGCAGCCGGCGGCGTAAATCTTTGTAAACGGTTTTGTTGGCAGCCAGCTTTAACTCTAATGTATTCGGATTGGAAAATTGGATCAGGTTTAACAACGGTAGCAAGTCTTGGGTTCGATACACTGAACTCGAGACTTCCAGAGGATAACCAAAATCATGCTCGGCGACGGTCCAGTCGTACTCCAGGAATTTTGAGCCGACAGCCCTAAAATCAGGCAGTTGCTGTTCGGCATCGGCCATATAACAGGACCGGGTATTTTTTCCCAGCCGGAGTGAAAGGCCTAAAGCCTCGGGGTGCTGGCATAGAGTCTCAATAATCTCGGCAATGTAAAAGTCCCCGACAAAGAGGTTATCATCGACTAAAAACAAGATATAACGAGACTGCCCAAGTAAGGCCCTCAGATCAGTTTGGAAATCGCGCTCTTTTTGAAACTGAACAGTTTCAAATTCAGAGATAAGGTGAGCGTACTGTTGCTCGTGGAACTCGGAGGACGTGGTGTAAAGGACCGTTAGGCTTATCTGGTCAGCATCTTGGCAGTGCAGAAAAAAGGATTGCAGCAGGGCCTCAAGCTGGAGAGCTCTATCCTTACTAAAGACAACCCCCAGGCAGTGACCGGTTGCCTTGGCTGAATCACCAAAACCATTTGCCTTAATACTCAGTTGTCTAAAAAACAACTGAGCCGGTTGAAAATCTGGCACCGCTTCCATCACCAGACGGATTGCCTTTTCAGAGATATCATTTTGGCCAAGGTGACTAGCGGCTTGAGCTAAATACCAAAAAACTCGCCAGTGGCGGCAGCCTCGCTCAAAAGCCTGCATAAATTCTTGGCAGGCTTCGCCATACTTTTGCTGTTTTGCCAGCGCTAACCCGTACCACAGGCGATAGTGCCCTCCCACCGGATCACTGCCGGCGCCCAAGATGCTCTTGGCTAATATTTCTATTGTGCTCCGTTCCGGGTCTTGGACCGCGCCAATGATTTCCTCCCCCGCCAACACGTCATTAATCGAGGTGCCACCGTCGTCAAACAGGCGGCTAACAGTACAAGCTTGAAGGAGGGGTGAAACGCCAACCGCATAGCCGGGAGGATAGGCCAGAGCAAGGTCGCCTAGAAGCACAAACTGATACTCACGGTTAATTTCGTGAATCTGGTGCTGAATTTGCCGAAGCGTGGGATAGCCTTGAAGGGTCGGGGTTTGGCTGGTATCGACGCCCGCTGGCTGGAAATGGCGCACGTCATCAATCAGAATGACGGCTTCATGTTTGCCACTTTGCTTCAGGGCCTGTAGTTCTGCCAGAACTGGCGTATTTACCTTGCCTTTGGCCGTATCACCCTGGCTGTAGTGAGCATCCAGCCAGAGCAGGACAGTACCTTCTGTTGGCGGCAAGATCTTGTGGAGTACGGTGGCCGAGTCACCGTGGTGGACATGACAGTTGGTCACGCCGCTAAATTTGTCTCGAGCCGCCCGGTATAAAGCCGGGCTCAATTCGATGGTGTGCACGGTCCGAAAAATATGGCGGGCGGCATCGGCCGTGTCTCCTCGAAAGGTGCCTGTTTCGATAAATACCTCTACCGCAAAAATTTGGGCCAGTTCATGCAGAAATTCCGGCAGAAGCGAATGGTAACAGTCTTTGACAGGCTTTAAGCTCAGCGTATAGGAGGGTGGCTTCAAGATATTCAATTTAAGTCTCTAGAGTGACTAAAGGGGTGTCTACGCCGAAACTTGCACCCGATCCAGCAACTGCCCCAAGGCCTTGACGCCCGGATGATCCGGCGGAGCGGTCTCCAATTGGGCCCAGGCTTGCTGTGCCCCTTCGTGGTCACCCAACTCGTAGCACAAAATGCCAAAGGCCACCAGTACGTCCGGATGCTTTTCATCGAGCGATAAGGCCACTTTGGTGGCTGCCACCGCCTCCTGGTAGCGATGCTGGCTCCGGTACAGATCAACCAGATTCAACAGCGGCTCGATCTCGCCCGATGCTAAATCTCTGGCTCGGTTAAAAGCTGCCTCGGCTTCAGCCGGCCGGCCGGTGCGGAAGAGGGCAGCGCCCAACCGGTTGTGATTGGCCGCTACCTCCGGCACCAGGGCCACCGCTCGCTGCAAAGGAGCGATCGCTTCCTCCGCCCGATTGAGGGCGAGCAGTGTCCCGCCCAGGGCCGCATGCGCGGCGGCCAGGTCGGGGTGTTTGTCGATGACGCGCTTGAATTCGCGGACGGCCAACTCGAAGTTGCCTAGCTTGATGGCCGCTTCCCCGATCGCCATGGCCAGCTCCATCTGCTCTTTAATCGCCTCGGGCGACACTTTCTCCGGTTGGGCTGAACTTTGCTGGGTCAGGGTACCGTTATGCCTGTTATCGGTCGGCGCAGGGGGCTGGCCCATCGCCTGCCGGAAAGCCTGAACGCCGGGGTGATCCGGCGGCGCCTCTTCGAGATTGGCCAGGGCCTGCTCGGCCTGCTGCCGGTTGCCGACCGCCAGACTGATCAGGCCAAAGGTGGCGATGGCCCCCGGCTGCTGCGGCTCTTGGAGCAGGATCTGCTCGATAACCGCCAGGGCATCCGGATAGCGCTGCTGCTCGCGGTAAAGCTCGGCCAGGTTAAGGAGCGACTCGATGTCCTGAGGATCAGCCTGCCGGCCTTGCAGGAAGGCGACCTCTGCTTCATAGTAATGACCCAAGCGGTACAAAGCCACGCCCAGTTGGTTATGGGCCGCGGCCAAGTGCGGCACCAGTTCCACGGCTCGACGCAGGGAGGGTAGGGCTGCGCCGACTTGATCCAGGGCAACCAGGGTAGAACCGAGGGCTGTATGGCCGGCGGCCAGATTGGGATGCCGGCGCGTGACCGCTTCAAACTCACGGATGGCCCCCTCAAAGTCATTTTGCTCAAGGGCGGCCTGGCCGGGGGCAAGGACAGCCTGAATCCGGGCCAGAGCCTCGTCGGGCGTGTTAGGGCCGGTCGGCCTAACTTCGTTGAGCGTCTGGTGGTGTACATAGATGCCCTGAGCGCAAGCCAACTTGAAGCCAAAGCGTTGCAACCGGTCGAAAAGATCGAGCAGGCCTTTTTCCAAAGGTCGATCCGAGGCCAAGCCGCCGGCCACCTGAACGGCGTGCGTGCGGAAGAGCAAACAGAAACTGCCCAGGTCAGACACCGGCTGCCACTGACCGCCGTACATATCGGCTCGCCGGCGGGCAAAGTCGGCCAGCCCGGCCCCAACATCGCGATAATCGGCTCGGGTTTGCTGAATGCCCGGCGCCGTGTTGGCCACCGGCCCCACGGCGGCGATGGCGGCGTCGCTCTCGGCCACGGCGATCAGTTGATCTAACCAGCCGGCCGTCACCTGCACCGCGGGCGAGAGCAGGAGGACATAAGGAGTCCCCGCCGCCTCGAGGGCGGTTTTCAGCGCGGTCGGTGGCTGGGTGGCGGTCAAAGCCTCGAAGCCCCAAATAACCGGTGAGAGCTCAGGCGGCGGATTGACGACCTGAAGGGCAAGCTTGCTATTAGCCGGCGCATGTTGTCGCACCGGGGTAAGACAACGTAAGAGAGAGCCTGAGTCGTGACTGGCCGGAATGATGATGGTGCAGTCTCGTGAGGTCGGTTTCGCGGCCAGGTTGGGCGGCACATCCCAATCCCACTTCTTCGAGGGCGAAGCTACCTCCGTTGGCCGAGGAGTCAGGTCGAGGTTAATGGCGCCGTTGTCGACCGGTGAGGCCAGGGGGTAAACAGAGCCGTTGCTGTGGCCATTGCTGTGGCTATTGCCGGACCCAGCCGGAGCAACCTCGGAGAGCTGCCCTCCTGCCGACACGATCGCTGCTAATTCGGCCAAAAGCGGCTCGATCCCTTCCGTCTCCGGGGCCAAGGCCTGCACTCGGCGGAAGGCCAGTAGGGCGACGTCAAAGGTCTCTAACTGGATGGCGCAATTGCCCAGCAGTTGGAGGGCGTCGAGATTATCAAGATCGCGGCGCAGAACTCGGTTGACATAATCAGTAGCCTGGTCAAACTGCTCTTGTTGGAAGTAGAGAGCGGCCAAACTGTTCAGCAACTCCGGCCGGTCGGGCTCGAGCTCAAGTTGTTTGAGGAGGGACACCTCGGCTGACTCCAGCGAGTCAGGCTCCGCTCCGCCGAGTTGGCGGATGATCTCATCGAGACCTTCCGTCTCGGGGGCGAGCGATTGCACCCGCTCGAAAGCCAACAAAGCCGCTTCAAAGTCGCCCAGTTGGATGGCGCAATCGCCGAAAGTGAGCAGGACCCCGACGTCATTGGGATCGACTTGCAGAGCCTGCTTGAGGTAGTCCGTCGCCTGAACATAGTCTTCGCGGCGCAGATAAAGATCGGCCAGGTTGCTCAACAGGTCTAGATTTTTGGGCGCGAGTCTGAGACCGCGCTGTAGCGCCATCTCGGCCTCAAAGAGCCGGTTGTCCATGGCGTAGCTGTAGCCCAGGCTATTCCAGATCTGGGCTGCTGTCTCGGGTGGATGGGGCTGGCCAGTGGCTGCCTGAAGCAGAGCAACAGCCCGTGGCCAGTCACCGGCCCGTTGAGCCTGATTCACTTGGGCCATCAGACCGGATAGATTTTCTCCTTGTTCACGATCTCGTATCGATCCTGCGCCGTTGGTATACACTGAACTATCTCCTGTAAGAATAGCGCCGCAGACCGGGAGGCTTGGGGGGCACCCCAAACTCATTTTCATTCACGTTGTTCAATAACGCGATATCGAACCCCCGGTTCTGTCGGTCTCTAAGGCAAATGGGGGCTAAGGGTCACAAATTAGGGACCAGTTCACACCTTCCATTGTATCACTCCTGGCTGGCTTTAGATGTAAACTATGAATAAAGGCTGCGTAAAGGGAGGATAAACGATAGCGCCGGGCATAACGTCCGGCTTAGAAATCAAGCCAGCGTGTCGAAAAATTTAACTTGTCGACCAAATACCATTGCCGGCGATCACTGGCTATCATTTTCATCGCCGGCGTCAAGTATGATATAATGTCGCGGAGGGGTGGATTATGGTTGAAATCAAGATGCAAATCAATGATGGTCTCGCGCAGCGACTCCAACCTATGTATGACTGGTTGCCGACTGTTCTGGAGCTGAGTTTGGTTGGCTTTAAGACGCCCGCGGTGCAGACAGCCTCGGAAATAATAGACTTTTTGGCTACCGGACCCTCCCCTACCGAGGTAATGACTTACCACGTTTCAGATCGAGCTCAAGAGCGGCTGCGCCGGCTGCTTGCCATCAGCGAGGCGGGGTTGGCTTCGCCGGAAGAGCAGGCCGAACTCGACGAAATCGGCCAGATCGAACATCTCCTAATTTTGCTCAAAGTTCAAGCCCAGGAAAAACAGACCAAGGCCGGCTAATGGCGGAGACCATTCCAACGGATCTACGCCAGTTGGTCTTTGAGCGAGCCGCGGGCCGTTGTGAATATTGCTTATTGCCCCAAACTGTCGTCGGCTATAAACATGAAGCTGATCATATTATTCCTAAATAGCATGACGGCGAGACCAGTGCCGACAATTTGGCCTTGGCCTGCGCTCGCTGTAATCGTTACAAGGGGTACAACATCGGCTCATATGATCCTCAAACCGGCGAACTAGCCGCCTTTTACAATCCCCGCCGCCAGGCATGGACTGACCACTTTCGGCTCGTAGGAGCAACGATTACCCCGTTAAGCCCTGAAGGTCGTGTTACCGTCAAGATGTTACATCTTAATGACCCGGATCGACTGGAGGAACGGGATCGCCTTGTAGGGGCCAATCTCTATCCCTAATAACGTCGACCAATCCACCTAACCCACCGCTGCCAATTCCTGCAAGATAAGCTCAATCCCCTCTGTCTCGGGGGCCAGATCCCGCACCCGCTGAAAGGCCAAGGTGGCCGTGTCCAGCACGCCCAGCCGGATGGCGCAATCACCCAACGAGAGTAAAACCGGCACGTCATCCGGATCGACCCGCAAGGCCCGGGTGAGATAATCGCTGGCCTGATCATAGCGCCCCTGGCTCAGATACAGATCGGCCAGGTTGGTCAGCAAGTCCAGATGCTCGGGGGCCAGGGCCAGGCCGCGCTCAAAGGCCAGCTCCGCTTCAAAAGGTTGGTCGTTTTTAAGGTAGCAGTAGCCCAGCCGGTTCCAGAGATCGGCGGCGGGGTGGTCTTGGGCTTGGCCGGTCATGTGTTGCAGCAGGTTGATGGCCTCCGGCCAGTGGCCGGCTTGTTGGGCTTGCTCTAATCGAACAGAAAATGCAGCAGGGGCAGCAGCAATGGTTGCGGAGCCACTCTCTTTGACCGTCTCTCGTGGTGATGCCTCACTTACTTCCCGCTGCTGAACAAAGACGCCTCGGGCGCACACCAGCTTGAAATCGTGCGCTTGCAAGCGAGCGTACAAATCCGGCAACGACTCGGCCAGCGAGTCTTTGGACAACAGCCCGCCGGCGACTAGTACGGCCTCGCGTTTGAACAACAGACAGAAATCACCCAACTGCGACACCTGTATCCAGTTATTTCTGTCCTGCCGGGCAATTTTGGCTGCAAATTCTTGGGGTTTCTTTTCATCGAACCGGCAATCGGCGCTAATTTGTTGCGACTCTGGGCCAAAGTTTGAAACCGGACCAACTACAGCGATGGCCGGGTCCGCTTCAGCCACAGCGATCATCGTGTCTAGCCAGCCGTTGGTTACCGTAACGTCGTGGGACAAGACCACCACATATTTGGCCTGACTGTGCTTGAGCGCCTTGGACAAGGCCGGAAGTAAACGCTCTTCGGCCGCTTCCTCGACCTGAAGGCGGAACTGCAAATCCAGGCTGATCTCTTTGGGCTTGACCAACCGCACCGCCAGCCGGCCCACCGGCTGCGGTTGAAACTGCTCCAAGTGGCGCAGGCAGTCGCCCAACTGCGGCAACTGACTTTTGTCCGGCGATGACAGCACCAGCAGCGTCTCCGGCGGGGTGGGACGCTGCTCGAAGCGCACTATCGGCCGCCGCTGCACCGCCTCAAGGCGCCGCAACGCCGCCTGCGCGCCATGTTCCCAGGTAAAGTGGCGGCGGATAAAATCGAGCGCTACCTGACCTTTGGCCCTGGCCTCGGCGGGATGGGTCCACACGTGGCGCAGCAGTTGGGCCAGCGCCGACCGGTCCGGGTTGGCCCACCAGGGATAATCAACCGTTTCGTAGCTGACCGTCCGCTTGACGTTGGACATGCGTACTTCTTCGGCCGGAATCAAGTAGGCTCGCTCGGCGCTGCAGAAATCGAGGGCCGCGCCGTGACCGGTGACAATGACCGGCAGGCCGCTGGCCATGGCCTCGGCAATAGGTAGGGCAAAGCCTTCGCCCCGGTAGGGATGGACCAAACAATCGCAGGCGGTATAGAGACCGGCCAACTCATCATCGCTCAGGTGGCGGTCGATATATTCGATCTCGGGCGCCTTGGGATCAGCCTGGATTTGCTCAATCCACTGCCGGGCGGTTTGGCCTTTGTAAAACGAGTCGCCGCCCAGATCTTTAATCACCAGGCCTACATCGTCGCGGCCCGAAAAAGTTTGGGTATATACTTCCAACAAAATGTCGATCCCTTTGCGCTCGATGGTGCCGCCCACAAATAAGAACTTGAAGCGCTTTTGGGTGGACAACGTTAGGGGTGGGGCCTCGGGCCGGAACTGCTCGATATCGACGCCCGGCGAGACCACATGCACCCGGTCAGCCGGCAGACCACTGCGAATGTAGCAGTCGCGGACGTACTGAGTGTAAGCCCAGACCTCATCCACCTGTTCCCGCATCGCCTCAATCCAACGTTTGGGAATGCTGCCAAACTCCCAGGGCTGGATCATCACCCAATGGCCCTCGGCCGGTGGGATGAAGTTGGGCGGCCACTGGTGGCGGATATGCACCCGGGCCGGGCCGGAAAGCGGCCGATGCAGATGCTGTTCAATCAGCGTGAAACGAGGGTCGGTGTCCGGAGCGAACTGGTTGGCTTCGTAGGGGATGATTGACAGCTCGAGGTTGGAGGCTTGGCTCAGGCGCAGGCAGAATTCGCGGTTGATCAGGGCCATGGAGTGGTTGACAAATTGGGAGCCTTCCCAGTAGATGGGGGTGGGTACGGATTTGGCAGCCGTATGGGCTGTGGTCAACTCAACCTGAATGGTTTGCAAACGGTTGGCGGCAATACTCACAATTCTATTCCACTGCCAGTGCTCGACCATATCCTGCCGTGCTCGGTTACCGACGGCCTTGGCCTGGTCCGGCTGTTCATAAATCCACCGCAGCAGCGAGATTAGATGTTTGGCTGCGGGTTCGGCCCAGCGTTGACCTTGGTAAAAAGAGATTTCCATCCGCTCATCAATTTCGACCAGGCGATCAACATCGAGCAGCAGGCTGTTTTGATCATTCATAAATTCCAGGTTGCCGCCCCAACGGGTGGCAATCACCGGCAGGCCACAGGCCATGGCCTGCATCTGGGGTCGCCCCCAGCCTTCGCCGCGTGAGCAGGAGACATAGGCGGTAGCCGCAGCGTAAAAACGGGGCAAATCAGCTTCGGGGATTTGTTCGCCAATGACAATAATGGGAGCGACCTGGGAGCGGGTCAGGTTCAGTTCCGTCTGCAGAAACTGGTTGATGCGCCGTTCGATTTCGGCTCTGCCGTCTGGAATATCCGTGGCGTTGACAGGGTAGGTACGCAATACCAGCGTAACATCATCGGCGGGGTTGAAAGCCTGCGCCCAGGCCCGCAGCAGCACATCCCAGCCTTTGCGGTAGAGCCACTCAAAAATAGATAAAAAGACCGTGCCGCGCGCGCCTGGAATGGCAAGCGGTTGACTGGCTGGTTTGAACTGGTTGGTGTCGATGCCACCGGGAACTTTGATCAGTTTGGCGGTAACACCAGCCGCAGCAAATGTTTGCCGGTTAAAATCGGTGGGTACCCAGATTTCATCCATCTGGTTGCATTTTGCTACCCATTCGGCGGGCAGACCATCGGTTTCAAACATCACTCGGCCGATATGATAGGCGGCTTCTGGCACACGCTGGAACACCGATGCCGGGAAGTGAATAAGGCTGATAAAAGGGGGCGCTATTTCGGTGCGCAGGGCAGCGTCCAAATGGCGGCACGCCGGCTCCTCTAGTTGAGCACGGAATATGTCGGAGTGACGGCCTAAAGGGCGGGCGGCAATGGTAAATTGTTGGCTGCGCAGTCGTTGGATGAAGTTGCGAGCCTCATCGGCATAACCGCTGGGGTCGAAGATGGGGGCGTGCCAAAGAATGGGTATCACTGGGGCTGGCGGTTGTGATGTTTCACTAGCCGCCGGCAGCTTTTCCTCAAGCAATTGTTCCCACACGGCAACGGTTTTTTGAGCCACCTTTTCCCAGGTAAATTTTTGGGCTTGTTGTTTCCCTTTTTCAATGAGGGTGTGCCGTAGGTGGTGATCGGTGAGTAAGCGATGCATCGCTTCAACTATACCGGACACATCGTTGGGGTTAAACATTAAGGTGGCATCTCCAGCTACCTCTGGAATGGAAGTGACATTAGTAGTAATAACCGGGCATCCGTTAGCCATAGCCTCTAGAATGGGCAGACCAAAGCCCTCGTAACGGGATAAATACACCAGCGCAACAGCGTGATGATATAACCATTCCAACTCAGTCCGGGGAATATAATCGGTAAAGATGATATCTTTGATACCTTGTTGCAAAATTTGCTCGGCATAAGCTCTTAGGAATGAACTGTATTTACCCACAACTACTAATTGAACCGGCTTATAGCGGTAAACTTGTTGCCAACAAGCAAACAAGGTATTGAAATTTTTGTGCGGATCGAGGGACCCAACATACAAAAAGAAGGGTTCATTGATGTCTAGCTCTTGGGATAATGTTGCTGTCAGATCCTTGGCAAGCGTGCTATTTTCAGATTGATTCAACCCAGCCATAATAGAATGAACATCGTTGGAAGATATCGTGGTGTGGGTCAGCAGATCTTCTCGACTGGAGTTTGAAATTGTAAAGACGGCAGACTGCTTTTTCTGCATTTCCGTTAGACGGTAAAGGTAATCTTGTTTTAGATTGTCATTCCAGTGATCCCAGTAAAACTGGCGTGGAATCATATCGTAGAAAGTAAAAGTGGTCTGACCCTGAAAGATGTCGAGGGCTGTCCTAAACCAGGGTGTCACTGTGGGAGTCATGGGATCTGGAATGTGCAGCAGGTTGATGTCGGTCGGTTTGAAATGATTGATAGGCTGGTAGATGACATTGGGCCAGGTTAAGAGTCGATCGAGACTATTCACCGGTTGAAGAGATGGGCCATATAGGATAAACTGCCAATCCGGTTTCAACCGTATCAAGCTGTTGAGATGTTCGACGGTATACTGTCCGATACCTCGGCTGGTTGAGTCAGGGTTAAACAGGGTTTGAACATCAATACCAATGGTTTTTGAGGCTGGTTGCCCGGAATAAACCATAGTCGCATAGGCTGGTTTGACATCCACCGACATCAAGTTGTATACAGGCCGGCGTTGGTTTACTGAATCGAATAACAAATCGGGCTTAGGGTTCATTTTGTTGAGCAGGCTCTCCGCAGCTGACCATTGTTCCATCAACCCTAGCACGACAATCGCGTTATAAATTGCGGGCGTATAGCCCGGTTTGACATTAAGGGCTTGCTGGTAACACCCATAAGCGTAGTAAAAATCGTTTTGAGGTTTCTCTTCCCACGGGATTTTGTGGTAAGCTGCCAGATTACCCTGTGCCACCCAAGCTTTAGCTCTCTCCTCTGGATTGGTCGGATCAACCTGATAGCATTGTTCAATGGAGATCATATTCCGATATTTATTGCGAATAACTGCTTGTTCCTGGAGTGACGCGTTGGAATTAAGCGACAACCCGTGTTGGTTTTGACAAAACAGGCTCAAAACTTCTGGCACTAACACGGCCCGCAACCCTGCATGAACAAAGCGTAACTCAAAATCATAATCGCCGGCAGCCATGTACTGCGGGTCAAACAAGCCAATCTTTTCAAAAACAGAGCGGCGCCAAACCGGGTGCGGACCTAATGAGCAGTAGAACAGAGAGGTGGCCGGAGTTATAGGCAGTAACCTAACTTCTTTGTAAGCGTGCGGCGCCTCAAATTTGTCATTGGCAACATCGGTAAAAGCATTATAAGCATAAGCCAAATCAGCTTCCGGATTGGCTTCCAGGGCAGCGACCAGTTTTTCCAAAGCATCGGGGCGGTGGGCGTCGTCGGTGTTGGCATTGGTGATATATTGCCCCCGGGCTAATTTAATACCCCAATTCCAGGCGGCGTAGACCGTTTCGCGTTCCTCGGTGCGAACATAGACAATGTTATCGTATCGCTGCTTAAATTCTTGTACAATGGCTCGCTCATTTTGCGGCGAATTGCTGTCGATGACGATGATTTCCAGTTGGTCGGCAATGGTTTGGGCTTCCAGGTCTTCAAGGCAGGCGCGGATATATCGTTCAGAGTTATAGGTGGAGACAATGGCGGAGATAGTGCAGTTTGAAGTATCTTTTGGGATAACGGGAAGTGGCTTCGTCTCACGTGAAAACGGCTGGATTGCCTGAGATGATTTAATATTAACAACAAACTGCTTAAATTCTTCTTGATTAAGCGTAATTGGCTCTGGACCGAGTAGAAGTGTTTTATTATTACTAGCTTGCAATAATGCAATTTCGCGGTCAATAATGCTTTGGCACTCCTGTACATATTGATCTAACATTAAAATACTACGTTGATCGCCGTGACGGCGAAAACCACCAAGTAGATCAATTACTCGATATAATTGGTCATACCTGAAAAATCTTGCCCACAAATCAAAATCGGCTGCCAACTTATAGGCAGTGTCCAGCCCACGCCCAGCTTTATTCCATAGTGATCTGCGCCAGAAAGTTGACTCTTGCTGTATCCAGCGATAATCGCGTCTAAGAAAATCTTCACGAGACCATTGTCTGGGACTCGGTTCAATCCATTCTAAGTGACCAGCCCTATTCCAAGCAGTTACAAGACCTTCAATCCAATCCACCTCAGAATGTGTTAAAAAAATATAAGCAACCTTAAAAAGAGACTGAGGATGCAACTTGTCATCTGAGTTTAACCAACCCATGATCTCGCCGGTGGCCCGTTCAAACCCTTTATTGATGGCATTATACTGACCACCATCGGGCTGACTTTGCCAATAAGTCAATTGATTGGCATATTTTTTGATGATAGCCAAGGAGCCATCGGTGCTGCCACCATCCATGATAATGTATTCCAGATTAGGATAGTTTTGGCTCAAGATTGAATCGATACATGCTTCTAGGTATTGGGCTTGATTGAACGAGGGGGTAACAATAGAAATTTTTGGAAGCGTGTAACCTGTTCGTTTTTTTATATTGATTGATTTGTGCTCTTCAACATTCTTATTCTGCTTTGAGGCTAGTAGCGGCGTCTTTTGCCACAAAATATTATATGACAGAGGTTTGCCAAAGTTCATATAGGATTCTTGGGTAACAGGCTGCCAACTTCTCTGGTAAGCCTCGGCGGTCATTACATATAAATCAGGATCTTTTTCAAGTATCTCGAATGGTAAGAATGTGTTGACGGTATTGATATGGTCAAATAAAAAGGGTAGTAATTTATTAGTCCAAACCGAACTCTCCTGAATTAGGAGATCGAAGCAGTGTAGGGAATACCCGCCGGTTTTTAGGACCCGATCCATATCATCCAGGATTTTTTGAAGTAAGGCGGGATCATTATCAGGGACATGTTCCAAAGCGGAGATAGAGAAAATAAAATCAAAATAGTTATTCGGTAGTTCTTGATTGAAATTTCCGATGTAATCCTTTACCAAACGATACCCATTAGAGTTTATTTCTCGGGGGCCATTACCCAGCCCTTCTAATTTGTCCAGATTCCAACACTCGAAATCAGCCTTGAAGTGAGCCAGAATACGAGACGCACCGCCTCCAATTTCTAAAATCCGCGATCCCTTTGGGATTGTGTTTTCGATGAACCAGAATACAAGCAAATCTTGGTAAACCTTTAAATCACACAAACGAGGATCAATCGATCGGTGGTACAGTTTAAGATCACTCCCGCTGAAGAGGTTGAAGTGGGATTTTTTCGAGTAGGTGAATCTAGAAAATTCTTTAGAGAGGTTCACAGGCGAAAAATCAGAAGTTTTTGTGTATCCGGTTGTTGTAGCAGCCTGAACTTCCGTAGTATTTTCTTGAGGCATCTCGGAAACAGGAGACGGTCTTACGACTGCACCTGACCCTTGCTTTTCTTTGGATTCAATCCGTAAGGTTTTCGTTCGTATCAGCAACTGATTTACTTGCTCAATTAGAGGTTGGATCGTAACCGACAAATCCATATAGCTACTAAAGAACTTGAAACAGTTTTCCTGATAAAAAGCACGCGATTGTTTACTAATTTGGTTCAGAGCTTGTGGTATGCCGTTCGCATCTTGAATTACCACACCGAGTTGCGCCTGCCGCACGTAGTCGGCCATTTGGCCGATCTCGTTGATTAAAACTGGGACTCCGTGTTGCAAGTAAGTAGCTATTTTGCCTGATGCCAGGCCAATGTATTGCAGATTTTTGCCGTTATACCGGTCGGTGTATTGAGGGTTATACAGGGCGATGCCCAGATCAGCAGTCTGGATCAGTTTGTGCAATTCTTGAAAGGACAGATTTTGGAATGGTGAAAAATAAATATTTTTCGCCTGCGGATACTGTTGGCGTAGTTCGGTTAAAACGTCTTGGGTGTTCCCATACCGATGATGCAGTACCAAAGCCCAGCTATCATCCCACCCGGCGGTACTGGCCAGCAATTGGTCGATCATTGTCCAGCGGCTGTTGATACTCCCCATATAGAGGGCAATCTTTTTGTCTTTGTCTAAATTCAAAGTTTCATGCAGTACATAAGTCGGATCGCCAGATAAGATGCCTTTACCAGCTACTGGAATCCTAATTATTTTTTCTGGAGCAATTTGATTTTCGCGGGCTAATAAACTGGCACGCACCTCATCTTGAGTAACGGCAAAAGCTATCTGCTGACAGGCTTGGATTTCTGGAAGCTTGTACACTAGTCCAGTTTCATCAGTAAAAAAAATCTCATAAGAGATGTACCCACAAGGTGCCTCCAGATCTTTGGCTACTTGTACCGCCGGAATGATGCCCCGGTCAACACCAATCACTAAATCGTACCGATCATGCAAATAAAGGTGGCCGTTTTCAATCAAAAAGATTGTGGCACCCGGGCAGGGCGATTGGGCTGGACCGTTTTCACCGACCGGAGCGTAGTAGTGAACCTGATAGCCTTGCTCGCATAGAATCTCGATGATACCGATCAAATTGGGGTTATTGTTAAGATTGCCTTCAGGATGGATAATGATTATCTTGGCTTGCATCGAGTCAATCTGGAAACCATTTCCGTCCTTCTGATCCAAAAAGTAATTCATAAATATTCTTCTCAATTAGGTCTCAGTTGGGCCACGATTGTTGCGTTCCATTCATTATCACTGACCGGCTGATCGAGATCAGTTGAAGCACAACTGTGGATCACCTGCAGCCCAACTTGGGATAAAAAGGACTCCAACTCCGGTAAGAACAGGAAGCGCATGCGATGATCTTCGGTTACTTCTTCTACAAATGAGCCGTTTTGGAAAATGAATAAGCGATAGGAGACCGTAACTATGTTTTTTTCAATATCCAAGCGTGGTTCAGCCACTCGAATGATTTGCTTGGTGTCGGTGCGGATGACTTTAACCCGGATCGAAGGTTGCTGTTTCAGGACCGCCGGGCCGTACCAAAAATCACAGATAAAGAGGCCACCCGGCCGTAAATGAGCCCGGACATTTTTGAGGGTGGCAAAAAGCTGGGCATTGGTGGTCTGGTAACTAAGAACCGCAAACATAGAGATTACGGCATCAAAGACGCGCTCAAGTTTTAGGGTTTGGATATTGGCCGTTTCGAAAAATACGGAGGAATGTAAATTCTGCCCGTATGCTTTTTTTTGCGCCAAGTTAATCATTTCCGGCGCTTGATCGACGCCAAACAACTCATAGCCGCGTTGGGCTAAGGGAATGGCATGTCCACCGGAGCCGCAACCTAAATCCAAAATATGCCGAGTGGCTCCTGAACCATAGCGCCTAAATATTTGCTCCAAAAAATTACATTCCGCCTGGTAATCCTTATCCTGGTAAAGGTCATCGTAAGCCTGAGCGTATTTGTCAAAGACAGCCTCGTTACGCTGCTCAACTTCAGCGGCATCGGGCGGCCAGACAGTCTCGAACGGTATCACAGATGTAATCAATGTCCTGCTCCTTTAGCGTCAATCCGTTGGGGAGATACAAGCCTTGCCTGGCTAGCCGTTCAGCCACTGGATAAGACTCGTCTTTAAAGAGACCCATTTGCTGGAATACCGGCTGCTCGTGCATGCCTAAGAAAAAAGGTCGGGTTTGGATATCTCTTTCAGCCAGCCGATTAGCCAAATCGAGCGCATTCAGTCCAGTCTCTTCGGCCACCACCAGGCCGTAAACCCAATAAACGTTTTTGGCCCATTCTTCTTCAAAGGGCAATTGGAGATCGGCTAGACCTTGTAAGCGCTCCGTATACATTTTTGCGATCTGACGCTTTTGGGCAATGATCTCCTCTAACCGTTCCAATTGGGCGACTCCTAACGCCGCTTGTAGATTGGTCAAGCGGTAATTATGACCGAGCTCACGGTGCAAAAAGCGGCGCTCCTGTTCAAAACACAGGTTTCGCAACGAACGGGCCCGCTCTGCTAGATCGGCTCGTTGGGTCAGGACCATCCCACCTTCCCCGGTGGTAATGAGCTTATTGGCGTAGAAGCTAAAAGTACTGATATCGCCCAAGCCGCCACACCGGCGCCCTTTGTACTCCGCGCCGTGAGTCTCGGCTGCGTCTTCAATCACCACCAGCTTGTATTTCCGCGCCAAGCTTAAGATAGGGTCCATATCAGCCGGATGACCGTAGATATGCACGACCATAATCGCTTTGGTGCAAGCGGTGATTTTGGCGGCAATTTGGTTTACATCCATCTGCCAGTTTTGCGGATCGCTATCAACTAGCACCGGCAGACCGCCATTGGCGATAACCGCTTGGGCGCAGGAGATGATCGTGAAGGTGGGCATGATGACTTCATCGCCGGGCTGGAGGTTTAGCAGCCTCACAGCAATATCGAGCGCGGTAGTGCCGTTACTGACGGCGATGCCGTGGGCCATGCCGCAGTAAGCGGCCCACTCGGTCTCAAATTGCTCGAGGTATGGACCGGCCGAGGAGACCCAGCCGGTGCGCAAGCAGTCTAGAACCAGTTCGATTTCGCGCTCGCCGATGAGTGGCTCGCAGACCGGAATCATCTAGAACTGCTCCTTTTCTTTGAGCCCGGTGTACGGCCCTTGTTTGATCTCAAGCAGCACCGTATCCTCTAGGAATCTAAAACCGTGGCCACCGCCGACCAACAACAGCAGGTCGCCTTCATCGAGCACCCAGGTCCCCAGGAAAGATTTATCAAGAGCGTATAGGTCAGCCTCAACTTTGCCTTTCCGAACCAGGAGCGTTTCCGGTGTGCCAACCAGGTGCCGTTGCAGCGGCAAATGAACGTGGCGTTGAACAGCGCCGCCCTGGGGATAGACTACAAAACCGGCCTGTTGGTAATAGTTATCGGGGGTGACAAAGGTGGTTTTATCCGGCAAGTACTTGGTGCGGATGATGGTGGCGATATGCTGATTGTACCAGGTGATGTGTTCAACTAAGCTGGAACTTGGAGCGACAAAAGCCTCGCCGTCTTCGCTCATACAGTAGGAAGAAACTCGTGGATCACGTTGCAGAGTAATGTGCATTGTAAACTATCCTTTGCCTTGAATCAGGGCAATATCGACACAATTTATTCTAACACGGGGACTGTCACCTGTAAGTAAAAATTGGATAAAGGGGACGTAAAGAGGGCATATAAGAAACTGTCAC
>CALMIS010000210.1 GCA_937864185.1 uncultured Chloroflexota bacterium
GCGCGCGACACCATGCATCAAAACCAATGGTTAGCGGTAATTGAAGAATTGGGTGGCATGGAAGTTCATCCTATTCCCAACAGCTTTTCCCAAGACCAGGAAGCTCAGAAGTACAGCTACGCGTTCATGTCCACGACCCGGGACTCGGAGACACCGCCTCAAGGCCGGTGGACCATGGGCCAGTCCATTGATGGCAGAGGTAACTTCAGCACCACCCGGCAGCCGGGGAGCATCGTCCCGAATTTGGGGCCAGCCCGGCCCGATTCTGGGGCTCAGTTGGAGCAGATAAAGCCGTAATCTGAAAAAGCGCCCGGCTTCTCAACCGAGATCGCCGGGCGCTTTTTCTTCCTCAGGGGGGTCCGACCTGGCAAACGAAGCAGGGTTGGCGGTGTCTATTTCAAAGAGTAGCTGGCGTAGTCGTTCGGTGTGCGTCCGCGTTTTGGCATATCGCTGTTGAAAAGTTCGGTCTAGCCCTTTACGGCCCGCCTCTTCTTCCCAACGGGCAAGTTTCTCCTGAGTGCGAGCTTTCTCTTCTAACGTGCGGAGAGCAACCCATAAGCTCTGCTCGATGTCTTCTCTCTGGCCTCGCAACAGAGTGTGGATGGTGAAACTGTGCCCGGTGTGACAGCGATAGCGCAGGGGACTCTTTTCGTGCATTTCCCACAGGACACCGCCACACTCGGGACAGACCAGCGGCACCCGGCTGCCCAACTGATCGAGGCGGACCGGATCATCGATACTTTTCATGTCAAATTTGTTCTCCAGCCTAATATCCGCCGGGATATCGACCGCGGACGAGACCGGGGCTCTGACCAACTCATTCAGTAAACCGCCTATGGTTGCGGCGGGTAGAGTATGATCGATGGGGCCACCATAGCTTAAGGCACTCGCCGGCATCTCGGCATGCAGCGCATCCGCCGGATCTTGCACAATGGCGACGCCGCCCCAACGTTTGATCGCGTGCAGCCCGGTGGTCCCATCATCGAGCATACCACTGACGATGACGCCAATAGTTTGAGGGCCGTAGGCCACGGCTGCGGAGCGAAAGGTCAGATCAATAGCCGGTCGAGCCCAGTTTACCTTGGGCCCGTGGGTCAATCGAATAATGTTGGGCTTAAGCAGAGTATGGTGGTCCGGAGGCGCGATATAAAGCCGGCCTGCTTCGATCGGTTCGCCATTCCTGGCAAAAGCGGCCGGTAAAGGACCGGCTTTAGCCAGCCTTATCTCTAGACCTGGCGCCGGTCCAGCCCCAAGGTGAAGCACGATAAAGACAGCGGCCGGCAAATCGGCTTCCAGAGTAGAGACAATCCTGAGCACGGCCTCAAGCCCTCCGGCCGAACCGCCGAGGACAATGACTCTGGTTGAACGATCTTTCATGGAAACAGGCTCCATTCTCTAAAAGCGCTACAAAGGTTTACTACTCTCATCGGCGTCTCTGGAAAAAGCCGTAAAAGCCGTCTCGCCTTTGAAGACACGAAACAAGTAATAATAGGAAGGGAACAGTAAAATCGCACCTGCCGCCAGGGCGCCCAGGAGCAACTGAAGGGTAAGAGGTGGGGCGGCCGCGGCGGTGAGAGTGAGATCCGGTTCGATCACATAGGGAAATTGGGCAAGGGCCCAGCCAAGCAGAATTAAAGTGACTTGGGTAATGGCGCAGACGCGAGCCCAGCCGTATCTTCTGGTCCACAGGGTGTAGAACGCGCCCAAGGCAAAGCCAGCGGTCACCAGATGCAAGGCCACGGCCCAGCCACTCCGGCTCAGCCCTGCTCGCACGGTAGGTGCCCCCGTTCCGGCCAGTATGAAAACAAGCAAAGCTAAAACCCCGACGGCCACCCCCGCGATGAGGGCTCGTCGCCGGAAGTCTTCTTGCAAGTCACGCTCACGGGTTTCCAGCGTTAAGTAGACTGCCGCCAGAAACGCAAATAGGGTGAGGGCAAAAAAACCAACAGCCACCGGAAACGGGGCCAGCCATGAGCGAATAAAGCCGGATGTCACCACCCCGTTTTCAACTCGGATTGTGCCGGAGGCGATGGCCCCCAGGATGATGCCTAACAGCACAGGCGTGATCAAGCTGGCAATCGAGAAGACCAGACTCCAACGCCGCTGGACGTCATCACGCTCAACATCATACGTCCGAAAGGTGAAGGCGGTCCCGCGCAGCACGATGCCGATCAGCATCAAAGTCAACGGAATATGGAGCGCGGTAGCGATAGCAGCAAAGGCAGGCGGGAAGGCGGTAAAGAGGATAACGATCACCAGGATAAGCCAGACGTGGTTAGCCTCCCAAACCGGGCCGATAGCGTCCGCGATCAGAGCCCGCTGCGCCGCGGCTCGCTGGCCGGACACAAACAGATCCCACACTCCACCACCATAATCGGCACCGCCAAGCAGGGCATACAAAATGAGCGAGATGAGCATTACGCCGGCTACCATAATTTCAAGGGACAAGGGTCACCTCCTGTTCGGGCGGGGTCACCTCTTGGGGACTGGCGGCCACTTGTCGCAGCAATAACCAAACGGTAATGATCGCTAAAAAGATATAGAGGAGGGTGAAGGTAATAAAAGGCACGATCAGGCCGGGCATCGGCGTCACGGCCTCGGCCGTCCGCATGACGCCGTAAATGATCCAGGGCTGCCGGCCGACTTCCGTGACCACCCAGCCGGCTTCAATGGCGATAAAGCCAAGCGGCGAGGCGATCACTAGCGCCCGTAGAAACCACTTTGAGTCGAGCCACGTTTCCGCTTTATGGCGCCGGGCCCACCACCAGCGCCAACCGCCCCACAGGGCCAGCGCGGCCATAGCCAGGCCGCAGGCGACCATGATCTGAAAGGCAATATGGACGATGGCAACGGGGGGGCGCTCGTCGGGCGGAAATTCGTTTAAACCGATGACGACCGCGTTCGGATCGCCGTGAGCCAGGATGCTCAAGGCATAGGGAATTTCGATCGCATAGCGGGTCACCCCCGCTGCTTCATCGGGTAGGCCACCAAGGCGGAGGGGCGCGCCTCGCTCCGTCTCAAACTGGCCCTCAAAGGCAGCCAGTTTAGCCGGCTGAAGCTTGGCCACCGTTTTGGCCAGCATATCACCGCTCAACGGCTGGAGAATCGCTGTTACCCCACCCACCACCAAAGCAAGGCTCAAGGCGTTTTGGTGAAACCGGTTGCGCGGATCGCGGAGCAGCATAAAGGCATGAATGCCGGCCACGGCAAAGCCGGTAGCGGCATAAGCGGCCAGGCTCATATGCAGGGTTTGATTAAAAGCGGCCGGATTTAACATCGCGGTCACAGGATCTATATCAACCGGCTGGCCGTCGACCAGTCTAAAGCCGGTCGGCGCGTTCATCCAGGCATTGGCCATGACGACAAAAATGCCCGACAGGACCCCACTGATCGCCACCACCACGCCAGCAAACAAATGCAGGCGAGGCGATACCCGCTGCCAACCATAAAGATAGATGCCTAAGAAGATCGCTTCGGTGAAAAAGGCGAAACCTTCCAGCGAGAACGGCATGCCGATAATCGAACCGGCGTATCCCATAAAACCGGGCCACAACAATCCTAACTCAAACGAAAGCACCGTGCCCGAAACAGCCCCCACCGCGAAAAGGATGGCCGTGCCCTTGGCCCAGCGCCGGGCCAGCGTCAGATAAACTTCCTCTTTTGTGCTCAGCCAGCGCCATTCGCCAATTACCATCAAAAGTGGCATGGCAATCCCAACAGCGGCGAAAATGATGTGAAACGCCAGCGACATCGCCATCTGGGAGCGAGCTGCGAGAAGATCAGTCATGGCTACTCCGGAGAGCTTGCTTTTGAGACAACATGAGAAAAACAGGGTGAGTTGCAGACTGCAAGATCCAGTTTAACATTTATAGTTAGGCTCGCCTACATCAAGCTGGATAACTTCAAAGAGGAAGAAAGGATTATTTATTTTACTCGGGGAATAGCTCACTAGGATTATTCTTCTCGATGGGCAGCCCCCAAGCGGATTTTCATCTCACCTCAGCTTCATCTTATTATGATAGCTTGACTACTCGATGAGTTTGCAACTGGGAGCGTTTAACCTTGAATATAAAAGTGAATTTTCTCCTTGCCGTTATCCTGGCTTTTTTATTGACCGGCTGCGGCCTATCGTCAGCCGCCAGTCCCACTGAACCGCCGCCGCCCACGATTGTGCCCGCCAAGTCGGACAGTCCGTCTGTCACCGCCCCGGTTGCCGGCGCCGAGGCTCCCGACCCGGACCTAGTTGAAGCCGTAGCGGTCGAGCCGGCGCCCACCGAGCCGGCCCCGCCGACCGCTACCCCGGCCGCTCCCCCGCCGACGGACACAGCGGCGCCTCGGCCGGCGCTCGACTCGCTGGCTTTGAATCTCACCCCCGTGGCGGAAGGCTTCACTAAGCCGCTCTATCTCACCCACGCCGGCGACGGCAGCGGCCGGCTGTTTGTGGTGGAGCAGGCGGGCCGGATCCTGCTGCTCAAAGAGGGGACTGTTCAACCTACCCCCTTCCTGGACATCGTCTCTATTGTGGGTTCAGAAGCTAACGAGCAGGGTCTTTTGAGCGTGGCCTTTCACCCTGATTATTCCAGTAACGGTCTATTCTTTATTAACTACACCAACACCCAAGGCGATACCGTGATCGCTCGTTATCGCGTCTCGGATAATCCGGATATGGCGGATGTGAACAGCGGGCAGATCTTACTAACCATTGATCAGCCGTACGGCAATCACAACGGAGGCCAGCTCAAGTTTGGGCCGGATGGCTACTTGTATATCGGCATGGGTGACGGGGGAGCAGCCAACGACCCGCAGAACAACGCTCAAACCTTGAGCAGCCTGCTGGGCAAGATTCTACGGCTTGATGTAGACAGTGGGGAGCCTTACGGCGTGCCGGAAACAAATCCTTTTGTCGGCAATGCTGAAGCCAGGCCGGAGATTTGGTCATACGGCTGGCGCAATCCCTGGCGTTTCTCCTTTGACCAGGCCACGGGCGATATGTACATCGCGGACGTCGGTCAAAATCAGTACGAAGAGGTTCACATCGAAATGGCCGGTGAGGCCGGTGGTCAAAATTACGGCTGGCGGATCATGGAGGGCTTTCATTGCTTCAACCCCAGCGACTGCGATCCCGAGGCCCTGGGTCTGGAACTGCCGGTGGCGGAGTATGACCACAGCCAGGGTTGTTCCATCACCGGCGGCTATGTCTATCGGGGCCAACAGTACCCGGATCTGGAGGGTGTCTACCTCTACGGTGACTACTGTTCCGGCCTGCTCTGGGGTTTGCGCCTGGAACCAGACGGCAGTTGGGCGCAGGCTCAGCTTCTCCAAAGCGGCCAGACCATCAGCTCTTTTGGTCAGGATGAAGCCGGTGAACTCTACTTGATTGACCATTCGGGCAGCGTTCTCCGCATCGGGCTGTAGTGTCCATGTTTGGCCCTGACCTGTGATTTTTTCAAAGGGTTATGGTATGATTAGGTAATTCACCCCATAGGGGCCAACCGTGTCCGATCAAGAGAAGACCAGAGACCAGCTCCTGACTGAGCTGACCGATTTACGACAACAACTTGACGCCCTGAAAACCAATGAAGCCCAGTTCCGGCAGGCCGTCCTATCTATTAGCGATCACATCTACGTCAGCCAAATTACGGTTGATGGCCAGCATGCCAATCGCTACATTTCACCCCACGCCGAACAGTTGACCGGCTATCCTCTCTCCAAATTTGCCGCCGACTGGAGTTTCTGGCCTTCGTGCGTGATCCACCCCGATGATCGCAGCCTGGCCGCCGCCCAGTTCGCCCGGCTCTCAGCCGGCCGGAGCAGCGAGGTGGAGTATCGCGTGCTCCGCGCCGACCAGCAGGTGATCTGGGTGCGTGACAGCGGCAAGGTCGTCATCGATCCGCAGACGCAAATTAAACACATTTACGGCGTGGTCAGTGACATCACCGAACGCAAACAGTTAGAGGCCCGCCTGACGGCCATCTATCAGCTTGGCCATGAGCTCAACTTGCTGCGCGACGAAGAACAGATCTTTGAGCGGCTGCTGACCACCACGGCCAGCATTTTGCCAGTGGATGAATTGTACTACGAGATGTTTGATGACGGCGATAGACTGCCCGCGCCGGCTAATGAGCGAGCCCAGTCCCGGTTAAGCGTACCGATGCAAGTCGGGAGGCAAGTGATCGGCTTCTTGCACGCCGAGCGCTTCAGCGGCGACGCTTTCATCGCTCGCGACCGGCAACTGCTCCAAACCCTGGCCGATCAGGCGGCCATCGCGATTGAAAACGCTCGCCTGTTTGGGGAGGTCAATGAAGCCCGGCGGCGGCTGCGTTCCCTCTCACACCGGCTGGTGGAAGTGCAGGAGACGGAGCGTCGCTGGGTCGCCCGGGAGCTCCACGACGAGGCCGGGCAGGCCCTCGCCTCGTTAATGGTCGGCCTGCGGCTGCTGGAGAATGACCTGGCTCAGCCACAGGTGGTGCCACAGCGAATGGCGGAATTGAAGCGGACGGCTGAAGGTGTCTTGGATAATTTGCACCGGCTGGCTATGGATCTCCATCCGGCCTCGCTCGATCACCTGGGCCTGATCCCGGCGCTCCGCCAGTACACCGAAACCTTTGGCGCCCAACATGATTTAGAAATTCAGTTTGAAACGGTCGGGCTGGATAGCGAGCGCCTGCCGCCGGCCATTGAGATTAACCTCTACCGGATTGTCCAAGAGGCCCTGGCCAATATTGCCCGGCATGCTCAAGCCACTCAGGCCGGAGTAATCGTCGAACGCCGCGGCGACCATATTGTGGCCATCGCCGAAGACAACGGCATTGGTTTTGACTTTGCGGCTGATCTGCCCGGTAGCGGGCGCTTGGGCTTGGTCGGAATGCGCGAGCGGGCCGAGATGCTGGGGGGTCAGTTCGAAATCGAAAGCACGGCCGGAATCGGTACAACTGTTTATGTGGAGATACCCTATGCCAATCCAGATTCTCATCGCTGATGATCACGGGGTGCTCCGGGCGGGGTTACGCGCTCTGCTGAGCGCCGAAGAAGGCATTGCCGTCGTCGGTGAGGCGGGCGATGGACCGGAAGCGCTCCGGCTGGCTGCCCTACTTGAACCGGATATGGTCTTGCTTGACCTGAGCATGCCCGGGCTGAGCGGGATTGAAGTTACCCGCCAACTCAAAAAAGATCGCCCCTGTATCCACACCCTCATTCTGACCGTCCATGAGGATCGGACTTTATTGGAAGAGGCTCTCCACGCCGGCGCGTCCGGTTATATCCTCAAAAAAGCAGTCGAATCCGAGTTGATTGACGCCATCCGGGCAGTTTCGCGCGGCGAGATGTATGTTCACCCGGCGATGACCCGGGCTTTGTTAAGCAAGTTAGCCTCGGAGACGGCGCCCCCCCAGCAGGAGCATGAATTCCTAACACCCCGCGAAACCGAGGTTTTGCAGCTCATTGCCCAAGGTCACACCAACCGCCAGATTGCGGTCCTGCTTAACATTAGCATCCGTACCGTAGAAAGCCATCGAGCCAATCTGATGGGCAAACTCGGCCTCCAAAGCCGGGTCGAGTTGGTGCGTTATGCTCGCGAAAGAGATTTGCTGGACAAGTAACCGGTGCTAAAAAGCCCCCGCTAAGGAGCGAGGGCTTTTTTACTTATAGCAACTTGACTTACCAGTTACGATCAGCGCGCTCTAGGCGGGCTTAAGCTTCATCGGGTGCTGGGGTTTTTGGAGTCACGGCTTCAGTTTCAGACGCTTCGGCTTCAGCCTCGATGACGGCTACTTCAGCCTCACTCAAACGTTCTCGTTCAAGGATACCGCCTAACGGCAGAACTTCCACTTGCAGCGTGGTCGTCAACTCGATCATAAGCTTGAGCGGAACCTCTTGTTTCCCCAACTCACGGAGCGGTTCGGCCAGGGCGACCTTGCGTTTATCAATCTCGATGCCCGTCTTTTCAAGAATAGCGTCGGCAATATCACCCGAGGTTACAGAGCCGTACAGCTTGCCAGTTTCGCCGGCGCGGCGCTCGAACAGCAGTTGCAGGCCGGTCAGTTGGTTGGCGATGGCCTGGGCATCGGCCCGCTCCTGGGCTCGACGCTTTTCTCCGGCTTTTTTGATCGCTTCCGCCCGTTTCAAGGCACCAGGGCTGGCGACGACGGCCAAGCCTTGGGGCAACAGATAGTTGCGCCCATAACCGTCTTTAACTTTTTTTACATCGCCCGCATAACCCAGGTTATCGACATCTTTCATTAATAGTACTTGCATTGTTTCGCTCTCCGATTTTCGATGGGTCGTCGTCTGACATAAAGTGATGGGGGTAGGGCCACCCCACCCCCATCACTTTATGCAATCGTTTGAAGTTAACGCACAAACCACAAGTATACTGAATTTCGATCGATTGTCCAAATCCGGTCCAGAAAATAAGACTGGTCCACCGCGCCTGACTATCTGCTGTCTAGCATCGTTGTGGAAGTTCAAAAACGATGTTAAACTCCCCACTTTAAGCCATTTTAGCAGGGAGCGGAGATAATTCAATGACCGATAAAAATCAGCCCACCATGGCCACCTACGGCCGTCACGTGTTTATCTGTACCAACGGCAACTGCACCGATCCGGAGCAAGCCCTGGCTATTCAACGCCAATTTCTAAAGCTTAACCAAACCCACGCCCTCAATAAGCTGCGCAATCCGGAGCGAGTCAAATGCACCTTGAGTGACTGTTTAGGCGTCTGCAGCCACGGTCCCATCCTCACCGTCTATCCGGATGGCGTCTGGTATCACGGCGTCAATGAGGCAGCCTTGGCCGAGATTTACCGGGAGCATATCCTGGGAGGCCGGCCCGTTGAAAAGTACATCTTCCATCGGCTTTACCCGGCCGGCCAGGAGCCCGGCTATGCCCCTGACCTGCGCGGCGATAGCGGCTCGTGGCCTAGTTCAGCCCCAGCTTCAGAGCCGGTAGCAGAGGAATCTCCTTCTAGCGATGCCCCGACAGCCGAGGCGGTGCGGGCCAGAGTGCGACGGGCTAAAAAGAAAAAAGGTCTGGTCATCGTTAACACCGGCAACGGCAAGGGCAAAACCACCGCCGCTTTGGGGGTGATGACTCGGGCCTGGGGCCGCAAAATGCGAATCGGGGTCATGCAGTTTCTCAAAAATGAGCACGCCCGCTACGGCGAGATCAAGGCCGCCGAGCGGATGGGCAACATCGACTGGATTTCAACCGGCGACGGCTGGACCTGGACCAGCCCGGATTTGGATGAAACCGAGGCCAAGGCCCGCCACGGCTGGGAGATCGCCAAAGCCCGCATCACCGGCGGCCAGTACGATCTCTTTATTATGGATGAGTTTACTTATCCACTGCATTTCGGTTGGCTTGATACCCAGGAGGTGATCGACTGGCTGCGAGCCAACAAACCGGAGATGCTGCACTTGATCATCACCGGTCGTTATGCACCCGCCGCCCTGATCGACTTCGCCGATTTAGTGACCGAGATGCGTGAGATCAAGCATCCTTTTAAAGAGCAGGAGATCCGGGCTCAAGCCGGGATTGAGTACTAGGTTGAAAAACATTTCCGGCTCAGCCTTCGACAGGCTCACCCTTCGGCAAGCTCACCCTTCGGCAAGCTCACCCTTCGACAAGCTCAGGGTGAGCAGAGTCGCCCCCTTCGGCAAGCTCAGGGGGCACCGCCCCGGGCGTTTATTTATACCTCAATGGTCTAAGCTTTGAATAAGGGAAACCGGCTGGCCATCGCTTTAACTTCTTGCCGGATCTGGTGCAAGAAGGAATCGTCCCTGGCCTGCTGCTTAAACTGCTTAATGAAAGCGCCCCGCGAGTCTCGCTCTTCCGGCAGAGCGGCGTCTTTGACGTACTCCACCACTTGGGCGATCCACTGACCGATTTGAGCCATCTCGGCCTCTTTCATACCGCGCGTGGTCACCAAAGGCGTGCCAATGCGCAGACCTGACGGGTAGAAGGGCGAACTGGGCTCATTAGGAATAGCGTTGCGATTGGCATAGATGCCGGCGATGTCCAGCGCGTAGGCGACTTGCCGGCCCAGTCCAACGCTATAAGGCGTGAAGTCTAGCACCATCAAGTGGTTGTCGGTGCCGTTGCCCACCAGTTTGATCCCCTTGTCCATCAGCGTCTCGGCCAGGGCCAGGGCATTCTGCCGGATTTGCCGAGCGTAGCTTTTGAACTCAGGCTGAGCAGCCAGGTTGGCCGCAACCGCAATCGCCGCAGTGGTAGCGTTGTGAGGTCCACCTTGCAGGCCGGGAATAATGGCTTTGTCGATTTTCTCACCCAGGCTAGGATCTCGCTCCAGACCCCGATCGGTGACGAGAATCATCGCGCCGCGTGGGCCGCGGAAGGTCTTGTGCGTGGTAGACATAATCACATCGGCATAGGGGATCGGCGAGACATGCTCGCCCGCCACCACTAACCCCGTGATGTGCGAAATGTCCGCCAGCAGCCAGGCCCCGACCTCGTCGGCAATCTCTCTAAATCTGGCAAAATCTAGCACAAATGGATAAGACGTGGTCCCGGCAATGATCAGTTTAGGCTGGTGCTCGCGGGCCAGGGCTTGCATCTGGTCAAAATCAATACGGTCGTTTTCGTCAAGACCAAACTGGACTGAGTGATAGTACTTTCCGGAAAAGGTCACGGTCGGATGGCCGTGGGTCAGGTGACCGCCTGCTCCCAAAGCCAGCCCCATCAGCGTATCCCCCGGCTCTAACAACGCGAACTGGACCGCCATATTGGCCGGCGATCCGGAGTAGGCCTGAACGTTGGCAAAGGGAACCTGGAACAACTCCTTCAGGCGCTCGATGGCCAGCAGTTCGATTTTATCGATAATTTGATTGCCCTCATAATAACGCCGTTTGGCGTACCCCTCCGAGTATTTGCTCGACAGGGCTGAAGACAGCACTTGCGCCACCTCGGGAGCCATATGATTCTCAGAAGGAATCAAGCCAATCATCTCAATTTGACGCTGCTCTTCTTCTTTAATAAGTTCAAAAACTACATCATCCATCGAACGCCTCCGTTAACTAAGTTAAGCAATAAAAAAGGCACCGCAGCATCTTTAACGGTGCCCAGCCCAGACGAGCGACTGTTCAATCAAGGATTCACCAGGCTCCCTTGTGGTCAACTCCACAAATCTCGTCAGTTGCCTGCTGAAATTATAAATCTTGTACAAGTATAGCCACGGGCGGCGTTCGTGGCAAACCGGGCAGTCTGTCCGGTCTACTTATCCGGCCCCATTCGCAGCACCATCATCGACACGCCGCCAACCAGACCTAACCCTAAACCCCCCACTAAAAGAAAGGTGGCCGGAGACATATCCGCCGGAGGTTCGGCCTCCGTTTTGGCCGGCAAGGGAATAGTTTCGAAACTGTTAGAACTTGGATGCGGCGGTTCAGCCAGAGCAGCGGATTGGTCACTTGCTTGACCAGTCGGCGCGTCGGCATAGACAAAGTGCGGGACAGCGACGATGAAGACTAAGCTCAGAATCAGAATATGAGCAGCAAATGAACTCAAGGACACTTTGGACCAGGGCATAGTTTTCCTCCAACGGCTATCAAAAGACTCCTAACCAGGATACAACAAACCTGAACATAAAGTAAGGGCTAGAAGTCCTTAATTTGGCTGGCCAAAGGTACTTTTTTTGATTGCCCAAAGGTCACGGATTGATCTAATTCGCTTCGAATTGAGCCAAGGCCAGTTCGTAGTTTCTGGCCGGGATAGTCCCAAGCCGGGAAGGCCGCTGCCCGGTGAGGTGCTGCACAATCTTGGCCACGTGTTCGTGACTGTTTTCGATGAAGATCCGGTAGCGTTCCTGGTGCTCACCCGCCGCAGTTGTTCCGGCCAGATATAAACCGGCCACATTTGTTTCCATGGTCTCCGGATCACAATGAGGCACCCGGCGCAAGCCTTCCAGCTTGATTCCGGCCATCTCGTACAGAGACATATCCGCCCGGAAACCGGTGGCCATCACCACAAAATCGGTCGGGTGGATAATGGGCTCTGCTCCATCCGACCGGCCGCCGGACAGCGGCTGCAAAACTACGTACTCGGGGGTAATCTCAACCGGTACAGTTTCCGGGTAATATTTGATGTTACCATTTTCGATCTGAGCCAGCAGGTCTGGGCGCAAATGATCCTTAACCCGCTCATTCAACTCAGCCCGGCGGTAACTAAGCGCGACTTCGGCGCCGGCCCGCCAGCAGCGCAAGGCAGTTTCCACCGCGGAATTCTTCCCCCCCACGATCAACAAACGCTTGCGAAAATAGGTATGCGGATCGTCAAAGTAGTGGGTCACGTGCGGTAGCGTTTCGCCGGGAATACCCAACCAATTGGGTTGATCCATATCACCCTTGGCCAACACCACCCGCCGGGCGCGGTAGCTTCGCTCGCCGCTCAAGGTAGAGGTTCGTAGACTGAAACCGGTCATATCCCGTTCGAGGCTGATAACTTTTTCGTAAGTGTTGATTTGCAGATCAAACATTTCCACGATCATCCGCAGGTAAACCAGGTACTCTTCACCCGTAGTCCGGCCCTGATGGACACTCTGAATAGGCACCCGGGCGATGGCGATCCGTTCGGAGGTGCTGAAAAAGGGGGTATTGCGGGGCCACCAAGACATCGTATAACCGATCTGCTTGGCTTCGAAATGAATATAGTTTACGCTTTGCTCCTTGAGCGCCACGGCCAGTTCAATCCCAATGGGCCCTGCGCCCACAACGGCCACATCATACATCGGTTGAGGTTCTTTTTGAGACACTGCTGCTTCCTTTCTTGTTCTCGCTACCTGCTTGTGAAAAATTGTACTTGACCAAGTCCAGAAAGCAAAACACCCGCCGAAGAGGCGGGTGTTACTCAAGGCTAAACCGTTACTGAGTTAGACCGGCTCTTCTTCCAAAAGATCGGCCAGAGTCAGCAGATAGCGGGTTACGTCTTTAACCTCGTTGCGGCGCAGATAGCACGGCTGTCCCTCTCCCAACCGGGTCAGAACCCGATGATCAGAAAGATTTTCTAAATGGATGACATCCTGATAACTAAACCCGATATTGCTCAACGTCACAAACAGGTCTTCAACTTTTTCGCCTGTCCCCGCACAGTAGTCATTGGCATGCTCGGTCCACTCATCGAGCCGAAAATCAACGGATTTGACAATTTCGTGGTCGGTCATATCTGTCAGGGTCTGGACGAGATGTCCGCAATTGCAGCGGCCCATATGGCCCCACTCGTACTTGGCCCCATCCTCCAAGCGTTGGGCGGTGACACGCAGGGCATTGATCAATTCCGGGTTAGTTTTTGCCATTTTTCTCTCCTTTGGCTACAACCCAATTTCCTAATAAGATAACCAGCGAGAGGCGTTGTGTCAAATCAAAAATGCCGCTGCTCCAAGGTCGTGATTAGTCGGTTAACCCTATTTGAATATTTGACACGCTCTTTGTTTCGGGTATAGTTCCTAATTAACAAATGAATCTCGTTAGTCTTACGATGGTGGTATCACTGACTTTTCTAGTCGGTACTTATAAAGACGTTTTCGGCCAGCCCTAAGGTATTACCACTCGGAATAGTAAGATATTTTCAAGATATTGGGGATATGGCTAGACTCAGTCACCATCGTTATCGATCAGTCGTTTAACTAGCCACAAACTGTAATAAACAAACGGGTTTGTTATAGTTTGTGGCTTTTTTGGTAACCCCGACTTCATCTTTGATATCCAGCCCTTGGAAATTGTTAAAGATGTGTAGTTGGTCTAAGCGTCAAGAACTTTATTATGTTTGAAAGGGTTTTCTGTGAATAAAAAACTTTATGTTGGTAATATGAGCTACGACACGACCGAGGATGAACTCAGAAAGTTGTTCGCTGAAGTCGGGCCCGTTGTTTCAGTCGCTGTCATTACAGATCGGATGTCGGGTCGCTCGAAGGGCTTTGCCTTTGTCGAGATGGAAACCAACGAGGCAGCCCAGGCGGCCATCGAGCGTTTAAACGACTACGAAGTTAACAGACGCCGGATTACGGTCAGCGAAGCGCGTCCGCCCCGAGAGCGCTCGTTTGGTGGTGGTGGCGGCGGTGGTGGCGGCGGCGGCGGGCGAGGCCGAGATCAAGGCGGCAAACGCGGCGGTCCCCCTCGGGGCGGCGGTGGCGGCGGCGGGCGTCGTTATTAGAATATCAAATAGGCGCGGGATCACCTCTCGCGCCTTTGTTTTACCCTATAGCTAATAGACCTCCGGTCCAAACCGAATTAGTACCTGACAGTGTAAGAAAAAAGCCAAAATCTAATTTATGTTGACAAATCTCGGACCGTATGATATAGTTACAAGCGTTAGTGAGCAAGTAATTTGGATGGTCCCCCGCCGTCGGGTCTTGTGACTAAGGCGGCGTTTTTATTTCTTCCTCACCCGATGTGTCCCCGCGGCCGTTCACCTCGGCTAAAAATTTTGCCGCACCATAGGAGTTTTATGCAATTCACAGATTTTGATCTCGATCCCCGCCTGCAGCGTAATCTGCAAGCCATGGGGTTTGAGCAACCTACGCCTATCCAGGCAGCGGCCATTCCGCCCGCTCTGGCCGGGCACGATATTCTTGGTTCCGCCGAAACCGGAACCGGCAAGACCGCCGCTTTTTTGCTGCCTTTGCTCCAAAAGCTGCTCTTATCACCGCGGTCTAAGCACCCGCGCGCCTTAATTCTGTTGCCCACGCGAGAGCTTGCCCTGCAAGTGGCCGAGCAAGCTCAACAGCTAAGCCGCAATCTCCCCCTTCGCCTGGCTACTGTTTATGGCGGGGTTGGCTTAGGCGCCCAAGAAAAAGCGCTTACGCAAGGAGTCGATATTGTCATCGCCACGCCGGGGCGCTTACTCGATCACGTCTCGCGCCGCAACGTCAATTTCTCCGATATACAGGTCTTTATCCTGGACGAAGCCGACCGCATGCTTGATATCGGCTTCTTGCCGGATATCCGCCGCGTCGCCCAACTCCTGCCGCGCCACCGGCAGACGATGCTCTTCTCGGCGACGCTCCACCCAATTTTGAGTCTGGCCAGCGAAATGACCCACCAGCCCGTCCGAGTCGAAGTGGAAAAAGCCGCGACGCCGGACGCTATTAATCAGGTCCTGTACCCGGTGCCCGAGCATCTGAAGTTTGAACTGTTGCAGCGCCTGCTCAAGAATGAGAGTATGGACACGGTTCTGATTTTCGCCCGGACCAAGCGCCGGGCCGATCGCATTGTCCGCAATTTACAGCGTGAAAAGCTGTCGGCCTCGGTCATTCATGGCGATCGATCCCAAAGCCAGCGCGTCAAAGCCTTAGAAGCCTTTAAACAAGGGCGAACCCGCATCCTGGTAGCTACGGACATTGCTGCCCGAGGCATCGATGTCGAAGGCATCTCGCATGTGGTTAATTACGACCTTCCCCAGCAGCCGGAAGACTACGTCCACCGCATTGGCCGGACGGGGCGGGCTCAGGCGGTGGGGGAAGCTTACACTATGTTTACCCCGCTTGAAACCCGACTCGTACACCGGATTGAGGCGGTCCTCCAACAGAAGCTCGAACGGCGCACGATTGATGACCTGGATTATTCGGTCTCGGCGGCTAACGTGCCGACGCCGGAAGAGATTCGACGCTATGTTGAGGCCAATCGCCGCCAGCCAAACGGCCAGACCGCAGTCGGTCAAGCCAACTCAAACCAAAAAACGTCGCTGCGCCGTCGCCGCCGCCGGAGCCGGCCACGCCGCAGCGAGCAACCCACCGCGTAAGAAAAACGCCCGGAAATGACCGGGCGTTTTTCTTTAGTTGGTTAGTGCAAGAAGATTGTGCGAAGAGTGTAAGAAAAACATGCGGATTTACACCGAAATCCCAACAGAACCTTAACGCAACTTTTATATACTTTTGGCCCAAAACCTGTTATGATATAGTTACTCAACAAAACCTCCTCTCCTCTCCGAAAGAGCTTGGTCCGGTCACACCAGGCTCTTTCACTTTTAAAGCAAAGAGCTCTGGTCAGCATCGTCTGCCAGAGCTCTGTTTTTTTCAAGTTCAATCTGTATCTCTCCAATGGAGCGGACACAGCCTGAGCTTGTCGAAAGCCGTTGGTTTCGGCAAGCTCAACCAACGCCACCGCTAGGTATTGAGCAGATACTTCAGTCTGGTCAAAATTGGGCTTCCTTCTCAATCAGGTTATAATCCGGCCTTATGTCTGGTCTAAACCCACCGCTTTCACAGGCTAAAGGCAGCAAACTAAGTCTAAATGCCTTGACCTGGCTCGAAACTCACCGTTGGGACGCCATCGCCTTGAGCCTGGTGGGCCTGCTTGGTCTGGCGACCGGCCTCTGGGCCCACCAGATTGTGCTCGATGACGCGATGATCACCTATCGCGTGGCCGAGAATCTGGCCTATGGCCGCGGCTTCGTCTTTAATCCCGGCGAGCGAGTTCAGGTGACGACGACGCCGTTGTACGCCATCGTGCTGGCTGCCGGGACCTGGCTGTTGGGCACCGCTCCGCAAGCCGCACTCGGGCTCAATCTGGCTTTGGCGGCGCTCATTCCCGCGCTCACTTTCGATGTGGGCAGACGTTTAGCCGGCCGCATGGCCGGACTGGTGGCCTCCATCCTTATCCCCTTTTTGCCCTTGCTGGTGATTGCTTTTAGTATGGAAAGCTATCTTTACGTCGCCCTGATCCTGGCTTCATTGAACGCTTACATGGCCGAACGCTACCGCCTGGCCGGCGTGGTGATTGGTCTGGCGGCCATGACCCGAGGTGACGGGGCTCTGGTCGGCGCCTGTATTTTGACCTACGACGCCCTGGTCCGGCGGCGGCTGGTCTGGAGCATGATTCTCCCTGGGATTGGGATACCGTTACTTTGGTATCTGTTTGCGACCGGTTATTATGGTTCGCCCTGGCCGGCTACCCTTAGCGCCAAAGCGGCCCAAGGTCGCTTTGACTGGCTGGGTTATCGCTTTCTCGACGGTCTGTGGGAATATTGGGACGACTGGGCAAAGGACTATAGTTATTGGCTCTACGTTTTGCCTACAGTGATGCTTGCCGGTCTCATTAGCTCCTTTCGACTCGAGCGGGGTTGGCTAATCGTTGTAGCCCACGCTGCCCTCTACATAGCCACCTTTGCGGGCCTCGGCGTGGCCTTTGCCGAGTGGTATTACGCGCCGCTTATGCCCGCAGTGGCCTTGCTGACCGGCTGCGGGGTGCAAACCGTAGCCAACATGTTGAGCAATCAACCCGCCGCCGCTTCCCCAGGGTCCGACCAAACCGTTACTATTGGACGCGGATTGACGGGATTGTTCGGGATCTTTTCTTATTCACGGAAACCCGCTAAAATCCACGTCCCCCGTTATTCGGCTTTATCTTTTTTCATCGCTGCCGCCTTAACTCTTTTCCTCCTGTATCAACTTTACCCCATCACTCGCGACATCGTGGCCGCTAATCCCGACTGGAAAGCCCGAGTCTATCCGGCAGCCGGACGCTGGATTGCCGCCAACACCTCGGCGGCGGCCAATCTAGGCATCATCGACATTGGTCATTTGGGCTACTGGTCAGGCCGGCCAATCATCGACATCGTCGGGCTGGCTCAGCCTGATGTACCGCCACACATTGCCGAGGGAGACTTCGGCTACGCCCTTCGCCACTACCGGCCGGATATGGTCTTGCTTGGCGCGTTGTGGCTACCCGAAGTCCAAAGCGAACCCTGGTTCCAAGCCGATTATGTGCCTCGTTATGCCCTCAAGTTTAGCCGGCTCGATCAGCCCTTGGTCCTGTTCACCCGACGGGACGGAGTCAAAGTTCAACTCGATAAAGTGCCCGCTGCCGAGCTTCAGCCTCTAGCCATCGATTTCAACGGCCAAGTCCGGTTGAATGCCTATCACCACAACAGCCCCGTCGAGCCCGGCCAATCGCTACATCTGACGTTACACTGGCAAGCCACCGCCCCCATCGAGCAAGATTACACCGTCTTTGTCCAACTGGTCGACGCGCAGGACACGATCCTGAGTCAAGGGGACAGCAAACCGCAGCAAGGCTTTTATCGCACCGTTTTCTGGCAGCCCGGTGAGCAGATCATCGACAGCTACACCCTACCGGTGCCCGCCGATATTGCCGCCGATCGCTACGACTTGCTGATCGGTTTCTACCAGGCCGACAGCGGCGCGCGGCTGCCGGTTACAACCACGGGGACCGACCACGTGCGCCTGCCCGGCGTTGTCATCGAAGAGTAGCCGCCTAGCGGGCAAACAGCCAAACGCCAAAAAGGACTGTGCTAAAGCCCAATAAGCGGGTCCAATCTACCGGCCGAATGGCCACTCCCAGCAAGCCAAAGTGATCGACCAAAGCGCCGATACTTAATTGACCGGCCACCAACAGCACGATTGCCGTCGTCGCGCCCAGGCGTGGGATGGTGACACTGATCGAGACAACCAGGACCACCCCCAGCGCGCCGGCCCCTAAGACATACCACGGCAGTGAGCGCCAGCCGGGTAAGGTTTTACTCCCCATAAACAGCAGCGGGATCAACGTCGCCAACAACCCGCCCAGATGAACGATCAGGCTGCTTTCTAACGCGCCTAACCGCTGGCTCATCATACTCGCCAACGGCCCTTGCAAGCCTACGGCTAATCCGCCGATAAGACCGATAATCAGAACAGTAAAAGTGGTTTGCATTCGCTTCTTTTCACGCCTCCGGGTTTTAGAATATCGCTATTGTAAGCCGATCGCCTGACCTTAGCCACTTCGCCAGATTTGACGTCAGGCTCAAGGTATGCTAAAGTTCCGCCGTGGCAAAAATCTTGTTTGAAAGTGAGCTTATCGTGGACGCAAAGCAGTTACTGGTTATCGCTGATCGCCTAAACTCCGGTTTGATCACGCCGTATCATCATTGCCACGCCTCGCATCACGGCCGCTAAGGCCAAACATAAACTTCATCCATTCGTAAAACTCAATAGCAGAACACCCTGTTCCCGGCACTAATTTGGACGGCCAGCCCCGAACCTATCGGTGAGCTAAATTGTGCCTGACGTTGTTTAAAGGTAAAATCCTGACGGCTATAGGAAAAAAACCATGTTCGAGACAGTATCAAGTGAGAGTCCCAGAACCGTCGTCCGGCTAGCCCTGCCGAGCAAGGGCCGCATGGAGGACGAAACCGTTGAGTTGCTCGAAAACTGCGGGCTGTCGGTCAAAAAGTTCAATCCCCGCCAGTACATCGCCCGCATCCCGGAGATCGATAATCTGGAGGTTTGGTTTCAGCGTTCGGCGGACGTGGTCCGCAAGGTCCGCGACGGTGATGTTGATCTCGGCATTGTGGGTTATGATAAGATGGCCGAGTACCGGGGTGAGGCCAACAGTGTAGTCATCATTCACGAGGCGCTGGGCTACAGCCACTGCCACCTGGCCGTGGCCGTGCCGGAGGAGTGGGAGTCGATCAACAGCCTGGCTGACCTGGCCCGCCTGGCCCGCGAGCGCCGGGCCGAGCGCCCTCTGCGCGTGGTCAGCAAGTACCCGCGTCTGGCTGAAGGGTTTCTCACCCGGCATGGCATCGAACCGTACCGCCTGCTCCACGCGGATGGCGCTTTGGAGGCCGCCCCGCTGATGGGCACCGCTGACTTCATCGTCGATCTGGTCAGCAGCGGCACTACCCTGCGCGAGAACCGCCTCAAAGCGGTGGCCGATGGCAAATTGCTGGACAGCCAGGCCATCTTTATCGGCAACCGCTCCGCCCTGACCACCCGTCCGGAGGTCCTGGCCATCCCCCACGAGATGCTGGAACGGATCGAGGCTTACCGCCGGGCTCAAGATCATCTGAGCGTCATCGCTAATATGCGCGGCGAGTCGCCGGAAGCGGTTGCCCGCAAGGTCTTCAGCCAGCCGGAACTCGGCGGGCTGCAAGGTCCAACCATCAGCAAGGTTTATGTCCGGGAAGAGACCGGCACCAATTGGTACGCCATCAGCGTCGTGGTTCGCAAAGACCGGCTGCACCAGGCCATCGAGCAATTGCGCCAAATCGGTGGCAGCGGCGTGCTGGTCTTGCCTGTCAACTACATCTTTGAAGAAGAGCCGCTGCGCTGGCAGCGGTTGTTAGAGACTCTAAAATCGGACTAGGAGATGGCGCTGGAGAGATAGAGGAGTGCAGGCATGGAAGGATTCTTTGCAAACGGATATTTCACCCTTCTGATCCTCCAGTCCTCCAATCCTTCACCGCCAAGGCTGGTGCTATGACAACTGACCTCTTCAAACTTTACAATACTTCAGAAGCCCGGCAGACGATTTTGCAGCGCGGACCGATGGGTGAGGTGCAGGTCACGCCTAGCCTGGCCAAGGGCTTGGAGCGTGTCTTCGGTGAACAACTGCCCTTGGAAGACGCCGTCCGCCGCATTGTGACCGACGTCCGGGAGCGCGGTGATGCCGCCATTTTCGACTGGGTAGAGAAGATTGACGGCGTGCGCTTAGAGAACCTGCGGGTCTCGCCGGACGAGATTGAGGCGGCCTACGCCCAGACGCCGGCTGATCTCTTGAACGCGCTTCACTTTGCCGCGGATCGAATTCGCACCTTTCACGAAAAGCAGCCCAACCCAAGCTGGCTCGATTGGCGGCCAAGCGGGGGGGCCTTGGGCCAGATGGTGCGCCCCTTGGAGCGAGTTGGCGTTTACGCGCCGGGTGGCACAGCCCCTTACCCCAGCACCTTGATCCACTGCGCGGTCACAGCCCGAGTCGCCGGCGTCGAGCAGGTCGTGGTAGTCACGCCGCAAGGACGCGCCGGCCTTGCGCCGGTGCTGTTGGCCGCGGCCAAGGTTGCCGGCGTCGAGGCCGTTTACCGCGTCGGCGGGGCGCAGGGGATCGCCGCGCTGGCTTATGGCAGCGAGTCGATCCCCCAGGTGGATAAAATTGTGGGGCCGGGCAACATCTTCGTCACCCTGGCCAAGCGACAGGTCTACGGTCAGGTCGATATTGACGGCTTGCCCGGGCCGACCGAGACCCTGGTCATCGCCGACGGCGAGGCCAACCCGCGCCTGGTCGCCGCCGATCTGCTGGCCCAGGCCGAACATGACTCCCTGGCCTCGGCTATCCTGGTCACGCCGAGCCGCAGCCTGGCCGAGGCAGTCCAGGTCGAGATCGGCCGGCAGTTGGAGCAGCTTAGCCGGGCGGAGATCATCGCCGAAAGTCTGCAAAACCAGGGCGGCGGCGTCATCTGCACCGACCTGGCCGAGGCGGTCGAGTTGAACAATCTTTACGGACCGGAGCATCTTTGCCTGCACGTCAGCAATCCGTGGAGCCTGGTGGGTCAGATCAAGAATGCCGGCGGCATCTTTCTGGGCGAGCACGCCTACGAAGTGCTGGGTGATTACACCGCCGGCCCAACTCATGTGATGCCGACTATGGGCACGGCTCGCTTTGCCAGCCCGCTCAATGTCCGCGATTTTACCAAGGTGATCAGCCTCTTCGGGTTGGACGCCGCTGAAGCGCGGGCCATCGGTCCGGCGGCGCGGCGCCTGGCCGAGGCTGAGGGTTTTGATGGACACGCCGGGGCGGTCAGGCGGAGATTAGGAGATTTGGAGAGTGGAGATTGATGGTCATTGGCCAGCCGCAATGACGATCGAAAACTATGGCCTCAGCAACCTTTAATCCCAACCAACTGATCCGACCCAACATTTCCGGGCTCAAACCCTACACGCCGATCCTGCCTTTCGAGGTTCTATCGGAACAACTTCATCGTGAGCCGGGCGACATCGTTAAGCTGGATGCCAACGAAAATCCCTATGGGCCATCGCCGCGGGTGGCGGAGGCGCTGGCCGAAGCGCCGTACCTGCACATTTATCCTGATCCGGAGAGTCGCCGGCTGCGGACCGCTCTGGCCGACTATACCGGTCTGCCGGCGGAGTATCTGCTGGTCGGCCTGGGCGCCGATGAACTGATCGATTTGATCATGCGGCTCTTTATCGAACCCGGTGATCGAATTGTCAACTGCCCGCCAACGTTCGGCATGTACGCCTTTGACGCGGACGTCAACGGCGCCGAAGTCGTTAACGTCTGGCGCCGGCCTGACTTCTCGATCGATATCGAACAGATCGAAGCGCTCTTTACCGCTGCTGATGCTTCTCAAAACGGATCAAGCCGGCCTGCCGGCCAGCCGAAACTCATTTTCGTCACCTCGCCCAATAACCCGGACGGCTCGTTGTTGAGCGATGGTGATCTCAAGCGTCTCCTGGCCTTGCCGGCGGTGATCGTCTTGGATGAGGCCTATATCGAGTTTAGCGGGGGCAGCCGCATCCACTGGGTTGAGCCCTACCCTAACCTGATCGTTCTACGCACCTTCAGCAAATGGGCCGGCTTGGCTGGCCTCCGAGTCGGCTACGGCGCCTTTCCTCTGGACCTGATCGCCCAGTTGTGGAAGATTAAGCAGCCTTATAATGTGCCGGTCAGCGGCCAGTTAGCGGCCGAGGTTTCGCTCCAAGATCGAGACCGGCTGCTGCAAACCGTGGCCCGGCTGGTGGAGCAGCGCGAACGATTTTACCCGATTTTGGCCGAAATTGACTGGCTCAAGCCCTATCCAAGCCAGGCCAACTTTATCCTGTGCCGGGTTGAAGGTCGCCCGGCGGCGGAAGTGAAGCAGCGCCTGGCCACGGCAGGTATTTTAGTGCGTTATTATAACTCGCCGGGACTAAATGACTGTCTGCGAATTAGCATCGGTACCCCGGCTCAAATGGACCGGCTGGAAAGAGTTTTAAAAACTTTATGACGTTAACGTCCCGACCGAGTATCGACGCGCTGGTGCTGGCCGCCAACGACGTGCTCTTTGATGTTCGCGCCAGCTACCACGAAGCTGTTCGTGAAGCCGTGCAGGCGTATTTGGAGCATGCCGTGGGGCTGCTGCCATCGAGCCAGCCGCTGCTAACGCCGGCGGAAGTCTTGTTGCTCCAAAAAAAGGGGCGCTTTACCAACTACTGGGATTTAACAGCGGCTTTCGTGCTCTACTTTGTAACGCTGCTGCCGCCGGTCCCGGCCCCCACCTTTCCGGCCCGTTTCCGGCTACCGGGGCTGGTGGCCTACCTGCAACTGGCCGGCGGCAACTTGCGAGTCAATATCGATGATCTGAGGGCCGAGCGGGATATTCCGGGCCTGGCCGATATGGTTTCCGCGGCCGGGGGAGGGCTTGATGCAGCGTATGAAGCCCTGCCGGAGCATAACCGGCATATGCTGGTTGATTTTGGTGAGATTAACACCACCAATGTCGCGGTCCGCATCTTTCAGGAGATTTATCTGGGCGCGACTCGGTTTGAGGCAGCCTACGGTCAGCCGCCGATTGTGGTCCAACACCAAGGCTACCTCGGCCACGAGTCGCTGCGGATCGAGCCGGACCTGCTGGCCGAGTTGGCCGCCCGCTTACCCCTGGCGGTCGTCTCGAATCGACCTCGCTTTGAAGTCGAGGACCAATTGGCGCGGCACGGCCTGGTCGATCGCTTTCAAGCCGTGATCACGCTCGATGACGTTAAAGCGGGGGCGGGCAAACCTATTCCGGACGGCTGGCCACTGTTAGCAGCCGCCCGGCAGTTAGGCACATTGACCCAACAAAACGCCTACGTGGGCGCTAATGTGGGTGACATCGAGGCAGCCAAGGTGGCCAACCAGCAGACTCCTTTTTTGGCCCTTGGCTGTCTCGAGGAGACGCCGAATAAAGAGGCTCAACGCGCTAACCTAGAGGCCTACAAGGCGACCATAATTCTGGACCATCCTAACGATTTGAAGGAGCTAATCCTTGGCTAAAGCACGCACCGCCACGGTTTCGCGCCGGACCGGCGAAACGGATATCGAAATCATGCTCAACCTGGACGGGGCCGGCCGGGCCGAAGTCCAAACCGGGGTCGGTTTCTTGGATCACATGCTGCACGCGCTGGCTCGCCACGCTCGGTTCGATCTCAAGGTGCAGGCCACCGGAGATCTGCACATCGACGAGCATCATACCGTGGAGGATGTGGGCATTGTCCTGGGGCGAGCCCTGGCCCAGGCTTTGGGTGATCGCAAAGGCATCACCCGCATGGGCCACGCCATTGTGCCGATGGACGAGGCTCTGGCCCTGGTCGCGGTCGATTTTGGCGGGCGCGGCTACTTTGTCTTTGATGGGCAGTTCAGCACCGAGCGCATTGGCCAGGTCGGCACAACGCTCATCCCCCACTTCTTCGAAAGCCTGGCCCACGAAGGCAAGCTCAACCTGCACGCCCGGCTGCTGGCTGGCGTCGACGATCACCACCGGGCCGAAGCTCTGTTCAAGGCTTTGGCTCGAGCCCTGGATATGGCGGTCAGAATCGATGATCGCTTGTTGGGGCAAGTGCCGAGTACGAAGGGCACGCTAACGGTGTAGGCTGGAGGATTGGAGGGCTGGAGGATTGGATGAAACTGACCATCGTGGACTACGGCGTCGGCAACTTTAGAAATGTGCAAAAGGCTTTCCAGGCCATCGGCGCGGAGGCGGAGATTACCGACTCGGTGGCGGCGGTGGCTAACGCCCAGGCCTTGGTGCTGCCGGGCGTGGGCGCCTTTGGCGATGCCATCGACAACCTGCGCGCGCGCCATTTGGAGCAGCCGCTGTTGGACGGCGTGAGGGCCGGCAAACCGATGCTCGGCATCTGCGTCGGGCTGCAGTTGCTCTTTGAAGAAAGTGAAGAGATGGGCCGGCATCGCGGCCTGGGGTTACTGCCGGGGCAGGTCATCCGCTTCCCGGAGAGCAGCCTGCCCGTGCCGCATATGGGCTGGAACCAGATCGAGCCGGAGCGGGCGCATCCCCTGCTCAAACATATTGATCCGGGCGACTTTGCCTATTTTGCTCACTCCTACCACGCCGAGCCGGCCAACCCGGCCGACATCCTCGCCCGCACCGACTACGGCCTGCGCTACCCCTCGATGGTGGGGCGGGATAATGTCTGCGCTATCCAGTTCCATCCGGAAAAGAGCCAGCAGGTAGGCTTGCAGATTTTGAGGAATTTTGTCAGCTTTGCGGAGCAGTGTTGAAGCTGGGAGTAGGCATGCATATCTACGCAGCAATCGATCTTAAAAACGGCAAATGCGTCCGGCTGATCCAGGGCGATCCGGAGGCCGAGACGATCTACGGCGAAGATCCCGCCGCCATGGCCGAGCAGTGGGAGACCATCGGTACGGATTGGCTGCACGTAGTCAACCTGGACGGCGCTTTCGGCGATTTGGAGAAATCGGCCAAAAATGTCGATGCCTTACAGGCGATCCTGGATCGGGTCAGCGTGCCGGTCCAGTTTGGCGGCGGGCTGCGGCGACCGGAGGATATCAAGCGGGCCCTGGATTTGGGCATCAGCCGGGTGGTGGTCGGCTCGATGGCGGCGGACCGGCCGCGGCAGATGCTCGATATTTTGGGCCAGTTCGGGCCGGAGCAGGTCGCTCTGGGGCTGGATGTGCGCCACGGTCAGGTCGCGACCCACGGTTGGCGCCAGTTGGCCGGCCTCAATGCTCTCGACCTGGTCAAGCAGATCCAGACCGCTGGCCTCAAGCACGTCATCTACACCGACATTGCCCGCGATGGCATGCTGCAAGGGGTTAACCTCGAGGCTTGCATCGCTTTGGCCGAGGCCGGCAACCAAAACGAGGAAACCCGCAACCGTTTCCAGGTCATCGTCTCCGGCGGCGTCGCTAGCCTCGATGATGTCAAGGCGGTCAAAGCGGCGGAAGCGCGCGGTCTGGAAGGCTTAATCATCGGCAAAGCCCTGTATACCGGCAAAGTAGATTTGGCCGAGGCGATGCGGGTGGCTCATCCCTGAAATCAAGGAGCTTGCCGCGTGGAACGTAGTACGTCAAGCGTTTGTTCCACGTCCCACGTTCCACGGCGAAGTTAGCTTCAAATAAGGAAATAAAAGAAACTATGCTAGCCAAACGCGTCATCCCCTGCCTCGATGTCAAAGACGGACGGGTGGTCAAAGGGATTAACTTTGTCAACCTGCGCGATGCCGGCGATCCGGTCGAACAGGCGATCATCTACGACCGCGAAGGGGCGGACGAGTTGGTCTTTCTGGACATTACCGCCTCGCATGAGGGCCGGGGTTTGATGGTCGATATCGCCCGCCGGGTGGCCGAAAGCGTCTACATCCCCTTTACCGTCGGCGGTGGCATCAGCACCCTGGAGCATATGCATGCCATCATCTCGACCGGGGCGGACAAGGTCAGCATCAACACGGCCGCCGTCCGCACCCCCGAGTTGATTACCCAGGGCGCCAAGGCCTTTGGCAGCAACGCTATCGTGGTCGCCATCGATGCCCGCAAGCGGCTGGATGGCCCCGGCTGGGAGACGACCACCCACGGCGGGCGGCAGCGCACCGGCCTCGACGCGGTCGAGTGGGCCAGGGAGTGCCAGGCCCGCGGCGCCGGCGAAATCCTGCTGACCAGTATGGACGCCGATGGCACCAAAGCCGGCTTCGACCTGCCTCTGACCCGAGCGATTACCGAGGTCGTTACCATCCCGGTCATCGCCTCCGGCGGGGCCGGCACCCTGGAGCATTTCGCCGCGGCGATCCTCGAAGCCAGGGCCAGCGCGGTGTTGGCGGCCAGCCTGTTCCATTACCAAGAGCTGAGTATTCAAGAGGTCAAGGATTATATGGCGGCGCAAGGGATTACGGTCCGACCGATGAAGGGCAAGAAAAAACTTTAGGTTGTAGAAAAATAATGATGAATTGGGTATAGTATAGGTAAGACAAAGAGCAAACAGGAGAACAATAATAATGATCGCTATAGAATTTCAAACCAGTGTCAAAAACGGCATAATTGAGATTCCTGAAGAATACCGTGATCAAGTCGCCGGAGCAGTCCGGGTTATTGTTCTCAGGCAACCGCCTAAAGACCAGGAAGGGATTCTCGCCCGACTACTTAAAAATCCGATTCAAGATCCATCCTTTAAGCCCCTAACCCGAGACGAAATCTATCAAGACCGGCCGTAAGCGAGAGAACGGAACTGGTTTTCCGGTCCGCACACTAACGGATGACAACAATGCCATCAAGTATCTCTGCTTTTATAGACACCAATGTGTGGCTCTATGCATTTATTGCCGGACAAGACTCTCAAAAAACAGAGCGAGCCCAAACGTTATTAGGCACGCTATCAGCTATCACTGTTAGCGCTCAAGTGATTAATGAGGTCTGCGTAAACCTAATCAAGCGCCAGAAGTTCGCTGAAGATCAAATCCGTGACGTGATTAACGACTACTATAACATCTATACAGTTATTGAACTCGACCAGCCAATTTTACTTTCCGCATCGTCCTTGCGTGAACAATACTCTCTTTCGTACTGGGACAGACTTATCGTAGCCTGTGCTTTGATAACTGGTGTTCCGATCCTTTATTCTGAAGATATGCAGGACGGTCTTACAATTAATCAACAACTTCGAATCGTAAACCCGTTTAAGTAAATGAGCACTTTGAATACACCCAATCTCGCCTTTACCCCCGCTGGCCTCATCCCGGCCATTGTCCAGGACGCCACCACCCGGCAAGTCCTGATGCTGGCCTGGATGAACGCCGAGAGCCTACGCCTGACCCTGGCGCAGGGTGAAACCTGGTTCTGGAGCCGCAGCCGGCAGGAGCTGTGGCACAAAGGCGCCACCAGCGGCAACGTCCAGAAAGTGCGCAGCATCCATTATGACTGCGACGGCGACACCCTGCTGATCCAGGTCGATCCGGTCGGGCCGGCCTGCCATACCGGGGCAGTCAGTTGTTTCTTTAATGAATTAAGAGGTAAGGAGGAGTCATGAGTAAGAAAGCCCTCATCGTCGTCGACTTTCAAAACGACTTTTGTCCGGACGGGGCTCTGGCCGTGCCGGAGGGGGATCAGATCTTGGATACGGTCAACGACCTGGTCCAGGAGTTCATCGAGCGAGGCGACCTGGTGCTCTACACCAAGGATTACCACCCCGAAAACCACGCCTCCTTTGCCGAGAACCACCCCGACGGCATTTGGCCGCCCCACTGCGTCCAGGGCACCACCGGGGCCGAGTTCTACCCGGAGCTGCTGGTCCAGGGGCCGACCTTCTACAAAGGCTTCGTGACCGAGATCGATAGCTATTCCGGCTTCGGCGGGCACCTGGAGGCCAACAACGAGAGCCCGTCGCTCGAAAACTTTCTGCGCGAGAACGAGGTCGAAGCCGTGACCGTCGTCGGCCTGGCCCTCGACTACTGCGTCAAATCGACCGCGCTCGATGCCCACCGCCTCGGCTTCCCGACCAGCGTCGTCCTCTCCGGCACGCGCGCCGTTAACGTCGAGCCGCTGGATGGCGAGAAGGCCGTGGAAGGGCTGAAAGAAGCCGGGGTGACTGTGAAGTGAACCTATAAACGGAGGACGTGGGACGTGGGACGTGGGTGAAATTCACGTTCCACGTTCTACGTTCCACGCAATTTTTTTACCCCAAACCAACCCAAGGAGAAACATACCATGCCCGTCACTGCCGTGGTCGGGGCGCAATGGGGCGATGAAGGCAAAGGCCGGATCGTCGACGCCCTGGCCGAGACTATGGATTGGGTCATCCGCTTTCAAGGGGGTGACAACGCCGGCCACACCGTGGTCAACCACTACGGAGAGTTCAAGCTCCACCTCATTCCCTCCGGCATCTTCTACCCGAACACCAACTGCTTAATCGGCACCGGCTGCGTGGTCAACCCGGACTCCCTGCTCGAGGAGCTGGGCCAGGTTGAAGCCGCCGGGGTCGATAACAGCCGTCTCTTTCTCTCGACCCGGGCCCAACTGCTGCTGCCCTACCACCGCCTGCTCGACGGTCTGCACGAGGCCGGCAAAGCCGCCCTGGGCACGACCAAGCGCGGCATCGGCCCGGCCTACAGCGATAAAGCGGCCCGGCGTGGCCTGCGCTTGGGCGACCTGCTCCGGCTCGATTGGCTCAAGAGCCGGCTAGAGCAGGCCGTTGAGCATGCCAACGCCTTGCTGGCCAGCTACGGCCACGATCCGGTCGATGCCGGCCAACTCTTTGACCAATGCCGCCACTGGCGCGCCCAACTCGAGCCCCGCCTGCTCGATCCCTTTACCGTGATCCGCGATGATTACCGCCAGGGCAAGAACTTTCTCCTCGAAGGCCAATTGGCCGCCATGCGCGATCTGGACTGGGGCACCTACCCCTACGTCACCTCTTCCAACCCGACCGCCACCTTCGCTCCGGTTGGGGCCGGTCTACCCCCGCAGGCGCTTGACCGAGTTATCGGCGTGGTCAAGGCCTACACCACCGCGGTCGGGGCCGGGCCGGTGCCTACCGACCAGGGGGACAATGAGGTCGCCCGCTACCTGCGCGACAAAGGCGGCGAGTTCGGGGCCACCACGGGCCGGCCCCGCCGCTGCGGCTGGCTCGACGCGGTGGCTCTGAACTATGTCGCCTACCTCAACGGCTTCACCGAGATCGCCGTGACCAAGCTCGACGTCCTGGACGGGCTGCCGGAGCTGAAGATCTGCACCGGCTACCGCCTGCCCGATGGCGCCACCCTCAGCCACGTGCCCGATACGCCGCTGTATGAGACGATCGAGCCGATCTACGAAAGCTGGCCCGGCTGGCCGGACGACTCAACGTCCCAGGCCAGGTCGTGGGCCGATCTTCCGCCGGCGGCTCAAGCCTATCTCCGCCGGATCGAAGAATTGGCCGGCATCAAAATCACCTATGTTTCGGTCGGTCCGGAAAGGGCCGAGATGTTTGAGGTCCAATGAACGATTTCTTATCCGAGTTGACAGCCCTCATTGCCCAACGTAGAATCACTCCCAAGCCGGGTTCGTACACGAACAGATTGCTGGACGACCCCGGCAAAGCGGCCCAGAAAGTCGGCGAGGAAGCAACCGAGGTTATTGTGGCCGCCCTGTCCCAGTCCGACGAGCGGGTCATCGCCGAGATGGCCGACTTGATCTACCACAGCCTGGTGCTGCTCGAGACCCGCGGCGTCCGCTGGGCCGATGTTCTCAGCGAACTGGAACGGCGGCATCGGAAATGAAAATTGACCCCCTCCCCACCTCCCCCCTTTCGAGGGAGACCGAGGGGAGTAGTCAAAAGGAATTTGGGCGTGAATCTTAGGCTCGACCGCGAGCAGGTCAAACTTGTGGCCCTGATGGTAACGATCCTGGCTCTGGCCAGTGCCATCGGGGTCGTCGCCTTCCAGTTTGGCCGGCAAAATTCGCCCGCCACCCCGCCCCCCACTGCAATCGTCGCCGCCACGCCCGTCATCGTCACCAACACGCCCACCGCTACCCCACCGCCCCCCCCCACCCCTACCCCCACCGGCACCGCCACGCCGACCCCCACGCCCACTCCGATCGTGGTCATCAACCACATCGAGAGCCTGGGCCGGCTGGAAACGGCCCAATATCTGATGCAAACCGTGGTTAACCTCGAAAACGAGCCGACCAACATCTGGGAGCAGGTCTTTGGCACGGATAAGCTGATGCTGGTGGCCGAGGGCGAAGTCGTGGCCGGCTTTGACCTGAGCCAGGTGACCGAGGATCGGATCAACGTCAGCGGCAAACGCGTCGTCCTCAATCTGCCGGCTCCCGAAATCCTCTACAGCCGCATCGATAACGAGCGCACCCAGGTTTACGAACGCGAGACCGGCCTCTTTCTCCAGCCGGACCCATCCCTGGAGAGCCGAGCCCGTCAGTTGGCCGAACAGTCTTTGATCGACTGGGCCGAAGCGCGCGGGATCTATGAACGGGCCACTCGAGATGGCCGGCGGCAGTTGGAGGATCTGCTGCGTTCGCTGGGCTTTACCGAGGTTATCATCAACGTCGAAGGCAGGGGAATTTGAGCCAAGCTACACCCAACGAGCGCCGGACCCCCATCGTCTGGGGCTCGATCGTGATTATTAGTCTGGCCCTGATCGGGGCCTGCACCTATTTGGCCGGCACCACCACCCATACCTTGGGCCTCTTTGCCGCCCCGACCAGCACCCCCTTGCCGCCGCCGGTCGTCAACATTCAAAACATCCAGGCCCAGGCCGAGCTCTCAACCGTGGAGTTCAGCACCGTGACCGAGATCTACCGCGAGAACGCCGGCGAGGGCCTGCTCGATGAGTTCTTCAACACCAGAGAAACGCTGCTAATGCTGGTCTACGGCGATGTCAACGCCGGCTTCGACCTGAACCAGCTCGAACCGGACGATCTCTGGACCGACGGCGACCGGGTCCGGCTGGTCTTACCCGCCCCCCGGATCCTCAACACCACCATCGACTTTGACCGCACCCACGTCGTCTACTACGACAGCTCGCTCCTGCTGGATGAGATCGACCCCAACCTGCAAGGCGCTGCCTTCGGCCAGGCCCAAAAAGCCATCGAAGCGGCCGCCCTGCAAGAAGGCATCCTGGAGCGCGCCAACCAGTACGGGAAGTTGTATTACGAGAACTGGCTCTACTCGCTCGGCTTTAAGGACGTTGAAGTCGTGGTGGATGGCCAGATGATGGGGGAGTGAGGGGAAACGTGGTGCGTAGTGCGTAGTGCGTATTAATTCTGGTTACGCACTACGCACTACGTCCTACCAACACCCTATAACCCCATTCTATAACATTCCAAATTCGAGGAGAGATCTATGCCTACCGCCCTTTTTTCCGTCTTCGACAAACGCGGGCTGGTTGACTTTGCCCGCCAACTGGCCGGTCTGGGCTGGCACTTGATTGGCAGTGGCGGCACGGCCACGGTGCTGAGCAACGCCGGGCTGCACGTGACCGATGTCTCGACTGTAACCGGGGCGCCGGAGATGCTGGGCGGGCGGGTCAAGACCCTGCACCCGGCCATCCACGCCGGCATCCTGGCCCGCCCGACCGAGGCCGACCTGGCCGAACTGGCCATCCACCAGATCCAGCCGATCGATCTGATCGTCTGCAATCTCTACCCCTTTGAGCAGACGGTCGCCCAGCCGGGGATCAGCCTGGCCGAGGCCATCGAGCAGATCGACATCGGCGGGGTGGCCCTGCTGCGAGCCGCGGCCAAGAACTTTGAGCGCGTCGGCGTGGTCTGCGACCCGGCCGACTATGATCATCTGGCCGCCGACCTGCGCGACCGGGGCGGCCTGCTGGAGGCGCGCCGGGCCGAGTTGGCCCTCAAGGCCTTCAATCACACCGCCGCCTACGATGACGCCATCTCCGCCTATCTCGCCGAGCAGGTCGGCGCCCTGAGCGAGCAGACTCTACCCCTGCGCTACGGGGCCAACCCCCACCAAAAGCCGGCCCAACTCTTTACCCGCCGGGGCAAGCTGCCGCTGATCGTGCGCAACGGCATGCCGGGCTATATCAACCTGCTGGACGCGCTCAACAGTTGGCAGTTGGTCCGGGAGCTGAAGCTCGCCCTTGACCTGCCGGCGGCGGCTTCGTTTAAGCACGTCAGCCCGGCCGGGGCGGCGGTCGCCGTCCCGCTCAGCGAGGCCGAAGCCCAGGCTTACTTTGTCGCTGATCTGGAGTTGACGCCCCTGGCCACGGCTTATGCCCGGGCCCGCGGCGCGGATCGGATGTCGTCCTTTGGCGATTGGATCGCCCTCAGCGAGCCGGTCGATCTGGCCACGGCCCGGATCATCAGTCGCGAGGTCTCGGACGGCCTGATCGCCCCCGGCTTTGAGCCGGCGGCCTTGGAGCTGTTGGCCAAGAAAAAGGGGGGCAATTACCCGCTGATCGAGATCGATCCGGCCTACCAGCCCTCGCCCCGCGAAATCCGGCAGGTCTTTGGCCTGTACCTGGCCCAGCGCCACAACGATCTTGAGATCAACGCCGACATCCTGGCGAACATCGTCTCCAGCCGCCGCGATCTGCCGGACAGCGCCAAACGGGACCTGATCGTCGCCACCCTGGCGGTCAAGTACACCCAGTCGAACTCGGTCTGCTACGCCTTGAACGGGCAGGTGGTTGGTGTGGGCGCGGGCCAGCAGTCGCGCGTTCACTGCGTCCGCCTGGCCGGCGACAAGGTCGATACCTGGTGGCTGCGCCAGCATCCGCGGGTGCTGGGCCTGGAATTCGCTCCCGGCCTGGGCCGGGCGGACAAAAACAACGCCATCGACCTGTACCTGCTTGATGACATGACCCCGCCCGAGCGGGCCGCCTGGGAGACTTACTTCACCACCGTGCCCGAACCACTCAGCCCGGCCGACCGGGCCGAGTGGCTGGCCCGCCTCGACGGGGTGGCCCTCAGTTCCGACGCCTTCTTCCCCTTCCGCGACAGCCTCGACCGGGCCCAACGCAGCGGCGTCCGCTACGTCATCGAACCCGGCGGCGCTATGCGCGATGACGCCGTCATCCAGGCCGCGGACGAGTATGGCATGACCTTGATCTTTAGTGGCTTACGGTTGTTTCATCATTGAGGGGATAAGAAAAACGTTTGTAGTAACCGCTTTAGCGGTCCTGGCGCGGCTGAAGCCGCTACTACGAACCTATTTACAGAGGAGACGGACTCAGCCTGCGGCACAGCACCGAGAATGAAAATCCGGAGGAGTCCCAAAGCTAGCTTTGGGGGTAGTGTCAAGTATATTGTGTAACTAAGTACCTGAGACGAGACCAGCTTTCGACCCGCAGCCCCTTAGCCCTCAAGAACGAGAGCGAGAGCGGATCATAAGTCCGCCTGGTACACCCCATACGTCTGGTGCGGCTGTGCTTGATGATGCGCCAAGAAGCCCGCGGCGGGGGCGGTGGTGGGGACGGGGCCAACGGTCAGGCTGCGCCAGCCGTGGTGGTGGGCCACGGTCAGGGCCTGGTGAAGCAACTGCCGGCCCAAACCCTGGCCGCGCCGCTCCGGCAGCACGCCGCCAAAGAGCAGCCGGCCGGCGGGGACCGGTCGCTGTTTGGCCCAGGCCAGCCACAGTCGCCACCAGGGCCGGCGACCGCCGCCGGCTCGCAGGAGACGCGGGGCCAGATCGGGTTGGAGCAGGACAAAACCCACCGGCTGCCCATCGATTTGGGCCAGCCAGCCGGAGAGAGGCCAATAGCTGAGCCAGTCCAAGATGAATTGGGCTTCCAGTTCATCGGGTGAGGCGAAGTCGAGCCAGGGGGGGCAGGCGCTGACCAGCAGGGGGAGCAAGTCAGCGGCTAAACGCCGGGGTTCAAAGGGGAGCAGCTCGGCCGGACCGGCCGGATCGGGCGGCGGGAGCGGAACATCGAGCTGCAAGAGCCGGGCGCTGCTGCGCGCTCGCAAGGGTGAGGCGACGATTTCCGGCAAGTAAGGAGGATTGTAAGGGGTGTGCAGGGGAGGAAGATCGGCCCAATGGTCTTGCAGCAGGCCGGACCCGAGCTGCGGAGAGAGACCGGTCGGTCCCAGTAAACGGCTCGCGCCCCGGGCCAGCAGCGGCTCACGCAAGGCGTCCAGCAGCCGCTCCAGACTCTCGGCATCATTGGCCACCTTGAGCCAGGCCAGATAGGCGGTGCGATCGGCGCGACGAGGGTCAACCAAGGCGATCGCCGCGGCGACCGGTTGTTCCAGGCTTACGCCGGCGCTGACCGGTTGGGTGCGCAGGTTCTCGCTACGGCGTCTGGGCAGGGCTTCAAGGGAGACAAAGATAGGATCGAGGCGGGCCAGATGGGGGTTGCGAGCCGGTTCTAAAGCCCGGCGGAAGGCGGGATAGGCCGGCGGCGCCCAAAACGGGTCGGTGGCCTCAATGCGCCACCAATTTCGAGCGAAGCTGGCCCGGTCCCACCAATTTCGAGCAAAATCAGCCTGGAAATTGAAGTACGCTCTCTCCACATGAAGGTAGATCAGCGCTGGCTAGAGCAAGTCCGCAAAGTAAGAGCGGGCGGCCAGGTCTAGCATATCGGGCGTCATCCGGGGAGGGTGATTACGGTAGGCGGCAAAATCGCAGAGTTGGTCGAGGATATCGCGCGGGTGGCAGGCTTTGAGCGGGCGTCCGGCGCTGAAATAGTATTCGCGCAGGAGATGGATAAAGGCTTTTTTATCGAACTTGATCTTGCGTTCGTGGCAGGCAGAGACAAAAATGCGATAAAACTGCTGCTCATCTGGATTGTCAATTGACATTTTGTGGCGAATACGCCGGAGAAAGGCTTCATCCACCAGGGACTCGGGATCGAGGTTGGTGGAAAAGACAATTAGCGTTTCAAACGGGATCGCAAACTTCTTGCCGGTGTGGAAGGTTAGGAAGTCAATTCGCTCTTCCAGCGGCACAATCCAACGGTTAAGCAGGTCTTTGGGCCCCATTTGCTGCCGGCCAAAGTCATCGACCAAGAGGAGACCGTTGTTAGCCTTGAGTTGGAGAGGGGCCTCATAAAAGCGGTTGGTGTCGCTCCAGGCCAGGTCCAGATCGGCCAGGGTTAACTCACCGCCGGAGATGACCACCGGGGAGCCACAGCGGACCCAGCGTTTGTCCAAATAGGCTGCCTCAATCGCCGCCGAGTACTCATCGTCCATAACCGGATGAACTTCGGCATCATGGACCTTGATGATCTGGCCATCCTCATAGATGGCATAGGGCACCATAATGTGGTCCGGGAGCAAGTGGCGGGTGATCGCTTTGGCAATACTGGTCTTGCCGTTGCCCGGCGGACCATATAAGAAAAGCGACTTGTAGGAGTTGACGGCTGGGCCGATTCTATCGATGACGTCTTTGGAAAGAACCAGGCCGTTCATGGCCGTGCGAACCTGAGTCTCATCAACCGGCTTGCGAGTCTTGGATTGCTGTCTGACGATTTCGATATACTGTTTCAGGGTAACCGGACATGGACCCACATAACGGTTGCGATCGAGCAACTCTCGGGCCCGCATGCTCCCTTTTTCGGTGATAGCGTATTGAAAGGAGGTGCGGTTGAGGTCTTTACTGCCGGTGACCTGCACCAAATGTTGAGCCTTGAGGTTCTGGAGAACCGGTTCAACAATCCCTGAAAAATGAAGACACATCGCCTCAGCGATGCGTCCGGCCTTCATTGTGCCGTTAAAGTAAAGAATCTTTAACGCTAAATTAGCGATAAGCTCTTCCGGGATGCCCGTTTCTTCAACATTACGCGGTTCCTCCAACATTTTGAGGAGGCGCGGAGAAAAAATATCGAGCGGCAACTCAGTCAAGGGCTCTTCGACTTTTGACCGCTTGGCATTGTTTCTCGGTAAACGGAATTCCTGCAAGCGAACAGGACGAACATCCTGGATCATGGTACCCTCTTCCCAAATTAGCAAGGTGTTCTCTCCAAGAAACTTATGATTTGTTAAACATTGACCCAAAATAAGGGAGTTTAGAATCGACCCATGGGTTAGTTTAACATATCTTTCTAAAAAAGGAATAGAGATTTGGTTAGAATATAGAGGTTCTAGGGCTGATGGGCAGGACGGAAGTACTAATTACTATCCTACTATAACATACTGAAACTAATCGCACAATATCGCGCCGCCCTTTAAGGTTCACCCTTGAAGTCAATTTGTGCTAAAATATCGTCGCTATGGATTTATTTGACCACGCCCGCGAACGGCAAATCGAAAAAGAAGCTCCGTTAGCAGCGCGCATGCGACCGCGGACGCTTGACCAGTTTGTGGGTCAGGCCCACATTATCGGACCGGGCCGGCTGCTGCGCCGCGCCATCCAGGCGGATCAGCTTTCCTCACTCATCTTCTACGGCCCGCCGGGGACGGGCAAGACCACGCTGGCGCGGATCATTGCCAATACCACCAACGCTCACTTCATCGCCCTTAATGCGGTGCTGAGTGGAGTTAAAGATATCCGCGAGGCCATTGCCACGGCTAACGATCAACGCGGCATGTTTGGCCGCAAAACCATCCTTTTTATCGACGAAGTACACCGCTTTAACAAAGCTCAGCAGGACGCGCTGCTGCCCCACGTTGAAAACGGGACGGTTATCCTGATCGGGGCGACCACCGAGAACCCCTACTTTGAAGTGAATAAGGCTCTCGTCTCGCGCTCGCGCATCTTTCAGTTGCGCAGCCTGGATGAGAACGACCTGCGAAACATCGTTCGGCAGACGCTGGCCGATCCCGAGCGCGGCTATGGTAAGCTCAAGGTCAACTTGACCGAGGAAGCGTTGGATCACCTGGTCAACGTGGCCAACGGCGATGCGCGGGCAGTGCTAAATGCCTTAGAGTTGGCAGTCGAGACGACGCCCCCTGATGACTACGGCCTGATCAACGTCACCGTCGGGGTGGCCGAAGAGTCTATTCAGCGGAGGGCGGTGCTCTATGATAAGGACGGCGACGCTCACTTTGATACGATTTCGGCCTTTATCAAATCGCTCCGCGGCTCCGATCCGGATGCGGCCCTCTACTGGCTGGCCCGGATGGTCTACGCCGGCGAAGATCCCCGCTTCATCTTCCGGCGGATGCTGATCTTTGCCGGAGAAGATGTGGGCCTGGCCGATCCGCAGGCGCTGCCCGTAGTAATAGCCGCGGCCCAGGCCTTTGATTACGTGGGCCTGCCGGAGGGGCGCTATCACCTGGGGACGGCCTGCCTTTACCTGGCGACCGCGCCCAAGAGCAACTCGGTGATGGGCTTTTTCGATGCCCTGGCGGCCATCGAGCGCGAGCGCGAGGCTGAAGTCCCCGACCATCTCAAGGATGCTAACCGCGATGGGGCCGACTTTGGCCACGGGGCGGGCTATCTTTATCCGCATGCTTACCGCGATCACTGGGTGGCTCAGCAGTATTTACCGGAGGGCTTGCAAGGCCGCGTTTTCTTCCAACCGAGCCAACAGGGCTACGAAGCGACGATCCAGCACCAAGTGGCTCGCCGCCGGGAGGAACAGCTGGCCTCGATGCTGGAGCCGAACCTGTCGTTGGACTGGAGCGTGGCCAACCTGGCCGCCGGCCCAAGCGCTCAAAGCCGCTGGCTGCAACGCACTTTAAGCAGCGTAGGGACGCAGTTAGGTCAGGTGCGGGACAGGGTTTTTGCTCTGGCGCAGGTCGAGCGGCATGAGTTGGTTTTCGATTTGAATGCGGGCAGCGGCCTGCTAACCTGGGAGGCGGTGCGACGCGCGCCGGCAGGGGGCGTGTGGGCGCTAACCGCCGATGAGCGGACAGCCAAGGCTCTAAGCCAACAAGCGCAAAACCTGGAGGCGCTGACCCGGCCGGTAATTGTGGTCGGGGTGGTTACGGCTCTGCCGGAGTTGGTGGCGCAATATTCAGCCGGCGACGCAACGCCTACGTTTGAGGTGATGGTGGGGCGCAACGTGCTGACTCAACTGAGTGACAAACAAGCCGCTCTCGAGCAAGCGGGGCGGCTGCTTAAACCGGACGGGCGGCTGGTCTTGGCCGAAGTCATCCCCAAACACACGCAGCGCCTGCGTCATCTAATCGATCTCTCCCGGCTGCCGGCCGAGATCGTGGCGCAGATGATAACGGCCGAGGAGGCCATTTATACCACTGCCGACGATCCCATGGTCAATTGGGATGAGGCCGATCTACGCCACATCGCGACCCAGGCTGGTCTGCGCGAGGTCACGGTGGTGGTTGAGCCGGTCACGGCCGAGTGGCGGGTGGAACCGGCGCAGATCGAGCGGTGGTTTGGCGCCTCCGCTCCCGGCCAACGTCCCACCTTCGCCGAGCGGCTGCGCCAGCCGACGAGCCATGGTAGCCTGAGCGAGAGCGATCTGGCTCAAGTTAAATACCTGTTTGAACAACAATTGCTGCATCAAACTGTACCCTGGCAAACGACCATAGCTTACTTGGTGGCTCGCCGGTGACCTTTAGCAGCTATTTGCTGTTTTAGGTTATCCCGGCCATAATGAAACCTTGTTGCTGGATGCCTGCTGAGATCGCCAACATCCTAATTTTTCCCAAGGATAGACGATTATTACTTTCTCAATGATGAGAATTTCAATTCTTATTAGTGCGGACAAGATAGACACCTTGTGACGAGGGGTTGTACTTGGCGTGCCTAACACTAGGCAAATTTTAGTTGACTCAACTTTGCAAGTCTATCGATGAGGTCTTGGTTTGACTTTTGAAATTGGTTTAGTGTTGTCTATCCTGGTGGCTTCGGTAATTCTGTTTGCGACAGAAAAACTTCGAGCCGATCTGGTGGCGTTAATTGTGCTGGCCAGTCTGGCCGTGACCGGGTTGGTGACACCGCAAGAGGCATTTGCCGGTTTTGCTAATCCGGCGGTAGTGACAGTGGTGGTGATCTTTATTATCAGTGAGGGGCTTTTCTTAACCGGGATCGCCGATTTTCTCGGGGTGCGGATCCTCAAGATCGCCAAGTCTAGCGAACCCCGCTTACTGGTGGCGATGATGCTGACGGTTGGCGCAGTTTCGGCGTTTATCAACAATGTCGGGGCGACCGCCGTGTTTTTGCCGGCTATGCTGATCATCGCCCGGAGAGCCAAGACGGCCCCCTCGAAGCTGCTGATGCCTTTGGCCTTTGCTTCGGCTATGGGCGGGAATCTAACTTTAATCGGGACGCCGCCTAACATCCTGGCTTCCTCGATCTTGCGGGAGTATCCGGGCTGCGAGAACTTCAGCTTTGGCTGCACCGGATTTGGTTTTTTCGATTTTACGCCGATGGGGCTGCTCATTTTAGGAGTAGGTACGCTCTACATGGCTTTTGTGGGACGGCATCTCTTGCCTAACTACGATATTCATTCCAACCTGGCCGAGAATTACCACGTGCGAGAGTACCTTAGTGAGCTAAAAGTTTTACCCAGCTCGCCGCTGGTTGGCAAAACCCTGATCGATAGTCGCTTTGGCAAAGAATATGATCTGACTATTGTCAGCATTATGCGCAACGGAACCGACCAAGCGGCAGTGCGTCGCTACGATCGGATCAAGGCGAATGACACGCTTCTGGTGGAAGGGCGGCTCGACAAAATTTTGCAGGTTATGGAGCAGCAAGGACTTCAGCTTGAGCACGATGCGACCCACCGGCGTGAAACCGGACTCCAGCCGCATGAAGCGACGATGGCCGAAGTGATCCTAGACGTCGGCTCGACCTTGGCAGGGCTAAATCTCAAACAGATCCGCTTTCGTGAGAAGTATCGGTTAAGCGTTCTGGCTCTGCGACGGCAAGGGCAAACCATCTCCGGCTCGATCCGCGAAGAACCACTACGCCAGGGGGATATGCTGCTGGTCCAGGGCAAATTAGAGCATCTTGATCTGCTGCGCGGCAATCTTAACTTTCTAGTCTTGGGGCCCACGCACCTGCGCCGCCGCCGGACGGCTAAAGCTCCGCTGGCGCTCGGCATCTTGATGGTGATGCTGCTGGTGGTGACCTTGGGTTGGCTGCACATCTCCGTCGCGGCCCTGATCGCGGCCGTGACGATGATTGTGAGCCGGGTGATTAATGTCAACGAGGCTTACAAGTCGATCGACTGGCAGTCGGTCTTCTTGATCGGCGGGATGCTACCGCTGGGTACGGCTATGGAGACAACCAACGCCGCCAAATTTCTGGCCGATCAGATTACGGACTCGATGATGGGACTTGGTCCGTTAGCCATCTTGGCCGGCATATATCTGCTGACGGCGATCTTGACCCAAACCATGTCTAACGCCGCCGCAACCGTGCTGATTGCGCCGATTGCCATTAACGTGGCGCTCGATCTACAGGCCGACCCGCACGCTTACCTGATGGCCGTTGTTGTTGCGGCCAATAGCAGTTTTCTGACGCCCATTGCGCACCAATCCAATATTTTGGTTTTTGGGCCGGGTGGTTACAAATTCTTTGACTTTACCAAAGTGGGCTTTGGGTTAACGATCCTGAATTTGGTCCTGGTCATTTTTGTCTTACCCTTGATCTGGCCGCTATACCCGTGAGGCTCGCTAGCGATGACCATTGCGGGAGCTGTCGACCAGAGCGGCAAACATCCGCCGGGCCACTGCCTGATCATCAACCAACTCTTCCGGGTGCCACTGCACACCCAAGGCAAAGGGATGATCCGGCTTCTCGATCGCTTCGATCAGCCCATCAGCAGCCCGGGCGACCACTCGGAGCGAGTCTGGGATTTCTTTGACGGCTTGATGGTGCAGGCTGTTGACTGGCAAGCGCGGACTGTCCACAATTTCCGCTAGCCGCGAGTGGGGTTCAATCTCAACCTCGTGGGCCAGGTGATCGCGGGCAAAACTGCCATCGATGGTGTAGTAGTAATCGTGCCGCAAAGTGGTTGGATACTGAGTGGGGATATCTTGGTACAACTTTCCGCCTGCAGCCACGTTCATCACCTGGATCCCCCGGCAAATGGCGAAAAACGGCTTGCCCTGGTCCATGGCCCACTGAATCAGCCGGATTTCCAGCTCATCACGGCGCCGCTGCACATCGTACAGCTTATCGACCACCTGTTTTTCGCCGTAAAAGCTGGGGTGAACATCACCGCCGCCGGCAAAGAGCAAGCCGTCAACGCGGTTGAACAAAGCGGCGAGTTGATCACCGGTGACTTCGACCGGGATGAGGATGGGAATCCCCCCGGCTGCCAAAATAGCGTTAGTGTAAACCGGGTTTTGAGCATTGACCGGCCGACCGTCGTAGACGGCACTCAAGTCCGGCCGGCAGGTCAAGGCAATGAGAGGTTGGTATTGGTTCAAGGTTGTTTCTCCAGGATTAGACAGCTACTCATTGTAGGCTATGGATTTTAAGCGAGTTTAGCAAGATTTCGTTTTAGTAAAAAGTTGAAACCGAAACGGTTTAGCTACCGTTCGGCCAGGTTGAGGCGGAAGCCATGGCCACGTACGGTTTCAACATAGCGATTCTTGGGATCGATCTCGGCGATGCGCTCGCGCAAGCGGCGGGCGAGCGCGTCAATTGCCTGCTCGGAGACACCGTCGGCTTCCTCAGCCGACCAGACGGCCGAAACGATCTCGTCACGCGAGACGACATTACCGGCCTGGGTGAAAAGGAGTTCCAGCAGGTTGTGTTGAGCCAAGGACAACGGCGGGTCGATCTCTTGGCCCATCACCCAAACACGCTTAGCGGCCAGATCCATGCGGATACCGGGCTGGTGTGGCCGGTTAATGATCGGCGCGGTGGCCTCTTCAGCCACAAAAGTGGATTTGGCACAGAGAGCAATGCCTATCTCGTCGCCATTGCGGATGGGGGTCGGTTCCTGATTGACGGGTTGACCATTAAGGAAGGTACCATTTTTGCTGCCCAAATCACGCAGAACGTAATAACCTTCGGGGGTTAGGGAAATTTCGGCGTGCCGGCGTGAGACTTGACGATCATCAATTTGAATATCGCTATCGGTATCACGGCCAATTACGTTTTGGTCTTTTGCCAGAGGCCACTGCGATTTGGGACTATTGCCTTCCTGGATGAGGAGCATGGCAACCTCACGCTTTGACATTGTTATTGCCTCCTGACTCGTCTATAATAAAGATATACCAGTCACGTTTGGATTTTCTTGAGTTTGCCTTACTAAACAGACCAAGCGAATTCAATCGGTATCGCAGAAGGACGGAGAAGAATTGAGATGTCAGACCTTTTGACCCCTGACACGATCCTGTGGTCACGCTACCGCATTGTGGATTTAGTGGGTCAGGGTGGTATGGGTGCCATCTACAAGGCAGAAGACCTGCGCCTAGAAGGGCGATTATGCGCTGTCAAGGAGGTGGTGCCGGACGCCAACGCTCCAAGAGATTATCAAGCGCAAGCCCAAGCCGCGTTCCATCGTGAGGCCAGCGTGCTGGCACGCCTGGATCATGCTAACCTGCCGAGAGTATCCGACTTCTTCCTTTATAACGGGCGTGATTACCTGGTTATGGATTATGTACCGGGCCAGGACCTGCGGGAACTGATTGAAAACGCTCGTCACAAGGGCGAGTTTATTCCGGAAGAGCACATCCTGACCTGGACCGAGCAATTGATCGACGCGCTAGAATATCTGCATCAGCAAGACCCGCCTGTCTTGCATCGAGATATTAAACCTTCGAATATTAAGCTAACGCCTAATGGCACCATCAAGTTGGTGGACTTTGGCTTAGTTAAGCTTATGGTTCCAGATGATAATCGAACTATTACAGTTTTGCAAGGGCGAGCCACAATTCAGTACGCGCCTCTGGAACAGATCGGTGGCGATGCCGGTCACACGGATGTCCGCTCTGACATCTATTCACTAGGGGCAACCCTTTATCATCTTTTCACCAACCAGCCCCCGCCGGACGCCAAGAGCCGGTACATCCGGGCTAAATATGACCCGCAGTTAAGCATCCGCCAAACGAACCCGGCTGTTTCTCCCCAAACCGAGCAAGCCATTTTGCACGCGATGGGTCTACATCCGGAAGATCGCCCCGAGAATATTCAGCAGTTTAGACGAGAAATTTTAGATAACGCGCCGATTGTTGTCAATGGTCAGGCCATTAATGGCTGGCGCTTTGCGGTGTGGCGGAATCGGGTCTTGCTGGCGCTGGTCACAGCGCTTTTGACCCTGGCTCTGATTTTATCACTCACCCCAGGTCTAACCGGTAATTCAGAAAGTTACCTTCAGCCTCAACAAACTGCGCCGCTTAGCGAAGCCGCAGCGAACGAATAAAAAGGCAGAACCGCTAACCGATCTTTTTCCAAAAGACCCGGCCCGGCTTGAGATGCCAAATTAAGACCCCGATGATGGCAAAAGCAATAGTAATCAAGGGCGCGACCCAATGACCGTTGATACTTTCGCGAGCGACATTGCCGACAAACTCAACTTCGATAAAGGCCATACCCACGATCGTGAAAGTAATATAGCCCACCAAGCCGACCGCCAGCGCGACCAGAGCACCCCGTACGCGCTCTTCTAAAGCAAAGCGATCTTCGCCCAGGGCAAAAGCTATCCCGGCGATGGCCAAAGCGCCCATGAGAGAGTAGAGCAAATCCACAAAGCTGACCGGATTTGAGGGTGGCGGTGGGCGCAGCAAAATGGGAGTGGTCATAAGCGGCGCGGTGGGCGTAGGCAGAGGGGTTTCCGTGGGAGTTGGCTCCGTGGCCGTCGGGGTGAGCGTCGGAGTGGCCGTCGGGGTGATGGTTGGGGTCGGCGTATCGATAACGCCCGGGCCAATATTGATGCTGTCTGATTGCGAGGCGAGGCCGCTAACGGCGCTGATGACCAAGGGCGAGTCAATTTCTTTGGTAATCACAACCTCAGCAATACCCTGCTTGGTCGTGGCCGGAAGTTGGGCTAAAGGTAGATTTTCACGCGGGTAGGAGCGCAAGAAGTTAACCACCGTCCCATCCGGCACAGGGTTACCGTTGCGATCGGTGACCACACCCGTTCTAACTCTAACTGACTCACCGACCTCAAGATCTATCGTACTGCCGACGGCTTGAACTTCTTCCACTGGCACCGGATTGCCACTGATACTAATCTTTTCAACCGGCTTAAGCTTGATCACCTGGTTAGGATTGGGACTGAGATCTAAAGGGCCGATAGCCGGGATCTCAACAGGTGACGCTCCCGATGGCTCGAATTGTTGGAAGAGCAGGCGGGCCGCGGCTTCCAGATAAGGTGGGATTTTGCTGTAGAAGGCATAGTAAGCGGTCAACTGGCTGATCTCGGTTTCCCCCAGAAAATAGGGGGCGTTGAAGGCAAACAAGATGAGCCGCTTATTTCTGAGATTATCAAACCGGCTGCGTAGTAAGGCCCGCACAGCATCTGACTGCGGATAGGTGTCGGTATTAACGTCTAACATCGCAAAGATGATCCAATCAGCAGCCGCGATAAGGCTAGCCGTCTCTTCGGCTTGAGCTTGATCTTCACCGGATAGTAGGTTCTTGATATCCGCAAAACTTTGACTCTCGATCTGGCCGGGGGATATCTGGCCGGTGGCATTGGGACCGTAAAGCCGCAGCAGATTGGCCTCGAGCGCGTCCGTCTCGATCAATCTGAACTCGGGACAATCACTGCAATCGCGGGCCAAGCGATCATCCGTAAAGATCAAAATTTGATCGCCGGGCAAAGGGGGATCCGGCAAAATGGCATTCGGCGTAATCAAGGTCACGCCGGCTTGGGCAATCCGGTTTAGATCGACCTTGACCGTGCCTAAAGTGTCCAGATTGTCCAACGGCAACTGCACCGAGGTATTGGGCAAATCCAGGCCATAGAGTCGTACTTTGGCGCGGAGAATGCGCCTAACCGAGCGATCGACGGCGGTCTGGAAGTTGGGATCATTTTGATACTTGTCGCGGAAAAAGAGAATTGCATCCTCAAGGTTTTCTAACTCGGCTTCCGGATCATTACCCAGAGCAAAATCCGTGACCAGCAGAATATCGCTGCCCGCCAGAAAAGCATCCTGAGTTAAACGCCGGGCAGGATTAACGTTGCTGCCTGGCGCAATTCCTTCCAGGGCGGCTGGCACTCCCAGAGGCGCACTCACCACCAAGCCACCGGCCTCGCGCCAGGGAGCCAACTCTTCTTGAGCCAAAAGCTGGGGCAAGTTGCGGGCATCGCGGCTGATTGGTAGGGTGCCTTGCAGACCACGATAGCGCACGTGCGCGGTCATTAACCCATCGACGGTGCTGCCGGGATACTGGGGATCAGCTTGAGTCACTTGAAAAAAGGGTAACAGTTCAACCCGCCGCAAGTCATCCAGCGATTTAATGATGGTCGGCACTTCTTGATTGATCACCCGATCGCTGCTACCCACTCCCGGAAAATGTTTGGCAATGGCTAGCAGGCGGCCATTACTGCCCTCATGCAGACCGCGGATATAGGCGCGGCCCATTTCGCCCACCCAAAAAGGATGCCCCCCAAAGGTGCGCGTACCGAGCAGATTATCTTGATCCAGCCGCGGATTGTCCAAGACATCCAGGGATGGCCCAAACAGCATATTGATCCCCAAACGCGAGAGATCGTGGCCGACCAACTCACCCACAGCCCGAACGTTTTCCGGATTCCAGGTGGCCCCCAAGGCCATTTGACTGGGCACAGGCGTCAAACCCTCGTGAATTTCGGAGCCGGGATAGCCATCGCCATCCTGGTTGATGGCGATAAAGAGCGGCAGCGGTGTATAGGAGGTGTCGACTTCGACAGTGGGGGTCAACTCGGTGGTGTTGGTCAGCGGTGTAGCGGACTGAGCCAAAACTTGTAGATTGTTCGTTAAGGCCAAAATCTGGTTGGGGGTGGTTAGGCGATTACGAAAGTTGTCATTTTCGGCAGAGAGATAGACGCCGCCAACTCGAAATTGCTGGATCAGCCGCCCAATGTCAGCTTCCGCCCTAATGTTGGCCCCTTGAAAAGAGACTATGAAGAGCTGGCCCACCCGTTCGCTAGGCGTCAACTGGGAGAAGATTGCTTCCACGGCGGCATCGATCTGCGCCGGGTCGGGTTCTTGAGCCGAGACAACCCGCGGTTGTGAAGCGTGGAAAAGGCTAAGGCCCCAGAGCAAAAGCAGAAGTATGATCTTGTTTAGTCTAGAAATACCTGCACCCACTAAGCCAAGTTCCCCGCCCAAATTTGTCAGAAGTATACCGGCAATTAATAGCATCGTCAATCCTTGCCCTAAGTAGATACCGTTAAGGCAGGTTCACATTTGGAAAGAACTTGGGTACAATTAAAAGAAACAATACGCAATTACTCCCTTAGCTCCACATCCTGATGAGGAACTGATGCCGACGGATAGAATTAGAGTCTTGTATCTGGATCAATACAGCCGCGATCACTCTCGATTTGAAGCCTTTGCGGCCAAGCATAGGCTCAATTATGAAGTTAAGGTAGCCCTAGATATTGAGCAAGCGACGGCCTTCATCGACCGGCATGCGCCCGATATGATCATCGTTGACTATGATCTTGAGGCTCAGGTCGACTTGAATGGACTCAAATTGCCCAGTGAGGTGACCTTTATCGTGCTGGTTGCTCCGGGCAATGAGCAGACCGCTGTCCGTACCTTTAAAGATGGTGCTTACGCCTACTTGGTCAAAGATCAAGAAGAGCATTATCTGGAAGCCCTCCCGCTGATCATTACTCAAGCCCTCCAATCTCAGTTGGATTTTAGCCAACACAAGCAAACCGAAGAAGTCCTTCGTCGCAGCCAAGAGCGCTTTAAGCAGTTTGTCTCTTCAATTAGCGACCATATTTACGTTACCCAAATTAAGCCGGACGGCCGTGTCATAAACCAGTACATCTCGCCCAACGTCGAGGATCTGACCGGCTACCCGGCGACTATCTTTATCGAGGATTGGGCTCAGTGGTCTGCCCTGGTCATTCACCCTAGTGATCGCGAGTTGGCCGCGCGGCAGGCGGATCAATTGAGCCAGGGGCAAAGTAGTAAAATTGAATATCGCCTGATTCGAGCCGATGGAGAAGTAATTTGGGTACGCGATAGCGCCCAAGTCAAGCCCAACGGCTCAAGCTTGATCGTCTACGGCGTGATTAGCGACATCACGGAATACAAACAGCTTGAGGAAGCCCTACGGGCGGAACGGGCCTCCCTGGCCGAACGGGTTCAGGAGCGTACGGCGGCCTTGACTGCAACCAACCTGGAACTGGCCCAGGCCCTTAAAGCTAAGGATGAATTTTTGGCCAACATGAGCCATGAGTTGCGCACGCCCCTTAGTACTATCCTCGGTATGACCGAAATTCTGGAAGAGCAGATTTATGGCGACCTCACGCACAAACAGCTCAGCTATGTGCAAACCATTGAGGAGAGCGGCCGCCATCTGCTCAACATGATCAATGATATCCTTGATATCTCTAAGATCCAGGCTAACACCCTTGAGCTCCACCTAAAGGAGGTACCGGTTAGCACCATCTGCGCCAAGAGCCTTCACTGGGTAAACCAAGCTGCTTTTCAAAAACAGATCAAGGTCCAGTTAAATTACCATGAACTGGTCGATTCGATTTGGGCCGATGAGCGACGGGTCATCCAGATTCTGGTCAATCTACTCACCAATGCCGTCAAGTTCACGCCGGAGGCAGGCTCAATTGGTTTGGAGGTTAGAAGCGACAGCGAACACCAGTTGGTGCAGTTCACCGTCTGGGATACCGGCATCGGCATTGCTCAGCGAGACCTGCAGCGTTTGTTCAAGCCGTTTGTCCAAATTGATGGCAGTCTCTCACGGGAGCATGAGGGAACAGGCTTGGGCTTGGCTCTGGTCTACCATCTCACCAAGCTGCATGGCGGCAGCATTGCGGTCGAGAGCGAAGTCAACGTTGGCAGTCGCTTCACCGTAACGCTGCCCTGGCGTCAGGGCAACCCGGCTAATCTGGCTCCCAACTTGCCAGTCGATACGTCGGCGCAAAGCGACCACGATCCAGAGCTAAGTTTCACCGGCCCGACCCTGGCCACGATCCTTTTTGCCGAGGATAACCAGGCCAATGCCGAAGTAGTGGCCAGCTACTTAACAGCCAAAGGCTACCGCCTCATCATTGCCAAAAATGGGATTGAGGTGCTGGAGAAGAGCAAACAACAGAAACCTGACTTGATCCTAATGGATATTCAGATGCCCGAGGTGAGCGGGCTGGAAGCTATTCGTCGCCTCCGGGCCGACCAAAGCCTGGCAGATGTCCCCATTATCGCGGTCACCGCCCTGGCTATGCCCGATGACCGGCAACGCTGTCTGGAAGCCGGGGCCAATGAGTATCTCAGCAAGCCGGTCAGTTTTAAGGAACTCTCCCGGACGATCAAACAGTTACTGGCTAAAGCGCCGGTGTTGACCTAACCCCTAAATGGGTTCTTTGACCGGCACACCGGGCCGCCTGGGATAGAGTTGAGGCGTGGACTTGATCTTGTCGATGACGACTAAATGCCGGGCTGCGTCTAAGCCCGGGACCTCGATCGGGAGAATGGCGGTCAACTTGCCCCCCAATATCCGGATCGCAGCCTCAGCCGTCCTAGTTTCCTCGATCGGGCTTTGCCCCTTCTGGGCAATCACTCGCCCCCCGACTTTGAGCAAAGGTAAGGTATACTCAGCCAGAACAGCCATAGGCGCCACAGCCCGGGCCACGGCGAGATCGTAACCGGCCCGATGGCGCGGCTGTCGACCGGCCAGTTCAGCGCGTGCGGTCACCACCTCTGTCTGCCTCAAACCCAAGACTTGGACCAGATGAGTCAAAAACTTCGCCTTCTTGCCGGTCGACTCTAGCAGCGTCAAGCGCATCGTTGGCCGGACAATCTTTAAGGGCACGCCTGGAAAACCGGCCCCGCTGCCCACATCAATCACCGCCGGCGAGGCCAGCCCGGCCGGCCAGGCGGCCAAGACTGATAGACTATCGAGAAAATGCTTAACCGCGATCTCTGCCGGCTCCGTAATTCGGGTCAGGTTAAATTTTTCGTTCCAGGTCACCAATTCCTGGGCGAATAGCTCAAAGGCAGCAAGTTGGCGCTCGTTGAGTGAGATCTGAAATTGAGCCGCGCCGGCTTGTAAGACTTGAGAAAGGCTCATAACCGCGCTTTGTCTTTGGAGATCTTGACCCGGTCAAAATCACGAGCCACAGTGGTGTTAGGGAAGATGGCCTGGGCTTCGGTCAGGACGTCGCTTTCGCGGTAGCGGCGCGAGAGGTGGGTGAGATAAAGGTCCTTAATGTTAGCGTCGCGGGCCAATCGAGCCGACTGCGCTGCTGTCAGGTGGCCAAAGCGCCGGGCCATATCGGCTTCGGTCTCGATGTAAGTGGCTTCGATAATCAAGGCATCGGCGTCTTGAACGTAGGGCAGCAGGTTGTCCGTCCGAGAAGCGTCCCCGACAAAGACCAGTTTTGTCCCCGGAATCTCCGGCCCCAACACCTCTTCCGGCTCGATTACCCGGCCATCGTCAAGAACGATAGGGTTGCCGCTAACCAACTGCCGCCGCTCTGGCCCGATCGGCACGCCCAGGGCTTCAGCCTGCTCATTAAGGAAGGGCCGGCGTGACTTCTCCTCAAAAATGAAGCCGTAAGAGTCCGCCCCCCGATGAGTGACCGGGAAGGCGCTAAGTTGCAGCGAGTCATCTTCCAGGAGCAGGCCGGCTTTAATCGGGACGAATTTCACCTTGAAAGCAGACCGATCGCTGCCGCGCAAGACCACCCGAAACAGCAGATCCTTGACCCGTTCAAGCGTTGCCTCGCCCCCGTAGATCTCCATCGAGTCGACCGCTTCCCAGCGGCTAAAGGTAGAAGCTAACCCGCCCAGTCCCAAAATATGGTCAAGGTGACCATGGGTCAGCAAAACTTTGTTGAGCCGCTTAAAGCCCATCCCGCTTTGCAAGATTTGGCGCTGCGTGCCTTCGCCGCAGTCGATTAAAAAACGGTGCTCTTTATACAGCACCACATTCGCAGATAAACCGCGATGCACTGATGGAGCAGAAGCAGATGTACCTAAAAAGATGACTTCGAACATTAATGAGTCCAGTTTTACTGCGGCAGTTCACTGCGAGTCAGCCACAAGATATCGGTCGATTTAAGAAGGACCACTTGATCCGGTAATAAGCGCAGCTTTTGATGAGGGGTGCCCGCTTCACCTTCGACCGGTTCAGGTGGTTTGGGACTGTGATAAACGTTGCGCAAGGCAATTTCAATCGTATTCGCCTCATCGCCGACCAACTGCATTTGGTACAGACTACCCTCAAAATATTCGCCGTTACGCATTTGAATATGAACGTGGGGCGGCAACAGGTTGAACTCGTAAGGTTCAATTTGCAGAATGGTGTGCCACATCAGAAACGGTTCGGGCGGATCCTTACCGAGAATTGAAATCCACCACTCCGGCCGATTTGAGGTCGTATCGCCCAGAAAGGTGGCAAATCGACGCGCCGCTACCAGGGTAAAACCCAGGTAAAGCGTCCCGACAAAAGTCAAAAAAGCAAGGACCGGCACAGGATAGGTGGCGGGCACTGTCCCAAAATTAATAGTGCTGGTCAGCGAGAAAATCTGCCCGCCGGAGATCCCCCAAACCAATAGCACAATGATGGCGATAATGGTGAAAAAGGCCCCGTGGATGGCTGTGCTCCCCACAATGGCCAGTACAATTTGTTCAAAGGCCCCGGCCTCCCGGTAGTAGCGCGGCCGGTAAGCGGTGTAAGTTCGGGTGAAGAGAAAGCCTGGCGCTATGAAAAACAGCAACAAGATGATACTTTGGAGATCGAGGCTGATGCCCATTTAATCGTCCGCGGCAGGTTGGTTATTTTTTGCGCCAGCGTTTAAGCGGCCAGCTTGATAGCTCGGGCGACAGGGTAACAACCTGGCCCGCCTTAGCCTGCCGAATGGCTTGAGCTTTTTCTCGGGCCACTTTCTCAAGCAGGGCAAACGCCTCCCTGACGACTTCGAGGATGCGCTGGATGTTGCCAGCGATCGCCGCTTTATCGATGAATTCGAAGGCTTTGTACTTCTCTTCGACTTCCCGCTTGACTTCTTCTTCCGGATAGCCGGTCAAGACGATAGCGTTGATCCGGTAGTTTGTCAGCAACTCCAAAATCTTCAAACCTTCCCGATTGTTTTCGTCGGTCGGGCTCAGGCGCAAATCAACAATGGCTAAATCGACTTCCCGTTGTTGAATCAGCCGCCAGGCTGCCTCATAACCGTCCGCGCTAATTACTTCACACTCGCTTTTTAGGACACTCTCCAGCGTTTCACGCCAGTCGGCCACATCATCGACAACCAGCAGACGTTTTCGCATTTTTGCCGCTCCGTTCAACCCGAATAAAGCCACGAGTTACTCCTTATCCGTAAATAATAAACCACGCCAGCTAAACTTAACCTCTCGACTATGGCGGTCATGTTACTTTATTTCCCCTGAGAACGCAACGACGGTTGCTGCTGTGGAAGCGTAATGGTGAAGGACGTGCATTCCCCGGGCTTGCTTTCGACGATAACTTCGCCATGCTGCTGCTCGACAAAGGTTTTGACCCACCACAGCCCAAAGCCCAAGCCGCTGTCGTGCGTGGTAAAAAACATCTCAAAGATTTTATTAAGGTTTTCCGGCTCAATCCCCGGTCCATTGTCCGTAATCTGGATTGACACGCTCTTGCTGCCGGAAGAAAAGGTTGCTATCCGCAAAATCCCCCCCTGAGGCGACATAACGCGGATGGCGTTGGAGAAAAGCTCAACAAAGACATCAACCAATAAATCGCTGGTATCAACCTGCGGCAGGTTAGCATCTAAATGCTTTACCACCCGAATATTGGCCGGGAATTCGACCAAGGCCACCGCCTTCTCGATGAGCACATTCACGTTATGGGCATCGGTTGGCTGTTTCCGGAAGCGGCGCAACAGTACCGAGGCCATTTCTACCGTATAAAGCGAGTTACGCCGGATTCGCTCCAGATTACGGTCGATTTCCTGGCGCAACTCTACCGGCAACTCAATCTGTTCAAGCAATTTGCCGGTATGCTCGGCTGCAATGGGGATGAGCGCGGTTGTATTGTTGATCCGGTGAGCCAAGTGAGCCGCAGCCTTGCCGAGCACAGTCCAGCGCTCGGCGGCAGCCCGTTGTTCGTGGGCCTCGTGCAGGGCCCGGTTGGTGCGCTCCAACTCAGCGTACTGGCGCGCGTTTTGGATAGCCGTGGCGGTCGACGCGGCCACCAGACTCAGCAGATCGACATCGCTTTGGCTAAAGTCACCCTCAAATTTATTAAGCAGTTCCACCACGCCCAAGATTTCGCCTTCGGCGATCAGCGGTACGGCTACCAGGCTAGTGGTGACAAAACCCGTCATTTGGTCAGATAAAGACGACCACTGCGGGTGCTGCTTGACATCATTGGCAATCACCGGTTTACCCGTTTGGGCCACATAGCCCACAATCCCGGCGCCCAACGGCATGAGGAAATCGCGCAGCCCTTTGAGCTCGTTACCTTCACCGTCGTAAGCCAACTGGAAGACCACACCGCCCCGTCTTTTATCGAGCAGGGCCAGAGAGCCACATTCGGCCCCGACGATCTCGGCCGTTCGTTGGAGCAGCAGCCGCGGAATCTCCTGCACATCAAAGGTGCTGGTGACCAACCGGCTCACGTCGTTGACAAGCTTTAAATTACGACTCAACTCTTTTGTTTCTTCATAGAGCCGCGCATTCTCAATCGCAATGGCGGTGTAGTCCGCCAGCCCCGTCAGCAACTGCTCAGCCTCAAGGGTAAAGCGTTCAGCCCGCCGGTGGGTGACACCCAAAACGCCGATCACTTTGTGTTGCCGCCGAACGGGCACATTGAGCAGGGCAAACACCGGCAGTTTAAGACCGAGTTCTGTCGCGCTGCCATCCTCCTGGGCCAGCCGGATCGGCTGGCCACGCACCACCACCTGCCAAGCCACCAACTCGGCGACTTGTTCCAAACGCTGCCAAGCCTCCTCTGGCTCTATATTGGCGCTGGCGCACCGGATCAAGGTATCGTCAAGGTCGCGCCGGAGCAGGAGATAGCTTTCATCAGCCTTGACCAACGATATCGCTGCTTCAGCGACCAGCCGCAGCACTTTATCTCGGTCCAACTCGGCAGCAATCGACTTTCCGATTTCAAAGAGAGTCTGTAGTTCTCCCGCCTCCCTGCTCATGCCGGCAAAAACTCCACCACGTTGTCAGCTTCGTGAGCCTGGACCACCGGCCCCAAAAACTGACGGACGACCCAAATATTGGTCAAGGTGTGCTCCGACAAAATTTCGGTGGAGACAGAACCCTGATAGCGGGTCAGGACCAGCGGCAGGATCAGTTGATCGGTCAAGTATCTGTCGAGCACAACCTCCTGTTCATGAAAATCCAACAGCGCTTCCACGGCCTCATCGGCCACGGCTTCCGAAACTTTGCCCACCCGCCCCAACGCTGAAAAACCGGCTCGGCTAGACTCATAGATCGCGGTCAAAAACAGCCCTGCCCCGGCGGAGACCGCCCGGACTCGCTGGGCGGTAAGCTTGGCCGACTGCCCGGCCTCCGCCAGACGTCTCTGAGCGCGATCGACCATGCGTTGGGGAATGTGGGCCGGCAAGTTAGCGGCCACGGCCAGACCCTCAATAGCTTTGAGCGGACCGCGGCGTAGCCAGGCCGGGTTAGGGGGCGTTTCCCTGGCCAGCGCGCCACCGGCCAAATGAGCCTTAATCTCTCCCTCCCCGGCCGGGTACCAGCCCCAAGCCTCAAGATCGAGCGCGGCCTCGAACCCCAGTTGAGCCACCATCGGCAGAAAGACATGAGCCAGGTAATGAAAAGAAGGGCTCCAAGCCACATGCGTTCCCCCGCGCACCGTCACGGTGCTAGGGCCTGGCGCCACCGCCAAGGGAAGCAGCACTGTTTGCAGCACTAGGCTTGCTGCCCCGGCACTCCCGCCTGGCCGCGCCTCAGTGACATCAAAGTGATAAATGCCGGGGATTGCGCCGGCGCGCGGTTCGAAGAGAAGCCCAGTAGACCCTAATTCATCGCCGGTAAGCGTGGCTTCGCAGATCGTGGCCGCGGCTCGAACGGCAGTAAGATGCTGGGCCGCCAAGCCGGGCGTCTTCCGTCTGGTCCGAATATTTTTTAGACGAATCGGTTGCTTAAGGATGATCGACAGAGACAGCGACGTCCGCAGAATTTGGCCACCGCCTTCGCCGTAACTCCCATCGATGACGACCACGTTAATCTCCTCTTATTATTATACCATATCCCAACCCAGGTAAGATGATAAAGCAACGCTCCGGCAACGTAACAGTTTGCGGCCAATCATCGTATTTATGATGAGAATTCGGTAAGGATTTGCTAATTTTTAGTAGGCAGGCTAAATTAAGGCTAATTTTGTTTGAGCCACTGCCTCTGGCTGATGAGCGGGGGTAGAGCGAAAAATGGGCAGACCATCAAACAAATAAGCGGGATTCAGTGGCTTTTTATCCTTGAGGAAGGAGTTTGTGTGTAATGGAGGTATCCGTTTTAGGACACGATATCCTCAACCGGTTATCTAATCTAGTCTGGCGACTTACGCCAAGCCCTCAGCTTGTCACGTCGGCGCCCATTCATGACCCCATTTACGAAGAGATTCGCCGCATCGAACGGATTGTTGATGACATGGCGACTCGTCCTAATCGCGTGGTACGCCCTGCGGAAACGCGTGACGCGCTAAGCGACCCCCAACGCATTATTGATCTTGCCGGTTAGGTTTTAAACCAGCGCAATTATTCCCCCTGATCAGCTAATTTCATCTTTTAGGCATCACAGGCGTCTGGGCATCGAGGTTGATTTAGTTGGTTTACTTGGTAGCAATAGTGTAACCCCGGCGCGGGATTGTCAGGATAATCTTGGGGTTGCTGGGGTCAACTTCAATCTTGCGACGTAAGTTCTTAATGTGCATGCGAACGAGATCGGGGCTGCCGGTTTCAGAGGGATAATCCCACACCTCTTGAAGTAAGCGGTCGCTGGTAAAAACCTCGTTGGGGTGAGTCATAAGGTGATACAGCAGGTCAAACTCAACAGGGGTAAGTTTCGATTCCCGTTTGCCAGTTGAGACCAAAAAACTATTTCGGTCTAGAATCAAGTTACTGACCGAAATTAAAGATTGTGGTGGCGCAGAAGGCCCCCGTTTTACGCGACGCAAAATGGCTTTAATCCGAAGCTGCAGCTCTTCTAAATTGAACGGCTTGGTCAGGTAATCATCACCGCCAGCCCGAAGGCCCGCTACGCGATCCTCAGGCCGCCCTAGAGCGGTTAGAAACAAAATGGGAATATCTGACAAGAGTGGGTCGAGCCTCAACTGCCGGCAAGTTTCCAGGCCATCCATTCCCTGCATAATAACATCTAGCACTATGATATCCGGTAGATGGCGACGTGCCTCTTTGATAGCACTGACTCCGCTGTGAACGACACAAACTTGGTAGTTACGCTTTAAGGTGGCTTCTATGGATTTGGCCACTTCCTCGTCATCATCAACAACAAGAACCCGTGGAAGATCCACATCGATTGGTAAATGTCCGGCCATCTAACACTCCCCCAAGTGTCTTATAGCACCTTGAGTGCCCTAAATACCATTATAGCACGATGAGCGGCTTGAGCCAACCATCCAAACATCATAACTAGATCCGGACTAGGTCAGAAACAATAATTTAACTTCCAATTAATTTACAAATGTTACAGTTACATAGATTAAAATGGACAATTGTCACCTTATTTTACTCCATTGTTGGTTTAGCCTACCGTAGGCAGCCGCTCAAATACCCAAACTACTTAGCACAACGAAAATTTAGCTTCTTTAAGTGTATTGACAGACTAAATAATTTGAGTTAAAATGGGGTTCACTCTGGTATATACTGGTATACTCTTATCGAGTTGAGGACAATCATGGATCTGGATAAGCAACACCCCAAGCCGGTGTATCTTCAGCTTAAAGAAGTGTTGCAAAACCAGATTGAGCAGGGGATATACGTATCTCACCAGAGGTTGCCTTCCGAGCGTGACCTTTGTCAAATTCACAATCTAAGTCGGATGACCGCTCGGCGGGCGCTGAAAGAGTTAGTTTTAGCTGGGTATGCTTATACTCGAATAGGTAAGGGCACTTTTGTCCGCCACAACTTTAGTAACGTTACCCCAGTTAGCAAAGACCAGATCAAGGCGTCAAATGATGAGGGTAGCCTACTCAGTAACGAGTTCCTTCACAAGCTTATGGCGGCGTTCACTACATTTGACTGTATTAACGTCAACCGGACCGTCAGCGATATTTTAGCTACTTACCCTATCGAAGTTGTAGCCAGTAAGCTCTTTCCACAGTTTATTCGCCTTACCGAGGAACAGTGGTCAAGAAGAAAAGTAAGCCTATTGGTTCACAATTATGCTATTAATACGCTACGCTCGCAGCTAATTGCGATGATGAACGCAGCTACCACGCCGGAAAATGGTCCCAAGATTCTGCTCGCCTGTGCGCCAGAAGACCAGCATGAGATGGGCTTGCTCTCTTTGGCAGTTAGCCTGCGACGACGAGGGTATCTGGTGGTCTATTTGGGCCCGTATACAATAGAGAGAGAGTTCTTGGCCATGATTGAAACAGCCAGACCCGAGTTAATTTGTATCTCAGCGGCAACAGATGAGGCGGTGGAACAACTCGAAGCTTTGGGACGTCAATACAAGAAAAAGGTTTGGTCGGTGATACAAGGTAAAAAACCATATTTTACCTTTGGCGGGGTCGCTTTTGTGCAGAAACCGAAGTTTGTTTCGGAAATAGACGGTGTTTTCTTGGGTAGCACATTAGATGAAGCTTTGAAACGGATCCAGATGCTTGTCCCGGTTTCAACATCGGTAGAGGGATGATAAAACTGGTTTCCTTAAGTAGCTATATAAATTTGGAGTGAAGGATTTTTTGATGTTATCACCTGGCACAAATATCTCGCTCTTTCCACTAAATGTAGTGTTGTTCCCTGGTATGATGCTCCCACTCCACATTTTTGAAGAACGGTACCAGTTGATGATCCGGGAATGTATTGACAGCCAAGAACAAACTTTTGGCGTCATTCTGGCCAAAAACAAGCAAGCTCAGGCTCCAAACGTGGCTAACGTTTATCTTAATGATCTATACGAGGTTGGAACAACAGCGCGAATAACAGCCGTTGAGCATCTTCAGGGAGGCCGGATGAACTTGATCACGGTGGGCGAAGAGCGCTTTTTAGTTCGAAAGATTAGGTCCAGTGTCGAGGACTTCTTGATCGGCGAAGTTGATCCTTACCCAATCAGTGAACAAGTCGATCCGCTCAGAATGGAAGACTTGACTCGTAAGCTGAAACCGTTGGTTGAAGAATACATTGGTTATCTGGCCCTTGTATCAGGCGAAGATCTATCCAACGCTAGCCTCCCCAGTGATCCGACAGCGTTGGCGTATTTAGCCGGCACCGCTGTTCAAGGACCACTACCCGACAAGCAAGAGCTTTTGTCGTCAGTGTCCCTAAATGCCTTGGTGGTTAGAGCTACGTATGTATTAGAAAAAGAGAATAAAATTATGTCCTATATGTTCAAAGCCTTCGAAGCGCATAACCAGGTGCAGAAACCGCCATTTGTCGATTATTCGTTAAATTGAGTGTTTATTTTAATCAACTATTCATCCGTGAGGGGCATAGTATAAAAATAGTTATGGTAATTGGCACGCTCCTTAGCAGTGGCTAAACAGCAGTGCAACAGTAGAAGCGATGTAGGTTTAGTAAAAGTAGAGAAGTATCGAAGAGGTAGAAAGATGGCAACAACGTGGGCCCCAGATGAAGCACTGTTTAGACTCAGTATCGCGAATCTTGCAGCGACCGCGCCTGTATCGCCAATGGAAGAAAAACGCTTGATCGACGAGATGATGACCGGCAAGCGTGCCTACCAACGACTTCATAAACAAGCATCAAAGTTGAGCGAAGAAGAAAAGGACAAACTGAGAGCTAAGGTTAAAAACGGCCAAGATGCTCGAAAAATGCTCATTCAGGCTAACGGGCGTCTCGTAATTAGCATTGCCAGCAAGTATACCGGTCACGGCTTAAGCCTGGCGGAGCTGTCTCAAGAAGGTGTCCTTGGCCTCATTCGCGCCATTGACAAATTTGATGTTAAAAAAGGGGTGCGTTTAAGCACTTACGCCAGCTATTGGATTCGCCAAAGCGTTAGTCGAGCGGTGGCAGTACAGACCCGCGTGATTCGGCTGCCGGTGCATAAAGTCGATCATTTGGGAAAAATCAAAAAGGTGATGGGCCAACTGACCCAAGAATTGGGCCGGACGCCCCATCTGGAAGAGATCGCTGCCCTCACCGGTGACGCGCCAGAACAAATTCACGAGCTACTGCAAGATGGCCAAGAGACGCTTAGCCTGGAAGAACCAGTTGGTGATGATGGCGCCACTCTAGCTGATTTCGTGGAAAATGACCTGGCGCAAGATCTGGAAGATCAAGTCGACTCCACGCTCTTGGAAACTGAAATCCGCAAGGCGCTTTCTGGTCTAACGGCGCGTGAGAGCCGAATTGTTGAACTACGCTATGGATTGCGCGATGGTCAGCCGTTAACCTTGCAAGATGTAGCTGAACGATTTGGCCTGACCCGCGAGCGTATTCGTCAAATCGAAAAAGAGGCGTTGGCTAAGCTGCGCCAACCCAACTACGCGCATCGACTGATTGGATTCGTAAACTAAACGCTGCTTCAACAAAACAAGAAAGCCCTTTGATATACGTCAAAGGGCTTTTTCATTCCCCAACTCGTAAAGGGTCTTGTTCTCCGGGACGGCATGGAGATAGGCATATTTCAATACAGGATCGTCAATGCGAGAAAGTTGAGCAGACAAGTATTCTTTGCCGGCCACCAGCACGGCCTGAGCTTGATCAGGCTGGCAGTTTAACTGTAGAACCTGATGAGCCGTCAAATAAAGTTGGACTGGATGCTCAACCCCTTTAACCCCGGAGTTTTCAACAAAACTGAGGATATGGCGAACACACGTCTCAGCCAGGCTTAAATCTCGACGGGCCAGAGTGATTTTGGCCAGACAAATCAGATCTTCAATGACAGCCACTCGCTGCGGGGTCTCATGTTTTAGCCGGAGCGAGGTTTCGATGACGCTCCGGGCCTGCTTATAATCTTCTTGGTAATAGAGTGTCCAGGCCTGGTAATTTAACGCTCGCCCCAAAGCCCACGGGTCATCGAGTTCCTCGAGAATGACTTTGGCTCGGCTCAGGTAAGCCAAGGCCTGAGGGTAATCCTCTAACCGGCAGTAAAGAAAGCCTAAGTTATACAGGCAGCGGGCCTCGTGACGGCGGTCTTCAATAAGTTCATAAGTCTTGAGGGCTGATTTGAATAAAGTGTCCGCGGTAGCGTAGTCACCACACGTGCGCCGGATCTGGCCCATGTTGAGCTGAGCCAGGGCTTCGCCGGCTCGATCGCCGATAGCCTGATGCATGCTCAAGGCGGTGTTACAATCCTTAAGGGCCAGCATCAAGTGCCCGGTGTCGTAGTGAATCTCAGCCAGATTAGTTAAGGTGTTACCTAAACCGACTTGATCGCCCAAAACCTGGTAGAGTTCAATCGCTTCCTGAAAGAAGTAGAAGGCCACATCATAATCGGCCTGGTAGTGAGCCACTACCCCTAGACTATTGAGGCAATCGGCTTGGGCCGCAAGATCTTTTTGCTGTTGGGCGATGTACAACGCGTGTTGTAAGTAGCTATCGGCGGTTTTGTAATCACCCCGGATGTAAAGCAATTTTCCCCAGAGGTTATAGCCCTCACCGATAAGCTTCTCGGCCCCCGCACTTTCTGCCAGACGAACCGAGCGTTCAATCACCTCCAGCCCAGAGTCGTAATCGCCACTATTAGCGTACGTGTGGGCCCACTGCTTGGTCGACAGGGCCCGGCGATAGTCATCGCGCAAAGCTTCAGACAAAACGCCAAGGGTATCCAGGTCCTCCATCTCTTCCATACGCCGCCCGACCAGGTTATACAACTTGGCCCGCTCATACAGTACGTCCCAATACTCAGTCGACATAACACTGAGCTTCTCGTCCCGGCCCGGTTGGCTGGCGATAAAGTGCAAAAACTCGGTATAGTAGTTAATGGCAGCCAAGTTAGCATACTCACGCCGGGCCTTATCACCGGAGGCTTTGAGATAATAGAGGGCTTTCCGCCAACTGTTGCTGCGGCTAAAGTGATAGGCCAGTCGCTCCAGTTCATCCGGGACTAGCTTCTCTAACGCCGTCCCGACCAGGCCGTGGAGTTGCCGTCGCTGCGTGTGCAGCAATCCCTCATAAACCACTTCTTGAACAGTGACGTTGCTGAAGTCATACTCCCACTTTGGATCCGCGTTCTCTAACCGAATCAGCTTTTCGGCCTCCAACCTGGTCAGTTGATCTGAAAGCGATAGGCCCGTGTGGGCGGCCGGATGCACTTCGGATAAAAGCGCCCGCTGAAAACGCGTTCCAATCACGGAAGCGATCTTCAGCGTTAACTTCTCGGCCTCGGCCAGGCGATCAATCCGACTCAGAATGACATCTTGAACGGTATCCGGTAAGTTAAGCGTGTGGACTAGATCGGTCAGAGTGACCCGTTGGCTGCCCATGCCGTTTAGCAGAGAACCAGCCATTTCTTGCAAAAAGAAAGGATTACCCTGACTGCGAACCAGCAGAGTTTGCTGTGCTTCGAAGCTAAGTTCGATATCGTCGAATAAGACTTTGATCAAGTCCAAGCACTCTTCTCGATCGAGCGGCCCAAGATCGATGGTAGTGGCGTGAGAAAACTGGGTTAACTCCTCGACCAAATTCGGGGCCGGCATCTGGCGTTGGACCAGGGCTAACAGTACCGGGGCATCGATGAGGGTTTTGGCCAGGTAAGCGGCCAAAGCCAAAGAGAGTTCATCGGCCCAGTGAACATCTTCCAGCAAGATCAAGACCGGTCGCCGCTTGGCTTCACGTTTGAGCAGTGCTTCAATCAAGGCAAAGGTATTGTTCCGGCGAATCTGACCAGAAATCGTCTCAGTGAATCGGGTATCCGGAGCATCAAGCCCCAGCACATCGGCTAGGAGAGGCAAACGATTGACCCAATAATCGGGTTGGCCAGAAGGAGTCTCCAGCTCGGCGATGCCATTGGACAAACGGATCAACTGGCGTTCCGGGGAAAGACTGGGCGTGATCCCGTAAATGGTCAGCAGCACATCACGCCACACTCGGTAGGGCGTCTGGCGGTCATAACTAATACAACGACCGCCGTACCCAACACCCCCTTCAGTGAGCCATTCACGCACCATCTCCGAGGCCAGGCGACTCTTACCAATCCCTAACTCACCGCGGATGATGAGCAATTGCAGCTTTCCGGCCCGGGCTCTGGCCGCGGCCCGGCGCGTTCGCTCCAATTCTCCCTTGCGGCCAACAAAGATGTCCTCGCGCATCAAGTAACGCAGCACAAACTCTTGCTCGCTGCCGCGTTCGGCCTTAATCAGGTGTGCCCGCTGTGACTGCTGGCGGCCTTTCACTGAAATGAAACCCAGATCTTCAGTAATGAAGGCCCGGGTGGCCCGCTCTTTCACCCGATCGCTGACGATGATAGTCCCGGCCCGGCCATACTGCATAAAGCGCGCGGCTAAGTTCACCTCATGGCCGATGACAGTGTACTCACGCCGATCCCGCGCCCCAACCGGTCCGGCAAACATAGTACCTTCGGTGATACCAATCGCTACACGCAGCGACTGTTCCTTGGCGACCGTCTGCAATTCCAGAGCAAACAAGATAGCCCGGGTCGGCTCATCCTCATGCGACATTGGCGGCGCACCGAAGAGAACCAAAATTACTGTGCCCTTGTCGTCAACGGCGACCTTGTTGAGGGAACCTTCATAGCGATAGAGCACTTTCTGCGCGGTCTGGAGGAAACGCTGCAATCGCTCAGCGGCGTCAGAGGCTTCATAATCTAAGCCGCCAATCCCAACAAAGACAATACTCATGCGACGCAGCTCGGCCAGCCACTCGGCTTGCGCATCCATTCGCGCCTTGATTGCCCCTGGCACGTACAACTGCAGCGCTTGGGCGGCGGCTTTTTGTTGCTCAGGTGTCAACTTAGTCCAATCGAGCCGAGTTGGCTCGGACAACGGTAACGGTTCACGCACCGCCAACAACTGCATCAGGTTACCGGTTGGCAGCAATCGGCCATCCAAATACTCGCTAGCGGCATGCCAGGCCGTGGCACCTAACACAATCTGACCCGGTTCAGCCCCTTGTTCTGCCACGGCCATCTCGGTGATGGGCTCACCGGCAACAACGTATTCCCATCGGTTTAGCTCGCCACCGACACTGCATGTCAGGAGCGTGCCGGCCCCAACCCCCACCTTCATCGACAGCGAAGCACTGCCCCGCGAGGTCTTGACCACGGTGAAGTCGCTCATCTTGGCCTGCATGGCCAGGGCGCACTCGCCGGCCCGGCGGACGGCAGTGGCCAAATCAACCTCATCGGCCGGAAACAGAATGGTCAAGGCATCGCCCGAAAATTTCACGACCTGACCGTGAAACTGACGGCTGATCTCGATCAGGGCCGAAAAATACCGGTTGATGAGGAACATGAGTTCTTCCGCTCCGGTCGCGGCTAAGCGGGCTTCGCCGGGCGTCCCGGCCTCGATTTTTTGAAAGTTTTCAGTCAGTTGGGAGAAACCGGAAATGTCACTAAACAGAATAGCAGCGGGGAAACGACGAGGTCCGGAGTGCTCTGGAAAGGTTTCAGGACTTTGATAGACAACCTGGGCTACAGGGGTGGGAACGTAGGTTGCGAGTCTCTCCAAAGTCGCCGGTGATGCCATAGTTGGAACTTTAACAATTCTGTCGGTTTAAGTCAATGGGTAAGAGGTCACCTAATTTGTAAATGAGTTGTTAACTGAGGGGCATCACCCAGGCCATCACCTCATAAACTACCTACACCACAACGGCTGAAGCTGGCAGCCTAACGTAGCCGAACGGAAATCGCACCGCTGCCCAGAAAAATGAACATGGCGGGCAAAATTGCGCCAAGCACCCCGTTGAAAAGGCCTAAGATCAAAAAGGGTAGAGTGGCCACCACCAAGCTGCCGATCACGACATGCCGCAAGTAGCGAGAGCGCCGTTTACCGACTCCCCAACGCACGGCCTCGGCGATGAAGCCGGCCACGGCCGGGAAGAGAAAGAAGGCGATCAGCAGTTGGAAAAAGCCAAGGCCACCCAGTAAGATAAAACTTAGAGTCGCCACAATCAGGGAGAGCGGAAAAGCTATGACCGCGGCGATGACGTAATCGGTGTTGCCGCCGGTGTAATACTTATTTTCTACTTCGCGGATACAGTCAGGACAGCGAAACCCGACCGGCGTTCGCACCGCGCACTTCGGACAGATAAATTTATTGCAGCGGTTGCAGCGCAGCCCGGTTTCAATCTCCGGGTGGCGATAGCAGACGCCAACCCCGGCGTTGACAGCCTCAGCATGTTGTTGGGCCAACTTCTGCTCGACCAGAGCCAACCCGGCCCTGGCCTCGTCATTGTTCGGATCGAGTTCCAACACTTTGCTGAAATAACTTCTCTTGTCCTCTAAGGACTCAACCACACCGGCTAAGCCTAGCCAGGCAGCCGGATTGTCCGGCATTTCCTCCGTCGCTTGCCGCAGCAGCGAGCGTGCTTCGGCCAGATCACCCACCCGGGCAGCAGTCAGTCCTTGTTGGATTAAGTCTTGGGTCGTTTCTTTCATTGATATTCGTCAAGAGTTTAAGCTATGGCATGGACCAAAATTCAAACCAATCCTAGCACGGCAGCCTTGATGCCAGATTAAATCTTAATATCTTCGCTTGGGCTGGGGCCAACCCAGGCGGCGCATCAGGGTTTGGTAGAAGTAATTGCGGGCTTGCAGACGCACAAATTGAGCTTTCCACGGTCCGGCAGACATCTCGATCTCGTCCTTGTTGGCCAGTTCAATCTCGACCTGGCCATCAATCGTTAAGACCGCCTTATGGTCGGTCGAAACCTCGACGTTAATGGTTACGCCCTTGGAGAGGACCAGGGCCCGGTCCAAACTCAAATGCGGCGCAATCGGGACGAGCAGAAAGTTTTCCAGTTCCGGCGGCAAGATCGGTCCACCGGCAGCCAGGGCATAAGCGGTTGAACCGGTCGCCGTGGCCACAATCAAGCCGTCAGCAACGTAAGTGGTCAAGAAACCCCGGTCGACGTAGGTGTTTAGCCGCACCACCCGCGCCATCTGGCCGCGGCTGATGACCGCCTCGTTGAGAGCATCATAGGTGCCGATAATTTGCTTGCCGTGCCGGTGTTCGGTATGGAGCACCATGCGGCGCTCTATCCAGAAGTTACCGGTCAACGTTTGCTCGAGCGCTTCGCGCCACTCGCCGGGTTGAACCTCGGCCAAAAAGCCTAAATGACCCATATTGATCCCTAATATGGGAAATTTATAGCTAGCCGCAATGCGAGCTGCCCGAATGATCGAACCGTCGCCGCCAAGGACGACCATTAGATCTAAGACGTCCAGATGTTCCTGGAGTCCCCCATCGTCCCACGTGGGACTCACCTGGGCCGAGATGCCCAATCCTTCGACAAACTCTAGAATGTCGGCGGCCATGACGCGTGCTTCCGCTAACTCCGGATGATAAAGCACGCCAATGTTCTGAAAAGCCGGCCGTGTTGAGTCGAAGGAGCCGGACATAACCTATAGTCTTTCCTTCAGCCAGTTGGCTACCCCAGCCAGAGGCAGCGACTCTTGCCGGCTGGTGGCCATTTCACGGATCACCGCCTGTCCGGTCGAGACCTCGTTTTCACCCAAGATAACGGCAAATTTAACCTGAGCCCGATCGGCGGCTTTAAGTTGAGCCTTAAAGCTGCGGTCACCGGGGGTTAGCAGCGTCCCCACGCCTGCCTGGCGCAGCTCTTCAGCCAGCTTGAGGGCTACTAATTTAGCCGGCTGCCCCAGGTACGAGACGGTAACCTTCGGCAACGGCTCCGGCGGCGGTTCGATTCCTAAATGACGCAGGGCAATGACAAAGCGCTCGATGCCCGAACCAAAACCGATCCCCGGCGTTGGCGAGCCGCCCAGTTCCTCGATCAGGCCATCGTACCGGCCCCCGCCACAAATAGTATCCTGGCTGCCCAAGCCGTCGGCCTTAATCTCAAAGACCGTTTTGGTGTAGTAATCCAGGCCTCGCACTATTCGATAGTCAACTTCGTAGGGCCGGCCTGTGGCGTCGAGGTAGCTTTTGAGCTTGGTGAAGTGAGCGTCACACTCTTCGCACAGATGCTCGGTGATGCGCGGCGCGGTGGCCAGCAGGCCCCGGGTATACTCTTCTTTGCTGTCCAGCATTCGCAGCGGATTTTTCTGAAGCCGCAGCCGGTCATCGGGCGGCAGTTTACTGGCGTAAGGCGTGAAGTACTCGACCAGGGTTTGAATATACTGCGGTTTGCAGCGCGGACAACCGGTGGAGTTGATATACAGCCGCAAGCCGTAAAATCCCAAGTTGGTAAATAAATGCCAGGCCAGGCTGATGACTTCGACATCAACCGCCGGGTCTTGCTCACCCAGCACTTCCACATCAAACTGAGAGTGCTGGCGATAGCGTCCAGCCTGAGGACGCTCATGGCGAAAAAGTGGGCCTAGCGTCCAGACCCGCAAAGGCGTTGGCATCGTGTGCAGCCCATTTTCGATGTAGAGACGCATGATGCCGGCGGTGAACTCGGGGCGTAGGGCTAAATCGGCACCGTCACGATCAGAGAAGATATACATCTCCTTTTCAACAATATCGGTGCCCTCGCCGACGCCGCGCACATAGAGCGCCGCCTGCTCCAATACCGGGGTATCGATTCGGCGATAGCCAAACAGATCGACGGTCGCCTGAATTTTTTCCATAATGAAGCGCCAGTAAGGTTGATCATCAAACAGCACATCGCGCATGCCCGTGAGGCGCTGATACTTGGTCAAGGTAGACTCTCCTTATGACTGACTTTTGCTGAAAATTATAACCGAACTTAGAAGGGATGTCTAAGAAATTGCGGGAGGGTTTAGGGAGTGTCGCTTCCGCGGTGTGACCGGGCGAGATGGCAACCGCTCAGACGTTGAGTGACCAAAAGAAAAAGAGATAAGAACCAAAGAGTCTCCCCGTTCTTATCTCTTCATTAATCATTATCGCTAGTCTACAACTCAACAACGCTTAGCGTTTGGCAATCAAAATTTGAGGTTGAGGTGCCGGCGGTTGTTCTTGAGCGGGATCTTCACCAGCCGTGTCCGCGGCGGGCGTCTCTTCAGATTGTTCCTCGGCCGGAGCCACTTTGGTCAGGTCAATGCCTTGTAGCCGGGCCATCGCTAGATTACCAATGAGATCGAGGGCTTGAACGACCTCTTGCTGTCCGCGGCGGCGGGCTTCTTCGATATTGGCAT
>CALMIS010000211.1 GCA_937864185.1 uncultured Chloroflexota bacterium
TGCTACCCTGTCCGCCTCCTTAAGTAGAACCTGGCGCTTTACGCCGGGGCATTTGTGTGAACCACTCCGCTTTAAAAGGGCGGAGCTTCCGGCTGTGCGCCCAGCCCGACCGATTTCAAAACGGCGGTCACGGTCAACAAAGGCCACGGTCGGCCGAAATGACGCTTGCTGACCAGCGGTGCCATGCCCAACGATTACCTCGACTGACCTTACCTCGAACAAGTCTGTGAAAAACCCAATTGCTTTAGCATTGGGTTTTTCAGGAAAAATGGTACACAGCATGGCCAAATTTTAGGGCGAAAGTTCTAGTGACTTTCTCAACTTTCTATGTTATAATGTTGCTTTAGATGCTTCAGTAAAACACCCCATCGGTCCTCAGTTTGCTTCTGCGATTCACCCGTCTGAAGCAGGCCCTCCGGCCAGTAGTGTTCTTTCTATTTTGCAATTACATCTTTTTGTATGCCCTTTCAGAGATGTGTAGGGCGTAGAGTCTAAACGCTGAGTACCACCATGGATGACCGATTGGTGTTGGAGGCTTTGCCGCCGGTTATGCTTTCGCTGCTGGGCGTTTTCAGGCTGGTGGTTGGCGGTCAATTGACGGCCATCAATTCCGGCAGCAAATCGGAGTATTTGTTGGTCTGTTTGGCCTTGGCTCGCCGGCATTGTTTGTTACGCGCCGACCTGCTCGAGCGGCTCTGGCCCGAGTATGACCCCAACTTGGCCGGACAGTCGCTCAATAGTCTCACCTCTCAAATAAACAAACTCACCGTGCCTCTTTTAGAGGGGGCGGGTTTAATTACCCACGTCAACGGTTACTATTGTCTCAACACCGACAGCGGCGTCGGGCTGGATATTGATTATTTTGAAACCTGGCAAAAACAGGGCAAGCAACTCCTGAACCAGGGCCACGAAACGCAAGGTCTGGCCTTTTGTCGCCAGGCCCTTGCCCTCTATCACGGCGATTTATGCGGCGACGCCAATCTGCAAACTGTGATGGAGCGAGAACGGCTGCGCGTGGCTTACCTGGATTTGCTGGCTCAACTGGCCGACTATCACTACCGGCACGCTCAAGCCGATGAAGCCCTGACCTACATTCATCGCCTGTTGGCCCACGACCCGTGTCGAGAAGACGCCCATCGCCTGGCGATGCGCTGTTATTTACTGCTCAACCAACGCGCCCAGGCCCTGCGCCAATACCGCCTCTGCTGTCAAGCCCTCCTCCGCGAATTCGAGGCCCAGCCCGAGCCGGCCACTGTGGCCCTCTACGAACAAATCCGCACCAATAAAGTTGAGTGAGTTTTGGAGTGGGATGAGTAGAATGAGTGCGTGAGTTCCTAAAGTTATAACTCACCAAACTCACCTCACTCGTCCCACTCACTCCACCCCAACTTCAGCCCCATCTCAGTCGTATCTCAGTCCAACTTCAGCCCTGTCTTGGCCTGATCTGGCATAATAGTTCCCAGAGTCGGAAATCGATCATAGGTTTGGGAGATTTCATTGCCGGATGACGACGCCCCAAGCAACTTGAGTGACAAGCAGTACATTGCCCTGCTCATCCGCTTGCTCGTGGATCGACGCGGCCGGATACAACACGGCGCCCTTCTCGATCTAAACCGTCGCACTATCGCCCAATTTCGGCAACTCGACGAACTCCCCGCCTTGATCACGGCCTGGTTACAAACCCTGGCTCGCCCGCCTGATAGTAGCTAATCCAGGAAGCAGCGACAGAAGTTACCAAAAATCAAATCAATCATTTGTCTTAAGGAGGTCAACGATGCCCGTAATGCCAACCTATCCCGGCGTCTATATCGAAGAAATTGCCAGTGGAGTTAGACCCATTACCGGGGTAGCGACCTCGGTGGCGGCTTTTGTAGACTTTTTCAAACGCGGCCCCACCAACCTGGCCGTTCAGATCTTCAATTTAGGCGATTTTGATCGCGAATTTGGCGGCCTCGATGCCCGCAGCGAGGCCGGCTACGCCATTCAGCAATTCTTTCTGAACGGCGGCGGCGAAGCCTGGGTGGTGCGCGTCGTCGCCGGCGCCGCGGCCAAAGCGGCGGCCCAAATCGACAACGTCATTCCGGCTACGGCCGCGGCCTTGACCCTGACCGCCGGTAGCGAGGGCAAATGGGGCGAGAACATCCGGGCCGGCATCGACACCGATACGCCCGTGGCCGGCGAATTCAACCTGACCCTATCCGAGTACGGTGTCGTGAGCGGGCGGACGGTGCTGGTTCGCCAGGAGCGATTCCGCAACCTGTCGATGACGGCGACCAAGACCAACTTTGTCAAGAAAGTGGTTAACGACGCCTTTACCGGCTCTAAGCTGGTTCAGGTCGAGGCTGCCGGGGTCGACGCGCCCCTGGCCAACGGCACTACCTCCGGGGCGCACGCCGCCGATCCGACCGTGCCGACCTCGCCGGAGGTCAGCGTCACCATCGGCGATGGGACCACGAACGTCACGGCCAAAGCCACCCTGCTCTTTCCCTCGACGGTGACGTTACCGACTGCCCTGCCCTTGACCGCCATCGCCCCAGTTTTGGAAGCCGCCCTGCGGGCCGCTTCGCCGGCTAACACTGCCTTTGCCGGCGCGACGGTCAGCGTTATCGGCGACCGGCTGCACGTCTTGGCCGGGCCGGGCAACCCTAAAAATCGAGCCACCTTCGCCAACCAGGGGACGAACACCGCCGCTACCGATTTAAAGTTGACGACCGACGCGGTCGCCAACATTCAAGAGTACCTACTCGGCGGCGGGGCGATTGCCAACTCGGCCCAGTTGGCCGGGACCGCCGGCAACGACGGCGACCTGCCCGGCAGCGCCGAACTGATCGGCGATTTGGGCAGCAAACGCGGCCTCTACGCCCTGGAGGAGGTCGATCTCTTCAATCTTTTGTGCATCCCGCGCACGGCCACCGTCGCCGCCAGCCCCACCGCCGGCGAGTTGACTCCTACCCAGGCCCAGGCAGTCATCACCCGGGCCGAAACCTACTGCGAACAGCGCCGCGCCTTTTTCTTGATGGATACGCCCAAAGGCGTGGACGAGCCACAAGAGATCAAAAACTGGCTGGCCGCCAACAGCACCTTGCGCCACCGCAACGCCGCCCTATTCTATCCTCGGCTCAAGACGCCGGATCCGCTCGACGAGTTTCGGCTGCACGACCGGGGCGCCAGCGGTACCATCGCCGGCCTTTTTGCCCGCATCGACAGCAGTCGCGGCGTGTGGAAAGCTCCCGCCGGCACCGAGGCCGCACTACGCAACGTCTCGGAGTTGGACGATGTCCTGACCGATCAAGAAAACGGCACGCTCAACCCGCTGGCGATCAACTGCCTGCGTAACTTCCCTATCTTTGGCAACGTTTGTTGGGGCGCCCGCACCCTAGAGGGGAGCGACCAGCAGGCCTCGGAGTGGAAATACATTCCGGTCCGGCGCTTGGCCCTCTTCCTGGAAGAGAGTCTTTTCCGGGGCTTGAAGTGGGTCGTGTTTGAACCGAACGACGAGCCGCTCTGGTCCCAAATCCGGCTCAACGTTGGGGCCTTTATGCAGAACTTGTTCCGGCAAGGGGCCTTCCAGGGCAAAACGCCCGCCGAAGCTTACTTTGTCAAGTGCGATAAAGAAACGACCACTCAAAACGACATCGACCTGGGCATCGTCAACGTGGTGGTTGGCTTTGCGCCCCTGAAGCCGGCCGAGTTTGTGATTATCAAGATTCAGCAGATGGCTGGCCAGGTTGCGGTTTAAATTAGGAGGCTTTGATGGCGCAATTTAGCGTTAACGCACAACGGTTCGATCCGTACAAAAATTTCAAATTTCGGGTAAAGTGGGACGGGCGCTACGTGGCCGGGGTTAGCAAGGTGGGGGCCTTGAAGCGCACCACCGAGGTAGTCAAGCACCGCGAAGGCGGCGACCCCAGCAGCAGCCGCAAATCGCCAGGCCGGTCCGAGTACGACGCCATTACTCTGGAGCGGGGCGTCACCCACGACACCGAATTCGAGAAGTGGGCCAACAAAGTCTGGAACTTTGGCTCCGGCCTAGGCGCCGAGGTTTCGCTCCAGGATTTTCGCAAAGACATCATCATTGAGGTCTACAACGAAGCCGGCCAACTGGCCTTGGCCTACAAAGTCTATCGCTGCTGGGTTTCGGAGTTCCAGGCCCAGGCCGACCTCGACGCCAACGCCAACGCCGTCCTCATCCAGAACATCAAGCTGGAAAACGAAGGCTGGGAGCGCGACTACGAAGTTACCGAACCGGCCGAGCCGACCTTCACCGAGCCGCCGGTGTAACGTTGTGACTTTGTTTTATCAACCGTTATCGTAAGCGTGGAACGTAGAGCGTAGAACGTGGCACGTGGCACAGTTACTGGCCGTTCTACGTCCTACGTTCCACGAGCAAAGACCGGAAACCACCGGGCAATTGTTGAACGATGCAGCCTTTAACTGATGCTCAACTTCTATGGATTTGGGAAACCGGCTTGACCCAAGCCCCGTTCGACCGAGCCTTGACGATGCTGGCCACCGCTAACCCGGAGCAGTCGCTCGCGGATCTGGCGGCCTGGCCCGTCGGCCGGCGAGATGAGGGCCTGCTGGCGTTGCTGGAACAAACCTTCGGCACGACTGTGGTCGCCTACGCTACCTGCCCGGCTTGCCAAGAACCGCTTGAGTTAGCGCTGAACACCGCCGACCTGCGTCTCACGCCGCCGGCCGGCCCTGAGCCGGAAACCTACATGGCCAGCGTCGACGGCTACGACCTGCACTTTCGCCTGCCGGCCAGCCTCGATCTGGCCGCGGTCAGCCGCCTGACCAGCCTTGGCACGGCCCGCCGCTTACTGGCGGAACGCTGTTTGCTCGACGTTCGGCGAGACGGAGCCGACGTTGCGGCCGAGACCTTGCCGGAGTCGGTCATCGCCGCTTTGGCCGCTCACATGGCCGCTTGCGACCCCCAGGCCGAGGTCGACCTCAGCCTGATCTGTCCGGTCTGCGGCCACGCTTGGTCGATTTTGTTTGAGGCGACGGCGTTTCTCTGGACTGAAATTAGCGCCCTGGCCCGGCGGCTACTCTACGAGATCCATACCCTGGCCCTGGCCTACGGCTGGAGCGAGTCCCAAATTTTGGCCCTCGGCCCCACCCGGCGACAGGCCTATTTAGAATGGGTGTTCAATGGCTGATTTTCTAACCCGACTGGTCGAACGGGCCTGGGGCCAGGTTCCCACCGTCCAACCCCTGATCCCCTCCCGTTATGCGGCGACGCCAGCCCGCGTCGAGTCGCCCCCCCTCGATTCGTTGGCCCCGGCTGAGCCGTCTGAGCCGTTGCCCGGCACCCCACGCCTGGCGGCCATCGTGCCGAACCCGCCGGCAGATGTTGAGACCAACATAGAGACCAAGCCGACCTGGCCCAGTCTTGAGCCGGGGGGTGAAGACTCGCCGCATCCTCGAACCGTTCCGCCGGTCCCTGCTCCGGTTTCGGCCCCGAACGCGCCGCTATCCCGCCCGCAACCGCCGCGAGTCGAGTCTGAGCCAAAAATCGACCACCCGCGCCGGCTCGAGTCTCCCCTGACCCTAGCGGTCAGCCTGACTCAGGTCGCGCCGGAACCGACTCGCCGTACGGCGATCCCCCAACCTGCGCCTGATTCTGGGTCTGATCAGACCATTCGCGACTCAACGCCCGCGACCGCCACCCGACCTTTGTTCGCTCCGCCCGACCCTCTTCCGGCGACAATCTTCCCCACTCGAACAGCGCCATCATCGACGGTTGGGCCGTCTCTTGCGAATGGCTTTTCGAGGCCGGCCTCAGAGCCGCCCGCGCCCAGTATCAATGTTACCATCGGCCGGGTCGAGGTTCGGGCCATCTTTGAGCCGCCGGCCAAAGCCGCGCCGCCGACCAAGCCGGAACCCAAACTCTCGCTGGAAGATTATCTGCGGGCCTCGACCGGAGGCCGGCGATGAGTAATTTTTTGGCGATTGCGACCGTGACCGCCACCTTACGCCAGATCATTGACGATGCGGTCAGCGTCGATGTGGCCGGCGCGTCGGTCAAAACGGTGCGGCCTAACGCCCCGGCCAACGAGCTACCCGACCCCGGCGTCAACCTCTTTCTCTACCAGGTCACGCCCAACCCGGCCTGGCGCAACACCGACGTCCCTACCCGGCGGCCCAACGGCGACCTGGTCCAGCAGCCCCGGGCCGCCATCGACCTGCACTATTTGCTGACCTTTTACGGTGACGACGGCCAACTCGAGCCGCAACGACTGCTGGGCAGCGCCGTCCGCGCTATGCACGATCAACCGGTTCTCTCCCGCCAGAAGATTCGGAGCGTGATCAACGCGGCTATGGCTGCCAACCCGGCTCATTTTTTAGGCGACTCCAACCTGGCCGATGAGGTCGAGCTGGTCAAATTTACACCCACCTCGCTCAGCCTGGAGGAGCTGTCCAAGCTGTGGTCGGTCTTTTTCCAGACCAGCTACGCCTTGTCGGTCTTGTACCAGGGCACGGTCGTGCTGATCGAAAGCCGGCGCCAGACTCAAGCCACCCTGCCGGTTCGCTCGCCCCAGGTACGAGCCATTCCTTTCCAACAGCCCCTGCTCGAAAGCGTCTCGCCGCAAGTGGCCTCGCCCGGCAGCCTATTGACTCTGCGCGGGCAAAATTTGGCCGCGCCGCTGACGCGCCTGTTTTTTGGCGCAGTCGAGGCGACACCCACGGTTGTCAACAGCCGGGAGCTAACGGTCACGCTGCCGGCCTCGCTGCCGGCCGGGATTCGGGCCGTGCAGGTGCGGCACGATTTGGATTTGGGCACGCCCCACGAACCGCATCGCGGCCCGGTTTCCAACCTGGTCGCCTTTGCCCTGGCCCCGGCCATTACCACCCCCGCCCCGATCAACGTGGCTCGCGGGGCGATGTTAACCCTGACCCTCAATCCGCCTGTCGAACGCAGCCAGGAGGTCGCGCTCCTCATCGGCGACCGGGTCATTCCGATCCCGGCCCGGCCGGCCGGCGACCCGCCGAGCACAACCAGCCTCGCTTTCCCAATTCCGGCCTCTTTCCCAACCGGTGACTTTTTGCTGCGAGTCCAGGTCGATGGCGCTCAGAGCTTGTTAATCATCGACAATGACGATACCAGCCCGACCTACCAACAGTATATCGGCCCAACGGTGACGATCACATGAGCGACTGGCTCGACGCCAACCAGCGTTATTTAACGGCGGCGCTCAACCAGGTCAAAGAGCGGCTGGCGCGATACGCCGATCCGGTTTCGATTCCGGCAGACTCGTCCGAAATTCCCTGGCCCAGCCGGGACAACCCGCCTGCCTTGGAGCGCCTGGTCGCTGCCTTTGGCCTGTCACCGTTTGAGCGGGCGCTGCTCTTGTTGGCCGCCGGCCCGGAACTCGACGCCGCTTTTCCGGCCCTGATCGCCTCGGCTCAAGGCGACCCACAGCGTCCCTACCCCACTTTTGGCTTGGCCCTGGCCGTCTTGCCGGACGCCCACTGGAACGCGGTGACGCCCTCGGCCCCGCTGCGCTACTGGCGTATGCTGGAAGTCGGCCCGGCCCCGTCGCTGATCGCCGGCCCGCTGCGCCTGGACGAGCGCATTCTCCACGACCTGGCCGGCCTGTCCTATCTGGACGACCGCTTGAGCGCCCTAGTCGAACCGGTCGCAATCGAGGTCGAACTTGCGCCCTCTCAGGCGGCGCTGGCCGATCGCCTGGTTGACCTCTGGTCGACTCGCGCCGGATCGCCGGCAGTGCAGTTGTGCGGACCCGACCCGGTCGAAAAACGAACCATTGCCGCCGCCGCCTGTGCTCGTCTGGACTTGGCTCTTTACAGCTTGCCGGTGCAGTTATTGCCCACGGACCCGCGCGAGCTTGAAGCCCTGCAACGGTTGTGGGAACGCGAGGTGATCTTGAGTGGCACCGCCCTGCTGCTTGACGCTGACGCTGACGATCCTATCGAGTCAAGCCGCGACCAAACCGTCGCCTGGCTGGTCGAGCGGCTGGGCGGGCTGCTGCTGCTCTCCAGCCGCGAGCGCCGTCCGGCCCACGTCCGGCCGATCATCAGCTTCGACGTCGCCGGGGCCAGCCCCGCCGAGCAACGCGCCCTGTGGCATAAGACGCTTGGCCCTGCCGCCATTAATCTCAACGGCCAAGTCGATCATCTGGTCGCCCAGTTCAACCTCAGCGCCCCGGCCATCCAAGCCGCCTGGTTGAGTTGTCAGAAGGTAGGGAACAATGAACAATTAACAATGAACAAGGCCCAAGCCTCCAACCCTCCAAGCCTCCATCCTTCCATCCTTCCATCCTTCCATCCTTCCACCCTTCCAACCTCCCTTTGGGACGCCTGCCGCGCCCAAGCCCGTCCCCGGCTCGACGACCTGGCCCAGCGCATCCACTCGCCGGCCGGTTGGGAAGATCTGGTGCTGCCGGAACTGCAATTAAGTACCTTGCGCCAGATTGCCCTCCACACCCGGCAGAGAGCGACCGTTTACGAGCATTGGGGCTTTGCCGCCAAGAGCAACCGGGGTCTGGGCCTCAGCGCCTTGTTTACCGGGGCCAGCGGGACAGGCAAAACCCTGGCCGCCGAAGTGCTGGCCAACGAACTTCGACTCGATTTGTACCGGATCGACCTCAGCCAGGTGGTCAGCAAATATATCGGCGAGACCGAAAAAAACCTGCGCCGGGTCTTCGATGCGGCCGAAGCAGGCGGCGCGGTGCTGCTCTTTGACGAGGCCGACGCCCTCTTCGGCAAACGCAGCGAGGTCAAAGACAGCCACGACCGCTACGCCAACATCGAAGTCAGCTACTTGTTGCAGCGCATGGAAGCCTATCGCGGCCTGGCGATTCCCACCACAAATAAAAAACGCGCCCTCGCCCCGGTTTTTCGGCGCCGCCTCCTTTTTGTGGTTTTTTTCCCTTTCCCCGCCCCCCCCCACCGCGCCGGCATCTGGCAGCGCATCTTTCCCGCCGATACTCCAACCGAAGGGCTGGACGCGGCTCGTTTGGCCCGGCTCAACGTGGCCGGCGGCAACATCGCCAACATCGCCCTCAATGCCGCCTTTCTAGCCGCCGACGCCGGCCAACCGGTGCGGATGCCGCACCTGCTGCGCGCGGCCCAACTGGAATACGCCAAGCTGGAAAAATCGCTCACCGAAGCCGAGGTGGAGGGCTGGCAAAATGGATAAAGGACGAAAGACGAAAGACGAAGCAGAATCGATACGCCCCACGCCCCACGCCCCACGTCCCACCTTCCACCTCTATATCGACCGCCTCATCCTCCACGGCTTCCCCCCCGGCGACCGCGCTCGGATTGGCGAGGCCGTGGAAAGCTCACTCGCCCAGTTATTGGCGGAGCAGGAACTGCCGCTCGCCTTGGCGCCGGGCAGCGATTTGTCCCGGCTCAACGGCGGCGCGTTTACGGTCGCGCCCGAGGCCGGGCCAGAGGTCATCGGTCGGCAGATCGCCCAGGCGATTTATCAAGGGTTACGCGGATGAACGCAGAGTTACAAAAAGAAGAGGAAAGATGGCAACACTTCACATTGAACATCCAATTAATGATCTAAAAACTTGGCTGACGGCGTTTGGCAAGTTCGCCGAAGCTCGACAGAAAGGAGGCGTCCGCGCCTACCGCATCTATCAGCCCGTCGATGACAACCAGTATATCCTCATCGATCTGGATTTCGACACTGTTGATGATGCCGAGCGATTTAAGCGGTTTCTCGAATTGAACGTTTGGTCGTCCCAGGAGGCCTCGCCAGGACTGGTAGGCAGCCCGCAGGCGCGGGTACTGGTACGGGTTGAACCCGAGGATTTAGGGCCTACATAAGCAATAATAGTGAACCATACTTTGCTACTACGCAGGCAGCTGAAACGGAGCGTTAGGGCGCTTTGCATATAGAGCGGAGCATATCTGTGCAAGTTGATCCTTGGGAAAGTGGAAATCCATATGAATTCTACATAGGGCGTTGGAGTAGACCGGTGGCTCATAAGTTTCTTGAGTGGCTATCCCCGGCTGAACGCCAACGTTGGCTTGACGTTGGCTGCGGAACAGGGGTACTCAGTTCATCAATTCTTGAAGTAACAACACCGCAGACAGTTCTGGCCGTAGACACCTCAGAGACTTTCATTGTCTTTGCTCAACAAACCTATCAAGACCCGCGCCTTAGATTTCAAGTGGGTGATGCCTGCAAGTTACCCACTGAGACAGGCAACTTTGATGTGGTTGTTTCAGGTTTAGCCCTGAATTTTATTCCAGTTCCCCTTGTTGCTCTCACGGAAATGGTTCGAGCTACCCGCACGGGAGGTGTTGTAGCTATCTATGTTTGGGATTATGCAAAAAAGATGCAGATGTTGCGTTATTTCTGGGATGCAGCGATTGCGATTGATCCCCGTGCTAAGGAATTGGACGAAGGAGAACGCTTTCCATTTTGCCAACCCTCAACCCTTGAAGGGTTGTTTGAAAAAGCAAATCTAAAAAAGGTTGAGGTTCGGGCTATTGATGTTCCAACTATTTTTAGAAATTTCGATGATTACTGGTCGCCCTTTTTGGGAGGACAGGGTCCGGCACCTGGCTACATAAAGTCTCTGAGTAATGACCAGAGAAAAGGGTTAGAGAAACAGCTTCATACCGTACTTCCAGTGCGTTCGGATGGGACCATTGCCTTGATTGCCCGTGCGTGGGCAGTTCGTGGAGCAGTGTAAAATGAGCTCCAACAAAAAAATTGTAGATGAATTGCTATCCTGGCTTTTTTTTAAGTTGCGTGTGCCTGTGGTATTACTTTCGCTTTGGGGTTGGTTTCGCCAGCCCGCAATCTACTAAATTTTGGGCATTA
>CALMIS010000212.1 GCA_937864185.1 uncultured Chloroflexota bacterium
GCGGCGGTAACTCTTGGGGCGGCGGTAACTCTTGGGGCGGCGGTAACTCTTGGGGTGGCGGTAACTCTTGGGGTGGCGGCAATTCTTGGGGTGGCGGTAACTCTTGGGGCGGGGGTATCGGAGCTTTGTCCACGGGTGATGGTCGCCGCCTGACCAGTCCGCTTTGGGTTGAAGAAGATGGTCCGGTCAACGGCGGGGGGGGGACCATTAACTCCGGCGGCTCGCAGATCTTCTATTTTCCGGTGATTATGAAATAAACTGTATTGGCGCTTCAATCCGTCAAGAGGCGGTGCAAAAGCCCCCTAACTTAGAGTCAGGGCAAAAGACCCCTAAATTATAGGGGTTTTTTGCTGTAAAAGTAGGGAATAACCTCCTTTCTCTTCCCGCTCAAATGTGCGAAAATGAACTAGATAGATCGGACGGAGATATTCAAAAATGATTTCACCAAAAAGTAGAACCATATCCGGTAGTTATCGCCCTCTCGAAAATGCGCCGACCAGACCCCAAGCCTTAGCCCGAGGGGGACCGTCCGATGCAGCCGTCGATCCAAAAACCAAGCGGCAGCAGATGGAACAGAGTCTCTTGCAGAGGATCCTCGATATCAGCCGGCACATGGCCGAAACTCGGGCGTTGGAGCCTCTGCTGAATTATGTGATCGATGAAGCCATTCAGTTGGTGGGTGCCGAGCGAGGTTATATCGTCCTGGTCCAATCCGATGGCTCCCTGGAGATTCGGGTCAAACGGGGCCAAGGCGGTGAGACGTTGGTTGACGAAGATGATCCCATCAGTAAGTCGGTTTTTAATGAAGTGGTGGAGTCGGGTAAGTCAGTCATAATTCGTGATGCTATTAACGACCCCCAATTTGGCACCGCTCAAAGCGTCATCTGTCTCCAACTTCGCTCGATTATGTGTGTGCCCTTTGTGGCTCGGGGAGAGACCATCGGGGCGATTTACGTTGAAAACCGCTCGATTCGAAATCGCTTTAAGGAAGATGACTTACCCCCGCTCACGTTGTTTGCAAACCAGGCCGCTGTTGCCATCGAAAATGCCGCCATCAATGACGAGCTTGAAGCCCGGGTGGCGGCTCGCACCAAAGAGCTCGAGCGAAGTTGGTCGGAGGTGATCGAGGCGAACCGCTTGCGCACGGTCTGGCTCAGCAATGTGGCCCACGATTTGCGGGCGCCACTTGGGATTGTGACCGCATCTTTGTCCTTCCTGCAAGAAGGAGGGTTGGGTCCTCTCAATCCCAACCAGCTTGAATGGATTGGCAAATCGCTAAAGGCTACGCAACATACTTCAAGTTTAACCAACGATCTGTTTGACCTGTTTAAGCTTGAAACAGGTGGGCTCAGCTCGGAGCGGGAAATGGTTTCGATGCATGAGTTTTTGCAGAACGTCTATGATGTAGGCCTGGGGCTGCCCTGGCCGGAAAAGGTAACCTTTGAGCTAAATATCTCGCCACCGTTACCGCATCTTTATATCGATCCTCTCCGCATTCGGCAGGTGCTCCTCAACCTGCTTTCAAATGCGCATAAGTTCACCGCTCAGGGGAGTGTAACCTTATTCGCTCGATACCAGGCGGATCGACAGGAAATGCTGCTAGGAATAAAAGACACGGGCGAGGGCATCGCCGCCGACCAAGTGGGGCGGCTATTTCAGCGCTTTCAACAGGTTGATCAAGATGCCAAACGGCGGCGACAAGGGGCGGGCCTTGGCCTGGCCATCTGCCGTGAGTTGGTTGAGATGCACGGTGGGCGCATTTGGGTTGAGAGTGAGCTGGGGGCTGGATCCAGCTTTATGTTCACCCTACCTCGATCACCGGCGGAGGCGTAGTCGCTACTTCACGGCTGCCGATAAGGCTCTCAATTCGCGGTGGACCGCCACATTTTCCAAGAATGACCGGCGCATGCGCTCATCCGTGATCTTGCTGACCCGCGCTTCGAGGAGAAAGCACGCTTCATCAAGTACCTCCTGAGCCCGCTGATCCTGACTGGTTTTAAGAACTTGATAACAGGTTAAGTAAATCCGCAACGGCTCTTCAGCGCCATCTACCGTTTGTTGGGCAATGTGGCTTAAGATTTCTTCGGCCAGGTCCAGAGCTTGGAGGATATTAGCCTGAGCTAGAAAAACACGGGCCAGACCGGCCAGGGGCTCTAGGGCTCGATTATGTTCCCCCAACGCTCGGCGGGTAGTTAACGCTTGTTGATAAGCCTCAGCCGCCGCGGCTAGGTGCCCCTGATTAACTAAGGCATGGCCCATATGAGTCAAGGCGTTACCTAACAGGTGCTGATCGCCCACTTCATTGGCAATTTGGACCGCCTGCTCGCCGTAGTTGAGGGCTTCATCATCATGGCCTTCATGGTGGCACAGCAAGCTAAGATAAGCTAGACTCTCCGCTTCGCCCTGCCGATGACCAATCTCGCGTCTGATATCTAAAGACTGCTCGAAATACGCCCGGGCGCTGGCGTAATCGCCTTGGTAATCGGCCACGCTGCCGAGGTTGTTGAGCGTGTTCCCCTCTCCCAGCCGTTCGCCGATTTCTTGCCTGATCTGCAGCGATTGCTCAAAGTAATGGGTGGCCTGAGCGTACTCGCCCTGGTACTTAAAGGCGTCGCCTAAATTGTCAAGGACCATGCTTTGGCCCTCGCGGTCATCAATTTCCTCTTTAATTTGTAAAGCCTGTTCATAATAGTAGCCGGCACTCAGATAGTCGCCCTGGTAGCCGGAGACTATCCCCAAATTGTTGAGAATATTGCCTTCCACCTGACGATCGCCGATCTGGCGACAGATGTGTAGGGCTTGCTCAAAATAGTCTTCGGCTCCAAGATAAACGCCTTGTTGCGCTGAAATGATCCCCAGATTATTAAGGACTTTGCCTTCTATCTGGCGATCCCCAATCTGGCGGCAGATCATGAGCGCCTGTTCAAAGTAGCTTCGAGCTCGCCCCAAATCGCCTCCATTCCAGGCCACTAAACCAAGGATGCGGAGGCTGTTCGCCTCGGCCACCGGATCACCCCCGGCCAGGTCCCAGGCGCGCTCAAGCTGGGTTTGAGCTGAACTAAAGTCTCCTTGCCGCCACAACGCTCGTCCCCAGTATAAGTGGCCCCGGGCTTCGCGTGGAGTATCCCCGGCAGTCCGGGCCAGGGCAATGGCGGCTTGGGCGGCGCTGATGGCGGCCCGGTAGTCGCCGGTGACTTCGGCAAAGTTAGACCAACGTAGGGGTCGCCCCGATCGCTTGCGATCATCATCCAAAGCCTTGACCAGACGTTCTAACGTTGAGAGAGCTTGGGATTGAGCATCGCGCTGGCCTCGCAATTCGTAGATTTTCTCAAGCGCTGACAAAAGATCGTACTGTTCGACGGAGTCGGTTTCAGCGGTTAGGGCCAAAGCCCGGCTCAAATAAGCCACAGCTTCATCGTTAGCAAATTGGATGGCAGCTTGTTCCCCAGCCAGTCGAGCAAAGCGGCACTCGAGTTCGGGTTCGGCGGCTTCATGATAGTGGAAAGCCAGGTCGGCCGAATGCGGAGCCAGTTGGTTGGCATATACTTGCTCAATCGCCGCCCCAATCAACCGGTGAAGCTCTTTTCGCTGCTCGGCTCCTAGCCCCAAAAGTACACCCTGGCGCAGCTTGTCGTGGGCAAAGTGCCAGCGTTGGTCCTGGATCTGCAACACCGCCGCATCGGCACAGGTAGCAAGCCACTGTTCGATATCCTGTTCTGGAGCCGCAGTAGTCAAAAGCGGCAAATCTAGCTCGCGCCCGGCAACAGCGGCTAAGTGGAGGAGGGGTTTGGCCGTTTCAGGTAGGCTGCTCAAACGGCGCTCGACCACTTGGCGCATACCGCCGGCAAAGATTTGCGTAGGCAGAGGCATTTGGGCAATTTGATCAAGTTGGCCTGCTTCCTCGGCCAGAGCCCGCATCACCTCGACGATGAAAAAGGTGTTGCCTTCCGTTTGCTCTTGCAGAAATTCAATGATTTGCGGCCGCGTTCCCGCCGATCCCAGCATCGAAACACTCAACGTGGCGATCGCTTCTGTGGTCAGGCGACCAAGCTCGATTAGGTTCATCTCTGGATAGTTCCTGGCCAGGTCAGGTGTTTCATCAGTGCGAAAGGTAGCCAGGATAACCAGGGGTAAACTCTCGCGCGTGACCAGGCGATTGAACCAGCGCAAGACAACCAAACTGTTTGACCTGGCCCACTGCAGATCCTCAAGGACTATCATGGTAGGCTGGGCCACCGCACAGCGCTGGACCAGGTCGATGAGGACCATCAGGAGTCGTGTCTGGGCCGCCTCGGGTTCGAGGTCCGGGACATTGGGTACCTCGCGACCGAGCAGGGTCTCAATATCCGGCACTAGTGGTTTCAAAACACCGGTTTGCAAATCATCGGGATCGGTTAGCAAGATCAGCCAGCGGACAAATTCTTGCCAAAGCTGGTACGGGTTTCCCCCTTCGCTGACCGCCTGACCACTAAGCACCACAAAGCCTTGAACCAACGCTTGCACCCGAACTTCATCCACCAGGCGAGTTTTACCGACCCCGCTTTCACCCCCCACCAGCCAGGCGCTTCCTTGCCCGGCCACCGCTTCAGTCAGGGCCTGCTCCAGTTTAGCCAACTCAGGCTCTCGCCCCACAAATTGAGCGGCTTGCAAAAAACTCTCGCGTGTCTCTTGCGTTTCTTGAGGCAGCGGCTCCTGAATAGCTTCACTAAAGGCGCGGATCGTCGCTCGGGCATCGCTATAACGTTTTTCAGGCTCTTTGGTCAGCAGGACTTTTAAGACTTGAGCAATGGGCGGAGGGATGCTCGGTAGGTCAAAATTGGGAGTCTCGTCTAGAATGGCGTCAATTAAAGCGCTGGGGTTGCTAGTATCAAATGGATGGTGTCCCGCAAAGAGCTCATAAGCGATCATGCCCAGAGCATACAAGTCGGCGGCCCGGCCGGCCGGGGCCGCTTCAAGAACCTCCGGGGCCAAGTAAGCCAGAGTGCCGGACACACCTCCGCCCTGTCCCACAATTGTAGCCAGCCCAAAGTCAAGCAACTTGACTTGCCCGGCCCTGACCAAAACGTTTGAGGGTTTTAGGTCGCGATGGATGATATCGTGCTGGTGGAGGTAAGCCAAGGCTTGAAGTACCTGGGCCAGCAACTCCACTTTGCCCTTATCCGTTTGGCCGGTTCCAGCCTGGAGAATAGTGTCAGCTTGGTGCAAAAGTTCCATCGTAAAGTACGGCTTCCGCTCTGCATCAAAGCCGTAGTCCTGGACGCTAATAACATTGGGATGATGCAAGGCGGCCAGGGATTTGAACTCGCGCGCCATTAGCAACCGCAAATCGTCGTTATTGCCAAAGACCTCACTGCGCGCCGAGTCCGACTCGGCGATGAGACGCTTTAGAGCTACTGTGGTGCCGGTGAGCCGGTCAAAGGCGCGATAAACGACACCCATTGAGCCGGCGCCAATCTGGGCCAACAATTGGTAACGTTTGTTCACTAAATCAGCAGCCTGGTTAGGGGCAGGCAGGTTTCCAAAATCCATTATTGGGGACTCCCAAGTAATAAACAGACCTTCGTATTATGCCATTTTCTGTTCAATAGCACCACAATAGCTTATTGAGTGTAAATTTGCCTCTAATTGGTTTGACAGCCAAACTACCCAACATATAATCCCTAAAGAGATGGACAAAGTGCCGGTGTGGCTTATCAAAATAATTGGGCAGAGTGATAAATGAAATTTGGAGTTAAAGCCTGGATATTGATCGGCCTGAGTCTTTTCCTGTTGAGCCGAGTTTTGATGGGTAATCTCTTTTTCTATATCAATCAACGCTTCTTCTTACTGACGGTTTTCGCTATCATTGGCCTGTTGATCCTGGGCTTCAGTTATCGCTTCCGGACCGATCTCGACGAGCATCAGCCCCAGCATGATCACGGCACGGGTCATGCTCATGGCGCTTCATTGAGTTGGACCGGTCTCATCCTCATTGCCTCGCCGATGGTGTTGGGGCTACTCATCCCCCCTCGCCCACTGGGGGCAGCAGCGATGACTAACCGTGACATAAGCCTCGAATCGCTGACTTCAGCCGCCGCACCGGAGAGCGAGCAAATCCTCTCTAAGCCAAAGGCCGAACGAAACATTCTTGACTGGGTCTTGGAGTTTCGTTCTGTCTCTGACCGGTCATCGTTGGCCGGCGAAGCGGTAAAAGTCAGCGGCTTTGTCTATCGCGACGAACGCTTTGGTCAAGATGAATTTATGGTCAGCCGCTTTGTCCTCAGTTGCTGCGCCGCCGATGCCGCGCCGTTGGGTATGGTGGTGCACTGGCCAGACAGCCCTCAACTCGAGGCGGATCAGTGGGTTGAAGTCTCGGGGATTTTTGAACCCGGTGAGTTTAGCGGTGAACCGATGCCGCTTATCCTGGCAGACACGGTCACACCCATTGAAATTCCGAGCCAACCCTATCTTTACCCGTTCTAATGCCGCTTGTCTTAACTCGTTTTAATTTTACTCGCTTCGATGGTCTTGTCCTCAGCGTGGTGGGGGGGCTGCTTTTCGTCCTCGGGCTGATTGTGTGGCGTGGTGACCGGATCGGTTTGCAGGTTATCAGTCTCAATCCGGCTGAAGATGCGACGCAAGTATCAACGCGTAGTTCCATCAAGGTCACCTTCGATCAGCCGCTTCAGGCTGCGTCAGGAAGCAACCCGCTGACCATTACCCCCCCCATCACCGGCTCAACCCGATGGGAAGGATCAACTGTGTCTTTTACGCCTGATCGACCCCTTCAGGCTGACACAATGTATCAGGTTCGTCTTGCTGAAGATATCATAACCGCTGAACGAGGCCGTTCGCTGCGAGAGCCGGTAGTTTGGCAGTTCCGTACCGGCCAGCCCCGGTTGCTCTACGTGAGCAAGGACGAAGCCGGTAACGACCAGCTTTTTGTGATTAACGCTAGGGGCGGCGCTCCCTCTCCCCTGACCCAAGAAGCTTTTGGGGTTTTTGATTATAGCGTCTCGCCTGATGGCGCTCGGGTCGCCTACGGCGCGCTGCGTGAAGATGGCGGCAGTGACCTGTGGCTGATTGATTTGGTCTCAGGGGAGCGGTCGGCCCTGCTGCTGTGTCCTGAGGCGGTTTGCACCGGTACCGCATGGCGACCCAACAGCGACAGTCTTATTTATGAGCGGCGGGTAATGCTTGTGCCGGGTGCGGCGCCCGGCCCGCCTCGCCTCTGGTGGCTTGATCTTGTGACCGGCGATACGGTCGCTGTCTTTGATGATAATCAGATTATCGGCTATGGCGCAACTTGGTCGCGCGATGGACAGTGGCTGGCCTTCATCGCTCCCAGTAGTCAGGGGGTCCAGGTTTACAATGTTGACGATGGCCGCAGCGTGTTGGTGCCCAGCCGGCTGGGTAGCGCGGGGGTTTGGAGTCCGCAGGGTGACGCGCTGCTGGTGGCAGATATCCAGCGCGCGGATGAAGGCTTTTCGGTGCATTTGCTTAAAGCCTCGCCGACCGGCGGTGAACTGGTGGACCTCACCGGTCAGGGGCAGTTTGTAGAAGATACCTCGCCGGCCTGGTCGCCGGATGGGGAGTGGCTGGCCATTACGCGCAAGGCGGCCGGAGCGTCGATGGGCAAGCAGTTGTGGCTGCTCCGTGCTGACGGCAGCGAAGCTCGCGCCCTGACCGACGATACGGACCTGCACCACGGCTTACCCGTTTGGTCACCCGACGGTCGCGCCATCGCCTTTCAGCGCTTCCCCCTACGCGAGATCGATAGCACCCCAAGCCTCTGGTTGTATGATGTTGAAACTGACGAAGTGCGGAACCTTGTGCCTTCCGGTAACCGGCCGGCCTGGTTGCCTTAGTGACAGTCTAAAAAAAGTGCCGCTCCAAGTTTCTTGGAGCGGCCGCATAGAGAGAGAGGAGATCCAGTACCTATTGTTCTGGACTTATCTCTTATTATATCAGACTAACATTACGATCCGCATTACGAACGCCGGCCAATTCATGTAAAGTTCAAATTAATTGCTTATGACTTCCTAATTTAATAGGGCTATACTTCAAAGCATAGGTTGTTAAGCCTCCCCCTGTTTGATGTCATTAGTTCTCCTTAGGATGGGCCGGGTCACAGACTCGGCCCTTTTTCTTTTTTGCTTGCCTGTCTCCGTTAACCAACCTCAGTCTTCTTCATCAATGGCGAAGTGCATGAGCGACCAACTTGACCGGTCTGCTCAGGCCGGCCATAATAGAAGTAACGCCAAAAAGATATCCTATTCAAGAAAGTAGACTAGCGAATTTCATTATGGAAGTAACCCGACAACGTAACACCTGGTTCATCATCGGCCTTTGGACATTATTGGCGAGCGTTTTTGGCATTTTGTTCTGGAAAGTATTTGGCTACGGCCAACGCCTCCTACGGCAGCCGCTGTTAAAGCGGTCGGCAATTCCGGCCAACCTGGAGACATTTCCTACTGTTGAAGCGAGAGCGCTGCAGATTGCAGCCGCTAACCTCCGCGCCGGAATTGAGCGCCGTTGTCTGTTGGACGGACAAGAAAAACTGGTGCTTTGTGCCGGTTTGCGTAATTTTCGGGAGCCTTGGGCGCGTGATTTAGGTTTTGCCAGCTTCGGTTTAATCGAACTGGGTGAATGGCAGGCGGTCAAGGAGTCCTTTGAAGTCTTTTTGTTAAACCAACGCCCGTCCGGCCAATTTCCGGTCAAGGTTCACTCCACCAGTGTGGCGGATCGCTACTTGCACTCGCTGTTTGGCCGGGAACAGCCGAATCACGCCCCGATCAAGCCTAAGTATGTTACCGCGCACAACACCATTTCTCTCGATGGCAACGCTATTCTGGTGATCGGGATGCTTAATTATGCTCACCGCACCGGCGATGCTGCCTTTATGCACGATAACTGGAACGCTCTGAAGAAAGCGATCAGTTGGTTGGAGACGCATGGCCTGGAGGCAGATGGTCTGCTGCACCAAGCCGCCTTCGCCGATTGGGCGGACAGTATTGCCCGGCGCGGGCGGGTGTTATACACTAACGTCCTTTATTGGAAGGCGCTGCACGATATGGCTCATGCGGCGGCCACGTTTGGGCAAACGGCCGATCAGCACTACTTCGCTCAACGCGCCGAGTATCTCAAGCAATCCATTGATGACCACTTTTGGCGACCGGATCTGGGTTACTATGTGACGAACAAAATTTTTGACAACCTAAGCAGTAGCGGCAATCTTTTGGCCATCGTATGGGAGATGGCCAGCCCGGCGCAGGCTCACGCAATTTTGGATAAGATGAATGAGTTTGGTATGGCTGCCCCGGTGCCTACCCGGACTACCCATCGCCCCTACCCGCGCCGCTTCATCGCGATTGAAAATCACCTGGGCGGGATACCCCATTACCACACGTCCGCGGCATGGTTGTGGTTGGGGGCCTGGCACATTATCGCCTTAGCGCGCATGGATCGGCTGGACGAGGCTGCCGCCCTCCTCCAGCGAATGTCCACGGTCATCGTCCGTGACGGGGCGGTACACGAAGTCTACGCCCCTAATGGAAACTATCTTTCGTCTTTTTGGTATACTTCAGAAGCGCCCCTAACCTGGAGTGCCGGGATGGTGGTTTATGCCCACTATGTCTACCAACGCCGTTTGGCGGGCGAACCCGTAGCTCATTTTTGATATTCGTGCCCTTATTTTAATATTACAAGGGGGAGTTATGCTCGATCGCCTTCATGTAGCGCACTTCACCAATACCTACCATCCGGTGGTCAGCGGAGTGGTGCGCTCCATCAGCTCTTTCCGGCAGGCGCTGACCGATCTGAACCATCTCGTCTTTATTTTTGCCCAAGACGCCGGCGACTATGTGGATACCGAGCCTTTCATTTTTCGCTATCCGGTCTTCGAACTTCCCACCCCTAATGACTTTCCCCTAGCGATCCCCTTCTCGCCCTTTGTCGATAAATTACTGCCCTCGCTCAAACTACACGTGATTCACAGTCATCACCCCTTCTTGTTAGGACGTAGCGCGGCCAAGCGGGCCAGTGATCTTAACCTGCCGCTGGTCTTCACCTTTCACACTCGCTACCGGGACTACAGCCACTATGTCGCCTTGAGCCAGGAACTGGTCAAAGGGGCCATCGACCGCATCATCAGCGACTATATGCGCCACTGCCAGCACATCGTTGTGCCGAGCCAGAGTATGCGCCAGATTCTGGCCGAAGATTATGGCGTTACCGATGGCGTCAGCGTTATTCCGACCGGTCTCGATCTCGACATCTATCGCCAGGCCGATGGCCAGGCAGTTCGGCTGAAGCGAGGCTGGGGTCAGGCTAAAGTGCTGATTTCCGTGGGCCGCCTGGCCAAAGAGAAAAATTGGCAGACGTTGCTGGCCGCCGCTGCCCAAGTCATGCAGCGCCAGGCCGATGTCCGGCTGGTCCTTATCGGTGAAGGCGATGAGCGTAAACGCCTGGAAAGACAGGCTCGCAAAGCCGGGATTGCCCAGCAGGTTGAGTTTACGGGCCGGTTGCCCTTTCACCAGGTGCCGGCCTATCTGAAAGCAGCCGACCTGTTTTGCTTTGCCTCTATGACCGAGACGCAAGGCCTGGTGACCATGGAGGCAATGGCCGCCGGGCTGCCGGTCGTGGCCGTGGATGCGAGCGGCACGCGTGATGAAGTGGACCATGGTCAGACCGGCTTGCTCACCTCGAACCATCCTGACGCTTTGGCCCAAGCGATCGAGCGCGTGCTCGATGATGAGGCGCTCCGGCAGCGCCTCGGTGAAGGTGCTCGCCACAAGGCCGAGTCGTGTGACGCCTTGGTCCGGGCTCGACAACTGATCGACGTCTATGAGCGGGCGAGTGAGGATAAGCGGGCTGGCCGGTATGTTCAGGTCGAGCGAAACAAGCCGGTGATCGAGATTGTTAAGGACCGCTTGATCAAACTGGCCGGTAGTGACGCGTAGGCGCAGGCTCTTCTAAAATTGCGGAATTAGCCAAGCCAAGTATGATCCGGCGAAGCTATGGCTATCAAATCTCCACCCTCATCACTCGTCGGCTCAACGCCCGGAATGGTTTCACGCTGGCTAACCCGCCTCGCCTTGTTGTTGTTTGGGCTGCTGTTTCCGCTACTAATGCTAGAAATCGGAGTCCGGCTCTTGGGGCTGGCCCCCCCGCCGGTGCCGAATCCCTCCATTTGGGAGCATCATCCGCTCTTTGGCTGGTGGCATATTCCCCACAGCGGTGGTACTTTCCACAGCGACTTTAACGAGTTCACGGCCGAGGTCCGGATCAACGCCCGTGGCCTGCGGGACCGCGAGATTGGCTATGATAACCCCAACGACGCTGTCCGGATCCTATCCCTGGCCGATTCGTTTGGCGAAGCGCTGCAGGTCGACCTCGATCAGACCTATGCCAAACAGTTGGAGCAACTGTTGGCCGGCCCGCTGGCCCGACCGGTGGAGGTTATCAACGCCGGCGTGGGCGGCTGGGGCACCGATCAGGAATCGATCTTCTACGTGGCCGAGGGCTTTCGCTACGAGCCAGACGTGGTGCTGCTAGCTTTCTTTATCCGCAACGATGCCGTCAACAATTACGGTCCTCTCGAAATCGAGCGCAACGGCGGCCGGCAGCAGAAGGAGTTCTTCAGCCTTTCTCCCGGCGGGGGGCTGATCCCCCCGCCGGGGCAAGAATCTCTGGAACGTACCGCCCTAACGGCTAATCCGCAGCAAACTACCGCGATCCTGGCCGAAGAAACCGCACCGCCGCTGCTCGCCGTGGCCGATACCCTCTGGACCTGGTCGGCCCTGTACCGCCTGGCAATGCCCTACCTGCGTGATATTCCGCCGGTGGTCAAGGCGATCGGTCCCAGCGGTATCCTGGGCGGCGAGGCGGTCATCCGGGCCAGTAACCCCAGTGTACCCGTGCCCTTTTTTATTTACCAAGAGCCCCCCGACGAGCGCTTTGCCGCCGCCTGGGCTTTGACCGAGGCGCTTATCACCCGCCTAAACGATGAGGTGACCACCCGCGGCTCCCGGCTGGCCGTGGTCCTGATCGGCGCGCCGGAGCAGATCTACAGCGAAGCGTGGCAGCGCACGTTGACCGGCAATCCGGGCATGCAAGCGCTCAATCTCGATCTCGAGGCCCCTAACCGGCGCTTGACAGCCTTTCTTGAGGCCGCAAACATCCCGTATCTCGACCTCGTGCCGGTCTTTCGCCAGGCGGCGGGTCGACCTGAGACGCCGCCGCTCCATTTTCGCCACGATCAGCACTGGACGCCGGCCGGTCATCGTCTAGCGGCCGACGCCATGGCCGAGTTTCTACAACGCGAGCTTGGCCCCCACCTCGAACGATAACCGCTTCTAAGCAAGCGGTTTGCTCGAAGCGTCCTTCCTAAGGTGAGCTAACTTACATCAATTTTTCGGCTTTGGCCTTACGATTAGGAGGTTGCAGGCAAGGGCGTTGGTCTCTGCGTAAGCTCTCTGTAACAATCTACCCGTACAATAACGGTCAAAGTCAAGGAGGTCCGAATGATTGCAAAGCTTGAAGGCAAACTTGAAGAGAACGAAAGTCCACAGCAGGCCAGCGAGCCGCCTCAACCGACATTTTTGAGCCAGCATGGCCAAAAGTTGGTCGCGCTCAGTATTTGGCTGGTCTTACTCGGCGGCTATGCCTGGTACTACCTGAGTAACAACTTGACCCCGGCGCTGGCGTTGGCAGAAATTGTGGAACTGCTGGCTTCGCCGCTGGGGCCGGTTTTGTACATTCTCATCTACGCGCTGCGCCCGCTGGTCTTTTTCTCGGCGGCGGCCTTAACCATCGCCTCGGGCGCGGTCTTTGGGGCCGGTTCCGTTTGGAACCTGGCTTTGGCCGTCATTTACACTGTTATCGCCAGCAACACCTCGGCGACTGTGGCTTACCTGGTGGGGCGCTACTTTGGTCAGGGACTACTTACAGAAGGGGAAGGCGACAAGCGCGGCCTTATCCAACGCTATGCCGGTCGCATGCGGCACAACAGTTTTGAAACAATTATGATTATGCGCTTTATCTTTTTACCCTACGACTTGGTCAACTATCTGGCCGGCTTCCTGCGTATCGATTGGAAACAGTTCATCCTGGCTACCTTTGTGGGTTCGGTGCCGGGGACGATTGCTTTTGTCTCCTTCGGGGCCTCGATTAGTATTACGGACTTGCTGGCCGGAAAAACGCCGGAGTTTAATCCCTGGGTGCTGGCTTTTGGAGCGCTGATCTTTGGCCTCAGTCTCGCCATCTCGCGCTATTTCAAGCGGCGTGAGGCCGGGCAGAGCGAGAGCGCGGGTTGACCGGGAGTCAATATGTCAGTCTTGGCTGTCCTTGGGACTCGGCACTTTTACAGCCCAGGCTGCAAACTTTTGATGAGTTTTAACGGCATTGTCTAAACAGGCTCACCGTAGAGCCACCAAAATGTCTCTGGCGGGTAAGCCGCTTGGTAGTTAGCGGGCCAGAGAAACTCGCCGGCTTGCCAGCGACTGCGCAGCCGCTGATCGAGCCGGTCGCGCCGGCTAAGCAGCTCCGGCTTGAGTAAGTTGCCGGCCTGTTCTAACTCAGCGACTAGGGCTTCGATCATGGCCCGTTTCTCGACATCATTGCGGTAGATAGCCAGACTGGGCCGGCCATCAAACAGTTCGGTGAGGGCTTGCTCCCACTCCCGCAAGCGAGCTTGCAGTTCTTGCAGGGCCTTGCGGGCGACGTCGCCACCTTGGACCCGCTGCAGCAGCTCGAACTTCTCCAACGCGGCGCTGAGGCGAGCTTGTTGGCCGGCATCGAGCCGGTCGCGCAGCGCTGCCAGGCGGTGCCGGCGAAGCAAGTAGCCGCCTAAGGTCAAATACATTAATTCTCGATCGATCTTTTTGCTGTAGATCGACCCGCTGCTTAGATAGTCGCGCATGCCGGTGGTCATCTGTTCCAGGATTTCTAAATCATCGCTCAAAGTAGACATCCGTTTCCTCCCCTACTATTTTTTCTCATCCTTCAAAACCGCGGATAAAACAATCGACACGACGCTGACGATAACTGACCCCAAGAAAGCGGCCCAGAAGTCATCGACATAGAAGCCGACGCCAAAGAAATTGACCGCCAGATATGAGGTCAACCACAGCATCAAGGCATTGATCACCAAGGTAAACAGACCAAGCGTGAGGAGGATGAGCGGGCAGGTAAGGAGCGTTAACAGAGGGCGGATTAAGGCGTTGACTAACCCCAAAATCACGGCCGTCCCAATATAGATTACCCAAGCGTTACCATCAACCTGGATGCCAGGCACAAGCCAGGCGGCAGCAAATAAAGCCAGACTGGTCACCACCCAGCGAATGAGTAGATTCATATGACGCTCCGAACGTGGATTAAGAGATATTATAGTCGGTGAAAGGGGGTGTTCCAAAATAGACGGCTGAAGAGATGACAAAAGTACCTTAAAAAAATTGACCTTCGGGAAAAAAATATGCACAAAGGTACCGGGGAAAAAAGTGACTTTTGCCTCTATACACCAGAGCCTAAGTTGTTGTATGATGACCGAAACTAAATGCCTTTTTGGCGAGAAGTATTACCCTACATCAGCCACGATGAAACATCTTCTTCGCCTGCTGAGGCAGTAGAGGGGCATTTTAATATTGTTATGATTAATAGACGACCTTATATTATTATTGGTACCCCAGAACCGGCTAGATTGCCGTTCTTGACCACTATCCTTGACCAAGAAAATTATCAGGTCAAGACAGTGAAAGATGGCGTTTCAGCCCTGGCTTTGGCCCTCAACAAGTGGACCGATCTGGTCATTCTCACGCCCGATCTTCCCAAAACCAGTTGCTTCGAAATCTGCCGAAAACTTCAATCGTACCCCAGGCTGTACGATATTCCGGTCATCATCATTAGCCAGCAGTTTGATGCCGAGGAGAAGGCCCAGGCTTTTGAGTCTGGCGCGGTTGATTACTTTGCCGAACCCTATGACCTCAAAGCGCTGCAGACCCGCATCAAGACGCAGCTCAAACTCCGGGCGTTGCAGCGGCGGGTGTTGCGGCTGGAACAAGCCCAGGCAGAGTCGCAGCGTCTTGAATTGGCCATGTACGAGAGCAAAGCCAATTATCAAAGTCTCTTTGATAACAATCACGCCATGATTCTGCTGCTCGATCCGGAAACCTCCCGGATTGTAGATGCCAATCAAGTGGCGAGTGACTTCTATGGATACCCGGTATCCGAGTTGGTGGGTACTACCTTTATCGTGTCTAAACAGCAGCAGCGAGCCGACGGCCAAATTCGCGAGGTCGAGGTCTTCTACGGACCCATTACCCTCGGTGGCCAATCCCTGTTGTATGCTATTATCCACGATGTGACCGAACGTAAACAAGCGGAAGAAAAACTGCAGATCCTATCTGAAGCCGTGAAACAGAGCCCCTACTCTATTTTGATTACCGATAGAAACGGAAAGATTCAGTACGCCAATCCGGCCTTTTCCCAGCTTAGTGGCTACTCCCTCGAAGAGATTAGAAATCAAACGCCGCATATTTTCACAACCGAGTTTACTTCGCCGGAATTACACGAGCAGATGTGGCAGTCGGTGGCCTCCGGCGAAACGTTTCAGGGTGAGTTCTGCCATCGAAGGAAGGACGGAGACCTGTATTGGGTAAATTCTTCAATGAGCCCTATCCGCAATGGCGAAGGCGAAGTTACCCATTTACTGACCATTAAGCAGGACAACACCCAACTAAAAAGATTAGAGCAAGAAAAGCAGCAGCTTGAAGAGATAGTCCACCGGGCTCAACGCCTCGAAACGATTGGGACCCTGGCCGGTGGGATCGCCCATGAATTTAACAACTTGTTAACCCCGATTGTGGGCCACGCTGAACTGGCGATGCAAGAGGTGCCACCGGAGTCTCAAACTGGCGACAGCATGGCAAGTATTCTAAAGGCGGCCAACCGAGCCAAAGATCTGGTGTTGCAAATGTTGGCTTTCAGCCGGAAAATGGACCAACAAAAGGAGCCGATCGAAATAGCTTTGCTGGTTACTGAAGCTTTACAACTCTTACGACCATCGCTTCCCAATATCATTGATTTTAAGGTCCAGATTGATCAGAATTGTGCTCCGGTTATGGCTGATCCGACGCAGATTCATCAAGTTTTGATGAATCTATGTACCAATGCTTTTCACGCGATGGAGCAGCAAGGGGGAACCTTAACCATCAAGCTGGAAAAAGTTCGGCCGGATGAGGTTCTCCTCAAGGAGCTAAAGCCGGGCTTATCGGGCCAGTATGTTAAATTGACGGTTGCGGATACTGGGCAGGGCATGGATGCGGATACGCGAGCCCGTATTTTTGAACCTTTCTTTACAACCAAAGAAGTGGGCAAAGGTACCGGCCTAGGCCTGGCGGTTGTCCACGGTATTGTGGAAAGCCACGGCGGGATTGTCACGGTCGAGAGCATCCCAAACCAGGGCACAACATTTGAAATATTCTTGCCTACCATCGAGCAAGAAGCTCGACCGGTTGAGCAGTTCACCGAGCCGGCTAAGCCTGGTCGAGAACGGGTGTTGCTGGTCGATGATGAAGAGATCGTCCTGGATTTTCTCACCACAGCGATCACAAAACTGGGCTATCAAGTTAGCCCCTTTGCCAGTGGGCAGGCCGCCTTGGAGGCGGTCCAGCAAAACCCTGAGCGGTTTGATCTGGTCATCAGTGACTCCACCATGCCAATGGTCCCCGGCCAACAGTTTTCCCGAAAACTACACAGTTTGCGTCAGAATTTACCGCTGATGCTGCTCTCCGGTGACAGTTTCCGTTTAGAAGAAGCAGGGACGGACCTGCCAAATGTTCGCGCCGTTCTCCAAAAACCAATCTCAATCCGGCAATTAGGTCAGTCCATCCGTTCCATCCTGGATTTACCTTTGCTTGAATAATCCGTTTATGAACCTCGGATCAAGGTCATCGAGAGCGAGCCGCAAGGTGAGCTTACTGTTGGCAGCAGAGAGAGGAAAATATGAGAGCTGTGCTTCAGCGGGTGCGTCAGGGCCGGGTGACGGTCGGCGATAGCGTAGTTGGGGAAATTGGAGCCGGTTACGTCATTTTATTAGGGGTAACCCAGGGAGATGGTCAAGCCGAGGCGCGCAAATTAGCCGAAAAAACGGTCCATCTCCGGGTTTTTGAAGATAACCAGGGGAAGATGAATCTCTCGGTGTTGGATGTTGCCGGTGAGATTTTGGTCGTTTCTCAGTTTACCCTCTATGCGGATGCACGCAAGGGACGGCGCCCCAGCTTTACCGCAGCCGCGCCGCCGGACCTGGCCGAACCGTTAATCAGCTACTTTATCGCAGTTCTGAGCGAACTGGGCATAAAAAAAATCGCCACCGGCGTCTTCGGTGCCCACATGCGGGTGCAGATCGAAAATGACGGGCCGGTGACGATTCTATTAGATACCAATGATCTGTAAAACCCTGGAGTTAAGACGCTAAAGCCCTTAACTTCAGTTTCCTCAGCCTCTACTTTCCTAACTTGGCGGCGTCTTCCATAGCGGGTACATACAAATTCCTGGTGTAATCCTTAATCATCCGCGTCATGCTAAACTGCGGAGCCACAGTGCGGATCGACTCTCGGATATATTCCACCCAGCGGGTGGGGATGCCGCGCGAATCGCGCTCGTAAAAGGCCGGGACAACTTCAGTTTCCAGGGTATGGTAGATTGATAGAGCGTCTGTGTTGTTCTGCTCGTACTCGTTGGGGTATTCGGCGTTGGGATCACCGATGGACCACCCATTCTTGCCGTTGTACCCTTCGGCCCACCAGCCGTCGAGAATCGACAAGTTGGGTGAGCCGTTTAGCCCGGCCTTCTCGCCGCTAGTGCCGCTGGCTTCCATCGGGCGTCGCGGCGTATTGAGCCAGACGTCAACCCCGGCCAGCATATTGCGGGCCACATTCATATCGTAATCTTCAATGAAAATGAGGTGACCGGCCAACCCGGCTTCGTGCGAGCGGTGATAAACTTCACGGATGAAGTTTTTCCCCGGCTCATCACGGGGGTGAGCCTTACCGGCAAAGACAAATTGCACCGGCCGGTTGCCGCCGCCGTGGATAATCCGCTTTAAGCGCTCGGCATCGTGGAAGATGAGCGTTGCCCGTTTGTAGGTGGCAAAGCGCCGGGCAAAGCCAATGGTCAGGGCGTTAGGATTGAGCAGGTTGCGAGTCCCTTCGATTTCGTTGGGCTGGTAGCCGAGCCGGGTCATGCGTTGGCGCGTGCGCATCCGAACAAAATCAGTCAGCCTGGACCGTAACAGGTTGATCAAAGCCCATAGTTCTTCATCGGGCATCTTTTTCACGGCTTTGTCCCACATCGCCTGATTGTCGATGTTGAGCGTCCACTCGCTGCCAAGGTGTTTGTCGAAGAAGATCTTCAGCTCCGGGGCCAGCCAGGTTTCGGTGTGGATGCCGTTGGTCACATACGTAATCGGTACCTCTTCCGCTTTCTGACCCGGCCAGAGCCAGGTCCACATTTTGCGCGAGACCTCGCCGTGAAGCTTGCTCACCCCGTTGGCCCGGCTTGACATCTTCAGCGCCAAAACGGTCATGCTGAAGGTTGGGCCCCAGTGCTGGTCTTGCCGCGCCAAATTGAGGAATTCATCCCGGCTAATTTTGAGCTTGTTGTGCCAGTCCGGGAAATAGCGATCCATCATGTGGAAGGCAAACGCGTCATGACCGGCGGGCACCGGCGTGTGAGTGGTAAAGACGGAGGTACTCCGGATAATCTCTTTGGCCTCGTTAAACGACTTGCCGCCTTCAACAATTTCCCGGGCGCGCTCCAAGACCATAAAGGCCGAGTGGCCCTCGTTCATATGCCAAACTGCCGGCTCGATGCCGAGCGCGCGCAGGGCGCGGACCCCCCCGATCCCCAAGACCATCTCTTGGGCCAGGCGCATCTCGTCATCACCCCCATAGAGGCGGGCCGACAACTCGCGGTCGGGCTCAGCGTTGGGGTGGATGTCGGTATCCATCAGGTATAAGGGGACGTTGCCCACCTGAATATGGTAAACCTTGGCAAAAACCCGCCGATCCGGCAACCCTCCCCGCGCCGGTAGATCGACGTGGACAACCACCTCTTTACCGTCACCGGTATAGGCGGCTAGGGCCGGGACTTCAGCAAAACGAACCTTTTGATAGATGGCTTCTTGGTCGCCATTGGTGGTGATCACCTGTCTGAAATACCCCTGCGGGTAGAGAAAGCCAACCCCGATAAAGGGCAAGCCCAGGTCGCTGGCTTCTTTGGTATGATCACCGGACAGAATGCCCAGACCACCGGAGTAAATGGGCAAACATTCGTGTAGGCCAAATTCCGCCGAGAAATAGGCAATCGGCATATTCACTTTATCGCCGTAGGTCTGCTTAAACCAGGTCTTGTCAAAAACCTGATAAGCGTCGAAGCGGGTCAGCACATCGTGATAGGTTTTGATAAAATCAGGGTCGACAGATGCTTTGTCCAGAGAGGACTGCCGCACCGACGTGAGAAATAGGACCGGATTATGGTACACTTTTTCCCACAGGTCAGCATCGATGCGAATGAACAGGTCTTGCGCTTCCGGGTGCCACGACCACCACAAGTTATAAGCAATATCGGTGAGCCGGGTGATCCGTTCCGGGATGGGAGTAAAGCCAACAGATTTCATGATAATCTCTCCTTCCTAAGTTTAGGCAGTCTGAATTTTAACGTTAAACTCGGGATTCAACAAGTTAGACGCCCCCTATATTTAGTGGTGCCATTGCACTTATGGCTATGTATATAGTATTACTTTGGAACAGAATAATTATCCTGGGTGAGGATTTAAGGTTGCCAACACGGCGATCTCGTCTCGGTGACCGCGCTCGTGGCGGTAAGGAATGCGTAAAATACTGGCCAGCGTGACCGGATCGCCCCAAATCGGATGGGAACCAACGCGACTCAGCACGGTTTCGGGAATTGCATCTAAGAGATTGAGGAGATGCTGGTGGCTCTCTTGGAGCGCCGCGACCGCCTCGGTCCAACTATACCCGGCCCGTTCTACCACTTCTCGATTATTCCATGCATCTTGATTAAAGGCAATTTCGTGGCACAGGGGTGAAATAGGGCATTCTTCGTTGAGAATCCGGTGAGCAAAGTGGATAATGGCTTCCTCTACCGCGATGAGGTGAATGACGTGCTCTTTGACGCTCCAGGCCTTGGGTTGGGGCCGGTGCGAAGCCGTCGCTTCATCGATGCCACGGATAAGTTGCAGCGTCTGGCGACGGCTTTGCTGTAATTTCTGGCGGATTTCAGGTAGCTGCGCTCGGGCCATTTAAATTGCAGCAACCCTTTCCCGGCGGCGACGACTGCGCCACCAGAAGAAAACGATGAAAAAGAAGATAACAGCCAGGAAAATAATGACTGGCACTAAGATAGCCAGCACCGAAGCCAGGAAGGCCAGGACATCTTCCAAAGTACTGACCAACCAGTTGCCGGTTCCGCCGGTTGAAGCGGTAATTACCGGTCGAACCGTGGTTTTAGCCGCATGCACGCCGCCCGCAACTAACAGCCCGGCGATCAGCGCTAGAGCCGGGTGCACATCGCCGATGACGCCGGAATTGGCGGCAAAGAGCACTGCGCCGGCAGCGGGCCGGCCCACGGTTTGGACAATATCGTTGACCGTATCCACCGCCGGGATCTTATCGACGGTCATTTCAATGACCAGCAGTACGACCAGGGCGCCGATGACCCACCAACTGGTCAGCACGTTCCACGGCTCTTGGAGTTGAATCAAATTGGTGAAGCGCGCCGTCAACGCCACGACCAACAAAGGCAAGTAGGCGTTTAAGCCCGCTGAGGCTGATAGGCCAAAAGCTGTCATCACATTGGACAGAGTTTCGATCATTTCCTTATCCTTTCAAGCCAAGCAACGCTGCAAGAGACTTAACCGCACCTTTAAACACTCTAGCTTCGTCACAGTTTCGCTGGTGATTGTAGTCGAAAAAACCGCAGATATCAATTGCGATACCTCAAGGCAATAGGTCAACGGCTGGCATAAAAAGGGTCGAGCTATTCAGCTCGACCCGGGTTATAGCCAAACAGATCCCACCGTTAGTAAATCGGCCGGGCCTTACGGGCTAACTGGCCGTACAGATGAGCCGTGACCATAAATGACCAAAACGTTGTAAACACGACCCCAATGACACACAAAATGAGGCCAAGACCGGCCACGACAGAGGCCACAAGAGTCAAGAGGAAGACAATGAAATAGTCTCCAATGTTAGTTCTTATGAAATTGAATATCTCTCCAAACTGGAAAGCAGAGCCGATGCTGTCGGTCTGAGCGTATCTAATGTAAGCAGCCGGCAGTAAAAACTGACCACCCAGACTCACCAGAATTTGCAGGCAGCTTAAACAGACGGCTACGATGGCCAGCGCGCCTGCTGCATCTTGGTCCATTGAATCGCCGGCGATGGTCAGTCCGTTAGCGCCGCAGCTCAGAATGATCCCGGGCAACATAAAAACCAAAGCAATCGCAAAAACAGAGAGACCCTTCTTGAAGAGGTCGCCAAAGTCGGTCCACTCCGGCAACGGCCTGGGATTGTTATCGCGCACATTCTTAAGTACCTGGATCATGTAGCCGCTGACCGGTAGGAACAGAGCTAGACCAATCAAAATTGGAGATAAAACGAAGGCTAGCAATAAAATGCCCCCGCCAATGGCTAACTTCTTAATCCAGTCCTGATCATCAAATACAAACGTAAATGCTGATCCGATATCCATATTTTGGATGCCTCCTTAAAAAGAGAAATTTGAATGATAACCTTTGATGCTAAAAGGACCACGGGCCATGACTAGAATTTTGGATTGACGTGAATAAGAATATGAAAAAACCTCCTGTTGGTGGGGTGGGGGAAATAAAGGATTGGTCTCAAGCCTCTGCCCCAAAACTTATGGCAGACATACTCTGTTAAAATTGGTTCCATTATACCAAAGCTGTAAGTTAGTGACCAAAAGATATTACAAACTTAAAATAATAGGCTTGATCTTGTCACTGGAATTGGGCGCTTAGGCTATGTTACACTCGGGTAGAGGGTCGTATTAGACTTATCATAATGTATCATAATGGATGATCAGCCAAGCTACAATAGGCAGATAGTCATTACCCAGGGGTTTGCTTTTTCTTATCTCAAATAACTCTTACGTTGAAACCGCCCTAAAGTTGCACGAGATAGCGACTCGACCCTCCTTTATTTTGAAAAGCCCGAACGGGCGTGCTATCATGACAATCATAAAAATTAATGAACAGGGTAGCTATAGACCTTGGGTTTGCTACCCTGTTGCTTTAATACTATGATCCGTTCAGAGCGAGTTCCGAAAATTTGTAATAATTCAGGTAAAACATAATGTTAGCTGAACTCCATATCGAAGATTTTGCCATTATTGAGTCGTTACGATTGAAGTTTGATCCCGGTTTCAACGTATTAACAGGTGAAACCGGCGCCGGTAAATCGATCATTATTGATGCGGTCACCATGCTGCTGGGCGGACGGGCGGATACCACTTTTATTCGAACCGGTTCTGAGCGGGCCCGCATCGAGGGGATTTTTAGACTATCCGAGGCCATACGGCAGGTCATCGACCCGATGCTGGAAGAAGAGGGGTTGGAGGGTGACCAGGCGGATCTTTTGATCCTGGGGCGGGAATTGCGCAACAATGGGCGCAACTTTTGCCGTATCAACGGCAGCACTGTTAACCTGAGCCTTTTGGAAAAGGTAGCCGCGCCGCTAATTGATATTCACGGCCAAAACGAACACCTGAGCTTAATGCAGGCTCGGCAGCAGCTTCGATTCCTGGATCGCTTTGCCGGTCTGGAAAATCAGCGCCAGAAATTGGCCAGCGAGGTGCGCCATCTCCGTAAGATTCGCCAGCAACTAGCCGAACTTCAACGCGATGAGCAGTACCTGGCCCGCCGCCTTGATCAGTTAACCTATCAGGTGGAGGAAATTGAGCTGGCCGCCCTTAAACCGGGCGAGGAAGAAGAGCTCAACTTGGAGCGCAACCGGCTGGCCAACGCCGAACAGCTCAGCCAGCTAACGGGCGAAACCTATATTCTGTTGGTCGAGGGCCAGGAGGAGCAGCAGTCTTCGGTCACCGATTTGCTGGGCCAGGTCTCTAAGTTGATCGGGAACCTGGCTAAGCTGGACGAGAGCTGGAATGAGCAGCGCGATATGGTCGAAGGGTTGACGTATCAGGTCAAGGATCTGGCCTCGGTGGTACGGGACTACGCCGACAGTATCGATTTTAGTTCCTCACGGTTGCAGCAGATTGAGGAACGTCTGAATCTGATCTTTAGTCTCAAGCGCAAATACGGAAGCACCATCGAGGATATTCTGGCTTTTGGCCGGCGAGCTCAAGAAGAACTGGAGAATATCAGCAATAACGAAGCAAACATCGAGCGGCTGAAAGAAGAAGAAGAGGGCCTTCGGCACCGGATCGGCCAGTTAGCCCTCTCACTCTCGCAAGCCCGGCAGTCCGCCTCCGAGACGCTGGCTCAGGGAGTTGAGACTGAGCTGGCGGATCTAAGTATGGACAAGGCGGTGTTCAAAGCCGCCATCGAGTGGCTGGACGATCCGCAGGGTGTTTATGTGGAAACCGAGGTGGGTGAGCGCAGCGTGGCCTGTGACGAAACCGGCATCGACCGGCTCGAGTTTTTGATTTCTCCTAATCCCGGCGAGGCTTTGAAGCCGCTGGCCAAAATCGCTTCCGGTGGTGAAACCAGCCGGATTATGCTGGCCCTCAAACATGTGCTGGCCAGCGCCGACGAGACGCCCACCCTCATTTTTGACGAAATCGATCAGGGGATCGGCGGGCGGATTGGGGGTAAGGTCGGGCAGAAACTGTGGGGCCTGGCTCGGCGGGGTAATCATCAAGTGCTGTGCGTCACTCACCTGCCTCAAATTGCCGGCTACGGGGAACTGCACTACCACGTGGCCAAGCAAATCAGCGGTGGCCGGACTAAGACCAGCATCGAGGCCTTGGCCGGTGATCAGCAAGTTGAGGAGTTAGCGCAAATGCTGGGTGTTCTTAGTGACAGTACTCGGGACAGCGCCCGCGAAATCTTGCACGAAGCCGAGGCGGTCAAAACAGGCCAGCCCGTCCAAGCGAAATTGACCTTATCCAACTGATTTTGAGAAGCTCCGCAAAACATGTACTACCGGCCTAAAGAAAAACAGCGGTCACCGGCCGTCACCTTCTTGCTCTACACGGCGCTGACTATTTTTTCGGCGATCCTCATTTTTTTGGTGGGCATCTATGTGGGCTACTTGGACGTCTACGTGCCCACGTTGGCCGATCGCTATGCGCCAACGCCCACGCCTACCCGGGCGCCGGTCTTCTACATCGCCGATGGGGATGGCCATTTTGTGGAGGGCAAACTTGAAGAGGCTATTGCCGACTACGAGCAGGCCATTGCCCTGGAACCTGACAATGATTTGCCCTACATCCGCCAGTCACGGCTCCTGGTTTATACCCGTGATACCTCGCGAGCCGTAGCCCGTGGGGCTCAAGCGGTGCTGCTCAACCCCGCCAGGGCCGAAAATTTAGCTTACTACTGCCGTGCTTTGGATTGGGATGGCCTGTATGATCAGGCCTTCTCCGCTTGCGCCTGCGCCGCTGAAATCGATCCCACTTATGCTGAAAGTTATGCCTTCATTTCCGAAGTCTACTCCGATTTGGGCGATGGTTTATCGGCTCGAACCGCGGCCCAACAAGCCCTTGATGCCAATTTTCAAAGTCTGGACGCCCACCACAATATGGGCTACGCTCTAGAGACCCTGAACCGCTATGGAGAGGCGATCGATTATTACGAGAACGCTGTCAAGCTGGCCCCAACGCTGGCGCCCATCTATGTGTCGGCGGGGCGAGCCTATTTCAACCTGGGAAACTATGAGCTAGCCGAGGAGCGCTTTAAGCAGGCGATTAAGCTGCTCCCATTTGATCCTGAAGCTTATTTCCAACTGGGTTATACTTACTACACCGATTTCGACTTTCTGCGGGCAATCGATGCGCTGGAGCAGAGCGTGGGCGTTGACCCGACATATGTCAGTATTTATCCGGCCGGAGCCAACGCTTGGGGCTTGTTGGGGATGAGCTACTACCGGCGTCAAAACTATGAACAAGCCGTCGAGTTTTTGCCAAAGGCCATTGAACTTTCGGAAAACCAACTGCTGAAGCGGGCTCGGGAAATTGAGCTGCTCATTCAGGTTGAGACCCTGACCGGTCCCGAGTTTATACCTATTCTACGCGGCCGATTTCTGAGAGTCGGAGGCCAGGATAATTATCAAGCCGAGCTGAAACCGGTCTATTACTACTCTAGCTTGGCCGAGGAGCAGGCGACCGATAGCCGTGAAAGTAATGACTTGCCGGAGTGCGCCGCCTCGATTGTGCGCACCATTCAGCAGCGCGTTTCGTTGCCCGGCCTTCAAGACGAGCGGCTGTTAGCCTACACTAATACATTTAGCCAGGCCCGCGGAACCGCTACGATACAGTATCTGGCAGGCAACTTGGTCTTAGATATTGAAAATTTGCCCCGACCAGAGGAGTCAGCCTACGAGATTAGGCTGCGGTTTTGGCCGGAGCGCACGGAGAGTATGGGCGTAACCGTGCCCGATGACGAGGGGCGCATTTATGCTCAGTTGCCAATCACCCAACGCTTGACTGCCCCCTTGGAGTATTATTACACTATGGGCTTATCTTATGTTAATATGAGGATGTGCCAGGAGGCCGAGCCCTGGCTGCTGCGCTCGCTGGAACAAGACGGTTCGGTCTACAACCCCTCCTGGTACGGCATCGGTCAATGCGCTGATCAACTGACCAATGCGCCACCGACCCCGCTACCGACCTACACGCCCGTACCGGGCCGGTAACCGGTAAGTTAGTGCGTAGTTCGTAAGAATACGGACTACGCACTAAAGAGGGAAAATTGGCTACTCTTAAAGACGTTGACGGACAACTAACATCCGGTTTTACTGGGTATCGAGCGCTTCAACACCCGGCAGGATTTTGCCTTCCAAGAATTCCAGGCTGGCCCCACCACCGGTAGAGATATGGCTCATCTTATCGGCCAGGCCGGACTGTTCTACTGCGGCCGCGCTGTCACCACCCCCGATGATGGTTGTGGCTCCTTCCAGGCCGGCCAGGACTTTGGCCACGGCAAAGGTGCCCTCGGCGAATTTGGGGAACTCAAAGACGCCCATCGGCCCGTTCCAGATGACGGTTTTGGCCGCGCCCAGCCGATTGGCGAAGTGGGCGATGGTGGCCGGACCGATGTCCAAAATCATCCAATCATCCGGCACGTCATCGACCGCGACCACCTTAGACTCGGCCTCGGCTTTGAATTCGGGCGCGATGACGCAGTCGACCGGCAAGACCAGTTTATCGCTGTACTCGGCCAGTAGCTTTTTCGCGGTCTCGATGGCGTCGGCTTCGACCAGCGATTTACCGACGCTGTGACCCTGGGCCACAAAGAAGGTGTTGGCCATCCCCCCGCCGATGAGGAGCGAGTCAACTTTGCTCAGTAGATTCTCAATGACCTGAATCTTGTCCGAGATTTTGGCTCCGCCCATAATGGCAATAAACGGCCGTTGGGGGTTGGCTAAAGCCCCGCCCAGGTATTCGATCTCTCTTTCCAGCAGGAAACCGGCCACGGCCGGTCGGAGATACTGAGTCACCCCCTCGGTCGAGGCGTGGGCGCGGTGGGCGCTGCCGAAGGCGTCGTTAACGTACACGTCGCCCAGTTTAGCCAGTTGGGCCGAGAACTCAGGCTGATTTTTCTTCTCGGCTTTGTAGAAGCGGGTGTTTTCCAGCAGAATGACGTCGCCGGGTTGAGCCGCTTGGGCCGCGGCTTCAACCTCTGGGCCAACACAGTCAGTCATCATCTTGACCGGCCGGTCCAGTAGTTCCGACAGCCTTTCGCTCGCGGCCTTGAGGCTGTACTTGGGATCCGGCTCATCTTTGGGCCGGCCCAGATGGCTCATGAGAATGACGCTGGCCCCGTGGTCCAGCAAGTACTGAATCGTGGGCAACGCCGCCCGAATCCGGCGGTCATCCGTCACCTGGCCATTTTCCATCGGGACGTTAAAATCAACTCTGACCAGCGCGCGCTTACCATTGACATCGATGTCTTTGATTGTTTTGGTATTCATAACTGTTCCTCTCCAGCGGTTATATTTTTTTGAGGATATCCCTTGCCAAAGCAATGGCAGGGGTAACAATAGTTTCTGTGGCCTACGGAATTTTACTCTGACGGTTAACAATGAGCAATTAACAATGAACAATTAGCAATTAACAATGAGCCCTCCTCCAGTCCTCCAGTCCTCCAATCTTCCACCCTTCCCCCTTTCATCCTTCCATCCTTCCATCCTTCCCCTCACCGACTCCTCGCCACCCCCACCCGATCACAAACCCGGGCCACCGGGCATCGGCTGCACCAAGGTGAGCTAGGGGTACATAAGTTTTGGCCCATACTGACCAGCAGCCCATTGTACTCGATCCAGTATTCTGGCGGTAATTTTTCGCGGAGGGCGAACTCGGTTTGCTCCGGCGTTTTAGTGCGGACGTAGCCCCACCGGTTGGAGATACGATGAACGTGAATATCGACGCAGATGCCGGGTTTGTTGTACCCGGCCGTGATCACCAGATTGGCCGTCTTGCGCCCAACGCCGGGCAGCTTAAGCAACTCCTCAAGGTCGTCCGGCACCTGCCCGGCGTAGTCATCGAGTAGAATTTGCGAGATCGCCAGAATACTCACGGCTTTATTGCGGTAGAAGCCGACCGGGTAGATGGTCTCGGCAATTTCCTCCGGCGAGTGGGTGAGCATCGCCTGGGGCGTCTTGGCCAGGGCAAAGAGCCGGGGGGCGACAACGGCTGTCAGTGTATCTTTGGTGCGCAGGCTGAGGATGGTGGCGATCAAGATTTGATAGGGATCCCACTCCTCTTTCGCTTTGCTATCGACCAGGGCCGGCATCCAGGCTTTGGACGCTTCCCGCAGCGTGGCGATAACCCAGTGGATATCGTTCTCTTGCATAGTTTCCTCTCCAGGGATCATAAGTAGTGCGGACCGGTGAGGTAAAAAAGATATTTTCTCCTGCTTCGGTTTGGCCGGGTGTGGCTTGAATTTTAGGCGGATCCGGGAGCTTCTCAAAATAGCAGGTCTGTCTGCTTGACCCGGCCAGATAGGTCGATTTGCCACGAGGCAAAGTCGCCACGATAATCACCGGGATGATGTTTTCTAGACGACTCAGGATAGGTTCACAATGGGCTTCTTAGACTCGTTGAAAACGCTCTTCAGCGCCGAGCCGCCGCCCGACAGAGACTTCCGGCTGACCGTGCGTTGCCGGCGCTGCGGTGAGGAGATTTCCACCCGGCTCGATTTGCGCCATAACCTCAGCGAGCGGGATGAGGGCGGCTATCTGGTCCACAAGACGCTGGTCGGCGGCAACAATCTCTGCTTCCAGCGCATCGATGTCACCCTCTATTTTGATGAGCACAAAAATCTGGTTGATCGGGAAATTAGCGGCGGAGAATTTGTAGAGAAGGCCGAGCCCGAAGATCAACCATAGCCGGACAAGATCTGGTCAATCTTGGCCAGCATCTCTTCATTTCGCCCCTTGACAAAGTAGTCGGCCGCGCCGGCCTCGAGGCAGCGTTTGGCCGTCTCGACCTCATCCCAGGCCGAATTGGCAATGACGGGCAGCGCCGGCGAGATCGCTTTGAGCCGCGTTAATAGCTCCAGGCCGGCATACTTGGATTCTTTGCCGGCAAAATCCGGCATATTGAGATCGAGGATGATCAAGTCGAACGGCTGACTCGTGGCCCTGGCCTGGCAAAAAAGATCGTAAGCTTCCTGATTGCCTAGCGCCGTTTCGACCTCATAGCCGGCCCGGGACAGGGTCTTTTCCATGCTCCGCAGGATGTTAACTTCATCGTCCACAATGAGGATTCTTGGTTCCACGCTCTCTCGGCTGTAGGTTAGTTGAATAAGGTGTCTATGAGGGCGAGCAATTCCGCGGCGGTGTACGGTTTGGGGACAAAATCCTTGACTCCCAGCAGCACCCACCGTTTGGCCTGTTCAACCCGGGGACTCGAAGAGACCACCACCGCTTTATCCACGCTGCCCGCCGTTTTGAGGGCCGTCAAAACAGTCCCCGAGTTCTGTCCGGTCAGGACATCATCAATCAGGATCAAGTCGTACCCGCCAGTCCAGCCGGGCTGGCCAGGGTCGGCCAGGGTAACGCTGTGACCGGCAGCTTTAAGCGCGCCGGCGGCAAAGTGACGCCAGCCATCGTTGTCATCAATCAGCAGCAGCCTGGCCCGGCGGTGAGCCGGTGGCGGCGGGGCCATCGGCCGGACGGCGACCGGCAAGCCTACCGTAAAAATTGCCCCCTGACCTGGGGGACTGGCCACCCGGATGTGGCCGCCAATCTGCTCCAAGATGAGACGGCTGGCCGGCAGACCGAGGCCGGGATGGCCGCTGGGACCTTTGGTGGTGTGAAACGTCACCCAGATCTTGTCCATCTCTTCCGGCGCGATCCCGCCGCCGTTATCATAGATTGTAACCTCGACAAAAGAGCCGCTCTCATCCGGCTGCAGGTCAATGCCGATGGATGGCTCAAGGGTGTCGGTCGTGGCCTCTACCGCGTTCTGAATCAGGTTGGTAAAGACGCGGCTCAATTGCAGCGGATCAACGCGCACCAGCGGCAGGGTGTCAGCTCGGGTGATCTTCACCAGGCCAGTCGGCAGGTGCAGACGGGTCAAAGTATCTTGAAGGACATCATCGGCCATAGTCGGCCGGGGCGCCTGCTCCCGAGCCGGGCCAATAAGTTTTTCCTTGATGGTTAAAATCATTGCCGCCGCATCATCAATCAAATCCAGGTCTTCAAACAACGAATCTAGATCGAAGCGATGGGTTAACGTGTCGGGCGGCAGGGCCTTGAGCCGAGAAACTACATCGTTAAGGTTAGGCCTGGCCTGTCGCAGCGCGGTGGCCGCGGTATGGATCAGGTGGACTGAAGGCTCCGCCGGCGAGCCGGTCAGCAGGTCGGCGGCCAGACAGATCAGCACTTGCAGATCGGTCCGTAGCCGCTCGACGCTGTCGTGGATAGGATCAGCCTTGTTGCCGATCCAGTGAATCGCATCACCGGTAGCGGTGGCGATGGCCTGGTAGGTCTTGGCCCGCAGAAGTTCAGCCTGAGTCTCGGCTAATTCACGCTGCTGGCGAGCATTGTCAATGGCAATCGCCAACTGATTGGCCATCGCTTGTAAGGAAGCAATATCTTCATCGGAAAAGGCGGCGGCTTCACGGCTATGGACCGACAAGGCGCCGATAACGCGTCCTCGGAGAGAGAGCGGCAGCGCCATCTCGGAGCGGGTGGCCGGCAACAGCGGATCAGGATACCAGATGTCTTCGCGATCAACAGCCGAAGCGATGCGAGCCGTGTTGCGGGCGGTACAAAATCCGATCATTGAGTTGCTGCCGACCATCAGTTTGTGTTTGTTGGCCATCATAATCCGGCCCGGCTCACCCCGCCCGGCGCGAAAGATGGCCCACTCCCCCGCCTCATCCAACAGGAAGATGCCGGCATAGTAGAAGCCGTAGGCCTCGCAGATGATATCGACGGTTTTAAGGAGCAGGGCATCGAGATCGGTTAGTTGGGTGATCGCGTGGCTCACTTCGGCGGCCGCGGCCAGCAAATCGGCCCGGCGGGTGGCTTGAGTCAAGGCAATTCTGAGTTCGAACTCGCTTGAGGCCATAGACTTTATGCCTGGTCAGCCCGGTAAATGGGCACATGCAGCGTAAAGGTCGATCCGACGCCAGCCTCGCTGATGACGCTGATCCGACCGCCCATCGCTTCCATAATTTGCAGGCAGGCGGGTAGGCCCAAGCCGGTCCCGCCTTTATTCGCTTTACTGGTATGGAACTTGAGCCAGATCTTGGTCATATCAGCCTCGGAGATGCCACAGCCGTTGTCGGTGATGGCCACCCGCACAAAGTAGGCATTAGCTTTCCACATCGAGATCTGCAAGCGCGGCTGTGGCTGAGTCTCCATCGCCTCTAGAGCGTTCTTGACCAGATTATCGAGGACGTGGTCAAACTGAACCGGATCGATTTTGACGTACGGGATGGCTGTCTTGAGTTGGAGGGTGACGAGGTTGTCCGGTAGGCCGGCCTGGCGCAAATTGGCCCGCACCAAAGCCACGAGATCAACTTCCTGTAAATTTTGTCGCCTGGCCGGCCCGATCAGGTCTTCCTTAATCCGGAGAATGGTGTTGGCGCTTTGCGCGATGAGGTCTAAATCTTCGTCGATCGACTCGCTGTCGAGCAAGCGGCGCTGGCGATTGAATGATAGCTGTTTAAACTGGGCCAGATCGGCGGCCAGGCCAGGCCGCTTTTCGTGTAGGTATCTAGCCGCCGCCAGGAGATGCTGGGCCAGCGGATCGGCCTGAAGCGAGTCATCGGCCCGAGCAATGAGATCGGCAGCCACAACCAGGAAGCGACTCAGATCATCGCGAAGCCGGTCCACGCAAGCCGGGATAGGGGCGGCTTTATTGCCGACCCAGTGAATAGTCTCGCCGGTGGCGGTGGCGATGGTTTCAAACATTTTAGTCCGGACCAATTCCCGGTTGGCCTGTTCTAGATCGCGCAGCAGCCGGGCGTTGTTAATGGCGACAGCCAACTGATCGGCCATGGCCTGCAAGGCGGCCACATCCTCCTTGGAAAAAGCGGCCGGCTGGTCGCTCTGTACGGTCAAGGCGCCAATGGCTTGATCGGTGGCGATGAGCGGTAGGGTCATCTCAGAGCGGGTTTGAGGGAGGAGGTCGGTCGGGTACCAGGCCTGGATCGAGTCGATCTGGCCGGCGATCTTCGCTTCCTGGCTGACGATGGCCGCACCGACGAGGGTGTCGTTGGTTACGGGCAGGCTGAAGCCTTGCTCAACCCAATGGCGGCCCGCTTCACCCCGGGCGGCGCGGAGTACGGCGCATAACTGGCCATCCTCTTGCTCTCTGACCAAAAAGATACCAGCAAAGTTAAACCGGAACTCCTCGCAGATGATGTGAACGGTGCTGGCCAGCAGGACATCGAGATCCAGGATGGAACTGATATTGCGGCTGACCTCTGCCCCGGCCTGGAGCATGGTAGCCCGCCGCGAGGCCTTGCGAAACAGTTCGGCATTGAGATGGTGGAGGCGAGCGTTGTTAATGGCTACCGCCAGTTGGTCGGCCATTGCTTGCAGGGAAGCGACATCGTCTGGCGTAAAGGCATGCCGTTGGGTGCTTTGGACCGTCAGGGCACCGATAACTTCATCGGCGATAGCCAGCGGCAGGGTCAACTCAGCCCGCGTGTCGGGCAGGAGCGGGTTATCGTACCACAGCCTTTCTCGACGCACATCCGGCGCAATCCGGGCGGCATTGAGGGCGGTACACGTCCCCACCATCGATCGGCCCCCGACCTCCAGCCGGTGGCCATTGGCCAGCATCTGCCGGCCGGCTTCTCCCCGGCCGGCTTTGAGCACAGCCCAGGTGCCATCCGGCTGAGTTTCGATCAAGAAAATGCCGGCATAGTAAAAGCCGTAGCGGTCACAGATAATATCGACCGTGCGAGCCAGCAGGAACTCCGGGTCCAGAATTGAGGAGATGGTGCGACTGACTTCGATGGCGGCTTTGAGTAACTCGGCCTGGCGATTGGCCGGCGGCGACGCAATGGTTGGTGGCCGAGGGACGGCAGCTTCTTTCTCGGTTAGGGTTGGAGGAGAGTCAGTTTCCATATCAGATTAAAATATTGCTTCTGTCTTATGTTGGGCGCATTATACTTGAGAATAGATTAACAAGGAAACGGGCAGGCTTTAAGGTTTTATGAGGGAGTTCCAAGTCCCGGCTGGGACGACACCGAGAATGAAATTAACATTCCAACAAATTTGATGGGACAAATGGAGACATAGTATACTCCTCCAAGCGCTGGGCGTAGCCACAGATGCGCTAGTGACTAACTCATCTGGAGAAAAATCATGACGAAAATTGCATTTCTGGGCCTGGGAATTATGGGGAGTGGCATGGCCCGTAACCTAATCCAGGCCGGTTTCGAGGTGACGGTCTGGAACCGGACGGTCGCCAAGGCCCAACCTCTGGTCGAGGCTGGCGCCACCCTGGCCGAAACACCTGCCGCCGCTGCCAGCGGGGCCGAGGTGATCCTCTCAATTGTCGGTGATGACCACTCGTCCCGCGAGGTCTGGGCCGGCCCACAAGGGATTCTAGCCGGCCAACTCAAACCCGGGGCGCTGGCGATCGAGTGTACGACCATCTCGCTTGAATGGGTCAAGACGCTCCACCTGCTGCTCACTGAAGCCGGCCTGCGCTTTATCGATTGCCCGGTGACCGGCGGTCGCGGTGGCGCGGAAGACGGCACGCTGACCTTGCTGATCGGCGCTGACGAGGAGGTGCTGATCGCGGCTCAGCCCGTGCTCGAAGCGATTAGCGAGCGGATCATCCACTTTGGTCCACCCGGGGCCGGGACAGCTTTTAAGCTGCTCTACAATATGCTGGGGGCGGCTATCCTCGTTGGCCTGGGCGAGGCGATTGCCCTGGCGGAGAAGGCCAATCTGAGGATGGATAAGGTGGTTGAAGGGCTGACCAGTGGTTTTACGGCCAGTCCCGGGGTCAAGGCGTTTGCCCAGCGGATGGTCGATCAAGATCACGACTACGTAAATTTTTCCGCCCACTGGATGCATAAGGACGCCAGTTACGCCCTCAAAATGGCCGCGGACCTCGGCCAGGCTATGCCGATGTCGGCGGTGGCGACCCAGATTTACCAGTTAGCGCTAAGTCAGGGCATGGGTGAGAAGAATCTAAGCGTAGTAGTGGAAGCCCTGCGCTAAGGTAAGTCGCGGCCCCGTTGGTTGAGCTTGTCGAAACCAACGACCTTCGATAGAGTCTGACTTTGTTTCCTCCTACCTGAAAATAGGCTGCAAGGTTGGAAAAAAGAGGGCCGCCCACGATGGGACAGTCGTGGGCGGCTGGGTGGGAAGAGAGGAGAGGGAGAAAGTCTGTCACATGCCCCGGCTAACGCTCCGGTCGACTTCGAACGGTGCGGGGCTCGGCGGGCCGGTCCGGACGCCGGGGGCGCGGACTCAACACGGTAGCGCCGGGCACTATGCTGGGTTGATCGACGGTTCGACTGCTAAGCCAGCGGCGATGCTGGGTCCGGGCCACATTGAGTAACCCTACACTAAAAAAGACCAGGGAGCCGAGGCCGGCCAGCACCATCAAGCTGATGATCGCGCCCCAGCGTAGAAACTCGATTTGCGGGGGTGGCTGGGCCGACTTTAACTCCGTCGAAGCGGTGGGGTCGCTGTTTTGGCCCGGCGGGCCACCGATGGGCAAAGAGGTCGTCTCAGCCGGAATTTCTTGCAGGTTGGCGGCGATCAGCTTGGCCTTCTCAAACCGGATCTCGGTCGATTGGGGCTGCAAGATTTCAAAGGTCAGGCTGGCCAGGGTTCCGCTCCCGGTGACCGGTAAGGCCGGGTTGAGCAAGGTAACCGCATAAGCGACGGTGCCTTTCGTTTCATCTACGTTGTTGGCCACCGGAAAGCCCTGGGCCAAAGGCAGTAAATCGCCGGGCTGAATTTGGACATCGGCCCGGTCAGGGTCGGCATCCTGCACCGCCAGCACCGCCGGATCGAAAGCGAGCCGAATTTCGGCGCCGTAAAGGTCGGTTACATTTTCGGCGACGACGTCGACCTTGATCTGCCCGGTCGTTTCTTCCACCAGTTGCAGTTGAACCGCGGCTCCCGTCTGGGCCATAGCCGGTGAGGTTGTGAGCGCCAGAATGATCAAGCCATAGACCAGCACGGTAGCTGGTTTACCGGCCGTTTTCTTCAAACTTTTCATCATTTAGTCTCCTCAAATTACGCCTCAGCCGCCGATACTTGTTGGCATTATAAGCGCCTATGTTAAGAATTTGAAGCGTAGAAACTGCCTAAGTTTTAATAAAATTAAAGAAATTGGCGCCTCGATTGCGCCCGTAGAAGTTACGGAGCCGGCTCGGGCATTTGGCGGAGAGCGGCTAGGCCTTTTGCCCCAAATAAGCCTTCAGGAGGGCCAAAGCGTCGTTTGGGTCTGAAGGAGCAGGCCACCGGGCCGCCATCCCTGGCCCTGTTTCCCAAACTTGTCGGAGTGGGGGTGGTTCGACTATTATTGCCCCTATCCATTTACCAACGGAGCGAAAACATAGCCCATGACTATTCTAAGCACCTTTGACCTGCTGCTGGTGGCCCTGGCCGCGGTGGCCGCCGGAGCGGTGAACGCCCTGGCCGGCGGCGGCACCTTGATCACCTTTCCGATGCTCATCGCGGTTGGCGTCCCGGCCGTGGCGGCGAATGTCACTAACACGGTGGCGCTCTGCCCCGGCTACCTGGGCGCGACCGTGGCCCAGTGGAGTGATTTGCGCACCCAAACGGAGCGACTGTGGCTGCTCTTTCCGGCCAGCGTGATCGGTGGAGTCTTGGGTGGTATCCTGCTCTTGAATACGGGCGAGCGCCTATTTAGCGCCCTGGTGCCGTATCTCATCCTACTGGCAGCCGGGCTACTGGCCGCGCAAGGACCGGTGCGCGCCTGGCTGGTGCGCCGCAGCCACGAGAGCGGCTCAGGCCCTCGCTCGGCTGCGTGGTCAACAATACCGGTTGGTCTGGCGGCCGTCTACGGCGGTTACTTTGGGGCCGGCTTGAGCGTGATTGTGCTGGCAGTCTTGGCCCTGGTGATCGACGACTCGCTGACCCGGCTAAATGCTCTAAAACAGGCCATTGCCTTGATTGTCAACGTGGCCGCGGCCACTTTTTTTATTTTTTCGGGGCAGGTCCTGTGGTTCACGGCCCTGGTCATGGCGGTGGGGGCCTTGGTCGGCGGGGCACTGGGCGGCCGGCTGGCCGGGCGGATCCACCCCGCCACCTTGCGCTGGACCGTGGTGGCTATCGGCGTTTTGGTGTCGGTGATCTATTTGGTGCGATGAGGACGATGTTTCGCTACGGCCCCGGGAGCGTTATTTGCTTTGAACCGCGCCTCGCCGCAAGCGCTGCCGGAGTTTGGCCAGCGGCAGGGCTCGCCACAAAACGGCCATATCCGGTTGGCTGAGACCCCCGATCGCGGCCAGGGTGACAACATAAGTTAACCCGCCGAGGCTCAGGGTGGCGATAAAGTTGAGGTCACCGGCCAGCCAGAGAACCCCGCCCATTACCGCTCCGGCCACGCCAGGCCGCCAGGCTATGTCAAACCAGGGAACGACGCCCAGGTTTTTGCGCACCATCAGGTAAAAAGGAATGAGGAGTGACCATTCCGATAAAACGGTTGTAATCGCCGCCGCTCGATAACCGTAGAGCGGGATGAAGATCAAATTGGTGACCGTGTTGAAGACAACGCCGATGATAAAGGCTTTGGTCAACTGCTTCTGCTGGTGAATGGCGATCAGAACATACTGGGTGACCTGGTTGATGAAGCTAAAAGGCAGAAACCAGATCAGTAGTTGCAGCACAATGACCGAGTCGGGCAGGAAACGCTCGCCGGCCAGAAACCAGATTAGCTCTTCGGCTATAAAAGGGGTGCCGACGGCCAAAGGAATGGCCATGATAAGCAGCAGGCGCAAGCTCAAACGGTAAGCGCGCATCAGCGAGTCCCGCGAGTCAGCGGCAAAGCGGCTCATCAGCGGGAAGATGGCCAGGGTGAAATACTGAGGAATAACGTTGATCCCGTCGATGTACTTATAAGCCGCGCTATAGTACCCCACTTGGGCGCTGCCCCAGGTTGGCTTTAGGATAAAGACATCGATGCGGAAAAAGATGGTGGAGAGCAGGTGGTTAATCATCAACGGGAAGCTCTGGCCCATCATCTCTTTTTGCAGCCCCGGATCGCTTTCCAGGTAGGGACGATAAATCTTGTTTACGAGCACGTAGCTCAGGACGGCAAAGGCCGTCAAGTTGGCCAGCAGCGAGGCCCCGGCCAGGCCGATGATGCCCCAGCCCAACAGCAACACCAGGGCTCCCACACTGACCCGGACCAAAGTCGTAATGGCCGAAACGCCGGCCGGATATTCAGCCTTCTCGTGGGCGTAGAAGAGCGCGGTCAACCCATCGGAAAGGTTGCTAAAAAAAGTGCCGACGGCAAAGATAGCGATCGTGATCATCACCTCGGTGGTGGTGTCGCCAAACCAACCGTACAAGGCCAGCACCAACGCCATAAGCGGTAAGGCAGCCAGCCAGAGGTAGAGGCGCAAGATCGAGGCGTTGGCCAGATAGCGGTTGCTCTCGGCCCGGTTGGCCGCCACATCGCGGGTGACTAACGTGCCCAAGCCATAGCGGGTAAAGATTTCGACCAGGCCGATGAAAGCCACAGCAAAGGCATATTGGCCAGCCCCCTCCGGCTGCAAGATACGCAGCATCAGCAGGGCGAAGGCAAAGTCGATCAGCCGGTTTGAGAGGGCCATGACCATCGGCACCAGACTGTTCTTGGCCACCCGCTTGATCGGCGAGTCGTCTTCGCTTTCCCGGTAAAGCTTGCCCCAGGCCCAAGATCCCAGCAGAAAAGCCAGCAGCGCCAAGGCTAAGAATGAAGTGTATAGCCCCAGTTGGACACTGCGCGGACTGTAGCGAAAACGCCCCTGCCACTCCCCTGGCGGCAGATAGACCGCCCGAAAGGTGCCATTGGCGCGATGGATTGTTAGTTCGGTTTCGGGTAGGTTGGAGGGTTGGAGGGTGAGATTTTTTGCTAGTTGTTCATTGTTAATTGCTAATTGTTCATTGTTAATTGTTAATTGGCTGGCGTAGGCGCGCCAGCCGGGGAAGTAGGTGTCGGCCAGGACAAGCCAGGTCGGTTGGTCAACGTGAGCGACGAGGCGAACCTCGTTGGGTGTGTAGGCAGTGACGGTGACGCCGGGCTCGCCCGGCGGGCGAGCCGCGTCGGCGGGCGTCAGATCGCGGCCCAGGCCGTTGGTTTGGCCATCGAGGATGACCTGGTGGCCGGGGTTGAGACTGCGCAAGGCATACTCCATCTCCGGCATCGCTTCGTAGGCCTCGGGTTTGTTGAAGTCAGCAGGTTTGACCGCTTCCGGGACCAGAAAAGCGCGGGGGAGGGCATCTGTATTCGCGTAGACACGAATCTCTTGCTCATAAACTAACTCATAGTTTGGATTCGATATCGCTTCCGTAGTCAGAACGTATCGCACCCCCAGCAGGTCGAGCAGAGCAGAGTCAAGCGAGGCCGGGTTGGTGTTGTAAACGGGGCCAACCCGGTTGAAAAGCATATCGTTGTTAGCCTGGATGTACTGCATAAATTGAACATAGGCTCCGGGAATAATGCTGTCGTAGCCGCGCACATCGAAAAGATTAAAGTACATCCCGGCGTTAGCGTTAAAGACTTTGTTACCCCGTCCCGCCGGCGTGTCATAACTGGTCAAACGAAAGAGCGGGTCTTCGGTCTGCTGCTGCTCCAGCCAGGCCACCACCGGCGGTTTGAACTCAAGCAGGGCTGGATCGACGGCCGGGTTGAAGCCATAGCCGGCTAAGACCAGGTCCGCGCTAACCAGGCAGACAGCTAACCACTCCCAGCGTAGCCGGGGCGTGGAGGCGCGGCGGGGCTGAGATGGGTCGCTGCTTTTCTGCTCTCGGCCCAAAGCGAGCCTAAGAACGGCTCCTGAGGCCGCCAACATCAGGCAAAACTTGAGCAAGTTCGGCCACTGGTAGCCAAAAAACTGGCGACCGTCTGCAAAGGCATTTTGGGCCAGCCCGGACCGCTCAAACACCACAGAAGCGATCTGGATAAAAGGCGAAGGCCAGAGAAGGGCGGCTAGGAGGATCGCTGTGCCGAGTAAACCAGTGGTTAGAAGCAGCCAGGGGAGGAAGAGGGGAAGGCTGGAAGGCTGGAAGGCTGGAAGGCTAGTCCTGAGCAAAGCCGAAGGATTGGAGGATTGGAGGATTGGAGAATTGGAGGGGAGCTCATTGTTAATTGCTAATTGTTCATTGTTAATTGTTAAGCGTGATTGTAGATAACTCAGACCAAGACCAGCCAGAACGGAGAGACTAAGCGTATACGGAAAAATCCAGCGGAAGGGCGAATGGAGTTGGTTCCAACCGGGTAGGCCGTAAAACAGCAGGGCGTACAAAGGCGTGCCAAAGGCAAAAAGCAGAGAAAAGAGGGCGAGCGTGGTGAAGATGAGGACCGAAATTTGGCAGGCTGGCCCTGAGCGAAGCCGAGGGTTGCAGGGTTGGAGGGGTGGAGGACTGGAGAGTGGTGCAATCCTCCAACCCTCCAACCCTCCAGTCCTCCACCCCTCCAGTCTTCCAATTGGGCGTATTATAGCATAATAGACTGCCACCCCTGCCAGCAGCAGCGGTAAAATGCCAACATAGGCCCCGGCTTCGACGGAGGTCTTGGTATCCCAGCCGGTACAGTGGGGGCAGAGCGGATTGATCTCGCCGTGAGCATTTAAGCCCAGCGGCTCCCAGCGCCGGGTTACGACGTCGAAATAGCCATGGTGAGCCGGGCTGCCGAAAAAGTCAGGGATGAAAAAAGAGATGAGGCGTCGAGGTGGGAGGGCCCAGCCGCGGACCTGCTCCAGCGTGGCCGAGTCATCGCGAAAGTTCTGGCTGACAACCTCGTACATCGGCACGAGTTGAGTGGCGCCAAGACCAAGCCCGAGCAGCATCAGGCTTAACAGCCAACCGCTTAAGACTAAGGCGAAGCGGGGGGTGGCCTGGCGTCGCCACAAGACGAGCAGGCGACAGCCGGCGTAGAAGCCACTAACCAGCAGGCTGTAGTAGGTGATTTCCACATGGCCGGCCAGGGCTTGAATCCCCAGCACGCCGGCCCCGGTAACGATATAGGGAACGGGCGAGTAAGGGCTCGGTCCCTTTTCTTCTTGTTTGCGGATGACCATCTCCAGGCAAGCCAGCAGCAACGGCAGCCAGGCCGCGCCGGCAATAACCATCGTGAAGACGACGCTGACCACAAAGAAGCCACTGAGCGAGTAGGTAATACCCGCCACCAGTGCCCCAAGGCGGCTGGCCCGCAGGACCCGGAGAAAGATATACATATTCAAACCGGCCAGCCCTAGTTGGCTGACGGTAAACCAGCCGTAGGCTTTAGGGAGGGGCAGTAGGTAGAATAGAAGCGTAAAAGGATACAGCGCCGAGTGCTGCCCGTTGGCCAGGAAGGGCTGGCCGGCAAAGAGATATGGATTCCAGAGTGGCAGTTGCCCGGCAGCCAACGTCTGGAGCGTGAATTTTTTCCAAACGTAGTTTTCTAAGACCAGGTCGGAGAGCAGTTGGTTTTGGGGCAAGCCAACGCCGATCTCATCCCGGAAGGAGAGCCAGGGTTCAAAAGTAAAGAGATTGTCGAGAGGAAGAAGGGTGTAGGGCCCGAGCGTTACCGGCCAGAAGAGCAGAAGCGGTAGGAGCAACAAAAACAGGCCGGCCAGTAGGTCCTGCCGGTTTATGGCTTGGCGCAAGCCGTCTCCTCCTACACTTCAGCCGAGCGAGGGAGCGGTAACGGCTGTATTTTGCGGTGTCGCCAGCGGATTTCAAAAACGCGTAGCGCAGCTTCAATCTTAACCGGCACCGACATTTTGCTCTGGCCAATGCGCCGGTCCTCAAAGTAGATGGGGATCTCTTTGATCCGGAAGTTGAGTTTTTCTGAGATGAAGGTCATCTCTACTTGGAAGACATAGCCATTGGAGTTAATCCGATCCAGGCCGATCCGCTCCAGCGCGTTACGTCGCCAGCACTTGTAGCCGGCTGTGGCATCCTTGGTTTGGACACCGAGAATACCCCGCGTCCAAATTGAGTTTGCCCACCAACTGAGGAACCAGCGCCACCAGCCCCACCGCTCATCTAACTGACCACCCCCCACGTAGCGGGAACCGACCACTACATCGTAGTTAGCAATCTGCTCGAGCATTTGCTGGATATAGCTCGGTGAATGAGAAAAATCGGCATCCATTTGGATGATATACTGCGCGCCGTGCTCCAGGCCCCAGGTAAACCCCTGGACATAGGCCGTGCCCAGTCCCAATTTGCCGGATCGATGGATGATGTGTAGCCGGCCCGGATAAGTTTTTTTGGCCAACGCTTCCGCCAGTTGTCCCGTGCCGTCCGGTGAGGCATCATCAACGATGAGAAGGTGCAAATCATCCACATCCAGGGCAAAGAGGGCAGCCGTGATTTCGGTTAGGTTGTTGGCTTCGTTATAGGTTGGAATGACAACGAGTGTTTTCACGGAACACCTTTATCACAGAAGTTAGGATTATAAATTAGCAATGAACAATGAGCAATTAGCAATGAACCAGGACTTAAACGGAATACTCGATCTTTGGCAGCAAGGTCTGATCAAATTCTCCCTGCCACTCTGCGCCCAGCCGAACCAGTTCTTGCTGGATTGCCTCGGCGTCATGGAGGAGTTTGCTTAAGTTGAGGCCCATGCAACTGGGGGCAAAACGCTGGACTTTGGGCATGCCGCGCTCCAGTAGCTTCATCGCTCCCCGCCAGTTTTTATTCTGAAGGTGATAGCAAGCCACGCCAATTTGGAGCACGCCTTGGAACATAATCCGGACGGGGTCGGTTTCTTCATTCCAGGCCGCTTCGATAACCTCGTGAGCCTCATAGTAGTCGCCTCGATTGAACAGCTCCAGGCCCTCGATCAGTTTAGCCGGCGGCGCAGCCTGACAGCGGCTCAGATCCAGCGCCCATTTGTGTTTCTCAACCAGATGGGATAGATTGGTGCTAACGGCGCCCCGGCCCACCACCGCATCGCAGCCAGCCTCGAGCGCCTTCTCGCGCAGCGCCAAATCGACGTGCGGTCCAAAACCCAGCACCGGCACCGGTCCCGCTTTTGACTTTTTGACTAAGCTGAGGAGATGCACCCAATCAAAGCTCCGGCTAAACAGATCGACGATCACCAGCACCGGCGACATAAACAGGGCTCGCGTTAGCTGGGTATCGTCCGTCGCCGCAAGAGGGGTGTAGCCTAGCCGGCGTAAGCCAGACTCAAGCTTAGGCAAGAACATGAGATCATCGACAATAAGGACGATCGACTCCGACATCGGGCTAATCCTTTTTTACCAGTTTATACCAAAATTAGACTTAACAGTAGTGGCTAAAGTACTTAATCTGCCCTGCCAAAGGTCACTTCCTTTTGCCCAGAAGTACCTGTCTGATGTTTACATGACATAATCAAAATGGACGAAATTTTGAGACTGTGCTAAGATGCTATTATGTCAAAAGCTCAGCCGGTACGGCGCCCACAAGCGGTCAAAAAGAGGAGTCAAGCCCAGCCCAACAGCTTGCGTTTCTTTATCTTTGCCATCCTGGCGCTCATCCTGGGCAGCTTAGTGATGGGCTTTAACATCTATGCCTCTCAGCCTGGCAGTGATCCGCTCGCGGTCGAAATAACGCCCAACCCGGTTTCAACCCTGCCTGAGATCAAAATCGCCCCACCGCAGCCCCTGGACGTGCCGACCGTCGGGGGGGTGGATTTTATCAGCAGCAGCCAGAAACGTTATGCGATCACTCCTCTGGTTGGGATTGTCTCCGGTCACCGCGGTTATGATCCCGGTGCCGTCTGCCCCGACGGCCTGACCGAGGCCGAACTCAACTACCGGGTTGCTCTGGAAGTGGTTGATCTGCTCCAGCGCCAGGGGGTCAGTGCCGATCTGCTTGAGGAGTTCGACCCCCGGTTGACCGGTTATCTGGCCGACGCCCTGGTCAGTATTCATGCGGATAGCTGCAATATTGCCGGGGCAACCGGGTTTAAGGTGGCCCGTGTCACCGAGAGTGCCATCCCCGAAGCCGAAGACCTGCTGGTGGCCTGCTTGAACGACCAGTACGGGATCTACACCGGGCTGCCCTTTCACCCCGGTAGCATCACGGATGATATGACCAACTATCACGCCTTCCGCGAAACCGATGATCGCACCCCGGGCGCGATCATCGAGATAGGCTTTATGCTCGATGACCGCTATTTGCTGGAGACCAAACCCAAAATCATCGCCCGCGGTATCGCGGCGGGCATCCTCTGCTTCCTGGATAACCGTTTGGCTGCAGCCCCCGCTGAACAACAGACTGTCAGCCAAACCCAAAACCCCAATTAATCCGGTAGGTCTAAACAAGCGCTCAGTTAGCCAGCCCCTGAGCTTGCCGAA
>CALMIS010000213.1 GCA_937864185.1 uncultured Chloroflexota bacterium
CTTTTGCTCCCGGGCCTGGCCAATTTTTCGCGGAGGAGGGGGAGAAAGACCGCCGACCACCCCCCCCCCCGCCAATCCCGAAAGCCCGGCCTGGGATAACGGCCACCCGCTCCTCATCCAGCAGCCGTTCGGCAAATTCGGCGTCATCCATGCCGGTGCCGCGCACCGAGGGGAAGGCGTAGAAAGCGCCACGCGGCTCAAAGCACTTAAGGCCAAGGCTGTTCAGACCATCGACGATCAGACGCCGGCGGCGATCATAGCGCTGGCGCATCTCTTCAACTGCCTCTTCGCCTTTCTCCAAGGCAGTTAAGCCCGCCTCTTGAGCCACTGTTGGGGCGGACATAATCGTATATTGGTGAACTTTGCTCATAGCACCCAGAATTTCCGGCGGAGCGGCCGCATAGCCAAGCCGCCAGCCGGTCATCGCATAGGCCTTGGAAAAGCCACCAAGCAAGATCGTTCGCTCCCACAACCCCTGAATCGAGGGCACACAAGTATGCTCGATGCCATAGACCAGGCGATCGTAGATTTCATCCGACACGATCAGAATGTCGTGTTTGCGGGCTACTTTAGCGATCTCTTCCATAGTTTCGCGCTCAAGCACGGCGCCGGTGGGATTACAGGGGTAGCCGATAAGCAGAGCTTTGGTGCGGCGGGTAATGGCCGCTTCGATCTCTTCGGCCGTCACCTGGAAGTTGTTCTCCACCCGAGTGGCAATCGGCACCGGCGTGCCCCCAGCCAGGAAAACTTCGGCCATGTAAGAAACAAAGCAAGGCTGCGGCACGATCACTTCGTCACCGGGGTTGATGATCGCCGTGAGCGCCAGATACATCGCTTCGGAGACGCCCACGGTCACGAGAATCTCCAAGGCCGGGTCATAGTCTACCCCGTACAGCCGCTTGAGCTGCCGCGAGATGGCCTGGCGGAGCTCGATGGTACCGCTGTTAGAGGTGTAGTGGGTGTGACCCGCTTCCAGAGAGGCCAGTCCGGCATCGAGGACTGCTCGAGGCGTGACAAAATCCGGCTCACCGATACCCAGCGAGATGACGTTGTCCATCGTAGCCGCAATATCAAAAAAGCGGCGAATGCCGGAGGGTGGAATCTGTTGAACTCGATTTGAAATAAATGAACGCATCTTTTTTCCCTATAATTGTTAGGCGACCTACACATTTTCGTGCAGGTCGCCTTGATCCGCCTGACCGTAAAATTGTTTCGGTTAATAAATCAGATCATTAATGGCTGATACTCCAGATCGAACGCTTCGGCCACGGCCTGGTAGGTGATTTTACCACTGTGTACGTTTACGCCCAAAGCCAAGGCTGGGTCTTGGCTGACGGCCTTTTCAAAGCCGAGAGTCGCCAGCTTCAGGACGTAGGGGAAGGTCGCATTTGACAGCCCGTACGTACTGGTTCTCGGCACGGCGCCGGGCATATTGGCCACGCAATAGTGCAGGACGCCATCAACAAAGAAAATAGGGTCGGAATGGGTAGTCGGGTGGGAGGTTTCGATGCAGCCACCTTGGTCAACAGCGACGTCCACAATCACGCTCCCCGGCTTCATCTGAGCAACCATTTCACGGGTGACCAGCTTGGGTGCTTTGGCACCTTTAACCAGCACGGCCCCGACGACCACATCGGCCCGGCGGACGGCCCGGGCCACGTTGGAAGGGTTGGAGTACCAGGTTGTGAAGTTCCCGTGGAGCAGTTCGCTCAAGGTGCGCAGTCGATCTAGATTAATGTCCATCAGCGTGACCTGAGCCCCCATCCCCAAAGCCACCTGGGCGGCGTGGGTGCCGACCACCCCCCCGCCCAAGACCACGACGTTGGCTGGCCGCACGCCGGGGATGCCGCCAAGCAGCTTGCCACGCCCGCCTTCGTGCCGTTCCAGATACTGGGCCCCAATCTGAATCGACATCCGGCCGGCGACTTCACTCATCGGGGTCAGCAGCGGCAGACTGCCGTTAGGCAATTCCACGGTCTCGTAGGCAATGCCGGTGACGCCGCTTTGAGCTACAGCCAGGGTTAAGGCTTCATCCGCCGCCAGGTGTAAGTAAGTGAAAAGAGTCAGGCCGGGCTGTAGATATTGATACTCCGACGGCAGCGGCTCCTTGACCTTGACCACCAGTTTGGAGCGGGTCCAGACCTCTGCCGCCGAAACAATTTGAGCGCCGGCCTGAAGATACTCTTCGTTGTGAAAGTAGCTGCCCTCGCCGGCGCCGGCCTCAACCAGGACGGTATGGCCGGCCTTGACTAACTGCTCCACGCCGGGCGGCGTCATCGAGACGCGATATTCGTTATTCTTTATTTCTCGGGGAACGCCAATAATCATCTTTGATCTCCTTGGAATTAACTTCGTTGGTGATTCAATAGGGAGATGGGAAAATGGGGGAGATTTAGGCGTGGGCTACCCATCCCTTAATCTCCCCAACTTTAATCTCCTAATCTCCAGTTAGCACACTGCCATCAGCGATAACCTGCTGCCCATCCGACTTGTTGACCAGGGTTACATTGCCTTTAAGGGTAATGTCGCGGCCAAACTGGAAATCTCCTTGGACCTTAAGCCGTTCGCACTCCACCAGCGAAGGCGATCCGTGAGGGAAGCGAGCTTCCAAATCATCGATGAGCTTATAGAAAGTGGGGTCAAGATCAACCACCACATTACCCAGCTTGCGGGTTGGATTAAGAATGATCCGGTAATCCTCGGTCAATACATAGGCATCCGAGCGAATGGCCAGCAGATCATCGGTCGTCTTGACCGGCGAAAAGCGGGACCGTGGCACGCGGACAGCCCCGGCCCCTTTGAAGATCCCGATAGCCGAACCCATCGCTGTCTCTAACTGGTAGACCGGCGTGGAACTGTTATCGCGGGGATCAACAGTTTTTTGATTACGGATCATCGGCAAACCCAGGATGTCATCATTGGCTTCCAAAACCGCTTTAAGAGCCGGTAAATTGAGCCACAGGTTATTGGTGTTGAAATATTTGTGGCGCCCTATATCCTGAAACCGATCTAGATCTTCGTCCGGGGTTTGGGCAATTTCTCGCAGAATAAACTGGCCGTCGGGTCGTTGGGCCAGGTGACCGCCTTTTCTGTCCGCCGCCGTCCGATCCGCCACCTCCATCATGAACGGCAGCGTCTCTTGAGCAAAGTAGCCCAGGATGGCGGGATCGAGGACCGCGCCCAGATTGTCGGCGTTAGCCACAAAGACGTATTGGTAGCCCCGCTCAAGCAAAGTGTCGAGCATGCCACTGGTCACCAACGCCGTATAGATATCACCGTGGCCGGGCGGGCACCACTCCAGACTTGGATCAGCCGGCCATTCGGCCGGCGAAAAGTCGGCCTGGGTGACTTTGGGAATTTTGTGCTGCACAAAATCCAGCGGGATCTCGCTTTTGAGATGGCTATATTTTTCTAAGGCTTGCAGCGAGTCAGCCCGCGTATTGAAGCTGTTCATCAAAACCAGGGGTACACCGGCCCGTTCGGCCTGATGGGCGATGATGTCCAAAAACGACAAGTCGTCACGCACCTTAAGCAGCGATTTGGCTTTATCCAGGCCCATACTGGTGCCCAAGCCGCCGTTGAGCTTGAGCAGGGCCGTCTGGGGCAACGCGGCACGACCCCGCTCAGCCAGATCAGCCGAGAAGGTTTCGGCATCCGGCAGTGAGGCGACCGGTTCAATGTCATCTTCTGGAATGAGGCCGGTCTGGCCCGCTACCAATTGGTTGTAGTAGTGCTCAAAAGTTCTGATCGCAACGTCGGGTAACTGCTCACGCTGCATCTTTTCAGCAAAGGGGGCAAATGTTTGATCAGAAATGATAAACTCCTTTCTTAGCCGTAGTAAACTTCTTTTGCTATTTTAACCGCGTCCACAAATCGATTCAATGTTTCGTCAATGATTTGGTCGTTATGGGCAGCGCAGAGAAACCAAGGCTCTTGAGCATCGATTTCCGGCCAGATGCCACGTTCGTAAAGCTGGCGCATAATCTCTTCATAAAATTCGCCGTCATGGTACACCAGGTCGCGGAATTCCTTGACCTCTTGCTCGGTGATGAGAAAGCCGGGCATACACGGGTGTCCGGTAATTTGGTGAGGAATGTTGGCTTCGGTCAAAATTTCGTGAATCCCTTGTTGCAAACGCTGGCCACGCTGAGCCACCTGCTCCAAGACCGGTTCTGAGGCCAGGATGTCTAGCACGGCGTTGGCGGCGGCCATCGCCACTCCGTTGCCGTTGTACGTACCGCCATGCGAGACGCCGGTAGCCAGCACCTCCATAATTTCGCGTTTGCCCCCAAACGCGGCCACTGGATAGCCATTACCCAAAGCTTTGGCGTAAGTAGATAGATCCGGGATAACACCATAGGTTTCCCGTGCCCCCGCGTTAGCCAACCGAAAGCCGGTTTTAACCTCATCAAAGACCATAACGATGCCGTACTCGTCACATAACTTACGCAAATGCTCCAGATAGCCCTCTTTCGGCTCCAGCCCGGCAAAGTTGCCTAAACACGGTTCGATGAACATAGCCGCAATATCGCCATAGTGATCGTCGACGGTACGCTCGACTAGCTCGAAGTCATTGAAGGGTACGGTGATGACATAGTTACGGATGCCTTCGGGCACGCCCGAGCTACTCTGGGCCGGGATGGGATTGCGTCGCCCGCCCAGGGCCTCCAGCGGAGCGCCGGCACTGCTAAACATGGAGTAATCGTGCATGCCGTGGTACTGACCTTCAAACTTGATGTAACATTCGCGACCGGTATAACCTCGCGCCACCCGGAGGGCATGCATGGTCACTTCAGTACCGGTATTCGAAAAGCGAAGCACTTCCAGGCCCGGCACCATGTTGACAATTTTTTCGGCGGCGGATACTTCCAAATCAGTTGTCGCCGCAAAGGTAATTCCATTACGGATCGCCTGAGCGACGGCGTTGTCGACCCGGTCGTCGGCGTGACCCAGAATAATAGGTCCCCAGCCTAACCGGTAGTCGACAAACTCATTCCCATCCACATCCCAGACTTTACAACCTTTGCCCCGAGCGATCACCGGCGTGTTGTCTCCATCATAGCGCAAGTTTGAACTAACTCCTTGGACTAAGACCTTTCGGGCGCGTTCATATAGTTGGTGAGCAGTGTCTCTTTTCATAAAGATTCTCCATTGAAGCCTATAGAGTCTCTAGGCTTGAGCGGGTAAGCGCCTCACTCAACGCCTAAGCTCTACTAAGCGCTTGTTATTAAAATTTAGGTTGAATACTTTAGGATAAGCGAACGCGGAAGAGACCTGTCCGTCACAGATCTTTAAAGCTTGACTGTCGAGCTAGCGTACCTTGACCAAACAGCAGTTCTAAATGAGAAATTGCTTTAATAAGGGTGGCACAACTGCTGAAGGCAGGCTCGTCATCCGGTTGTTCAAGGGTTTGGTAAGAGGCATTAGACAAGGAGGTGCTACCCGACGCGGATGCCCGCAACGCCGGAGCAGAGAGGGTCAGTATTAAAGAATAGGGTTTCTCGGCCATACTATTGCCGACTTGAAGGTTGCCGGGTCAACCCGTTTTGCGCCGACGGTCACCGGAGAAACAACTTAATAAAATGTAGAGGCATGCAAAAAATACTCATACAAGTCTTCTACTATTCTAACCAAGACTAGTCAAACAATCAAGACTCAAATTTGGCGTACTGGCTCATTAGCGTGTATCCCAACTTGATCGAGAAGCCAGGTCAAATTGATTTTCAAAACCGTAAAAAACCCTTAAAATTTTAGGACACCCCGACTCATCATTTGCTCGGAACCTTAAATTGTGTTACAATCCACAAGTTGTAAAATCATATTTATTGTTTAGTTATTTTTGCTAAACTAGAGGCCTGCGCTCGATGAAAATCGGTGCAACGCCCGACACAAGGAGAAAAAAGATCGTGGCTCTCACACGCGAGCAGAAAGAACAAATAGTAAAAGAATTTGGCCTCAAAGAAGGCGATACGGGCTCTTCAACGGTGCAGATTGCGCTGCTTACCGCTCGGATAAATCAACTTCAAGAGCATCTACAAGTTCACAAGCATGACAACAGCTCTCGGCGCGGCTTGCTCAAGCTGGTTGGGCAGCGGCGACACCACCAAGAGTACTTAAAGCATAAAGATCCAGAAAGGTATCAACAGGTCATTGACTCGCTGGGTCTGCGGAAGTAATCATGGCTGTGAGATAGTCGGTTCACAAACGAGTAGGGCGGGGAAACCGCTTCTGCTCGTTTGTCTTTATAACACGTAGTCGTTGCCTGTCAGGATTTAGAAATCCAGGTGAATCCTAAGTCAATTTGCAATAAGTGCTTAGTTTTCAAGGTTAAGATCAAAATCTTGATGACTAACTACTCATTGTTAATTGACTTCTAGACTCCCAAAAATCCAAATCCTGACCGGCCTATCATTTAAAGGAGATCTTTTAACAATGTCAAAGCCCACCGTTCATCACTTTAGGGCCCAGTTAGGTGCTGATGAGATCATTTTTGAAACGGGACACCTGGCTGCGCAAGCTAATGGTACCGTTGTGGTGCAGAGTGGTGACAGCATGCTGCTCACCACTGCCACTGCCTCTAGATCGGCTCGTGACGCCGATTTTTTCCCACTGAGTGTAGAATTTGAAGAAAAGCTGTATGCTGCCGGGCGTATTCCGGGCAGCTTCTTTCGGCGCGAAGGTCGACCGAGTGAAGAAGCTATCCTCACGGCTCGCCTTACAGACCGGCCATTGCGGCCTCTTTTTAACAAAAATGCTCGTAACGATGTTCAGATTATTATCACTGCCCTCTCTTCCGATGGCGAGAGATTCCTGGATATCCTGGCTATCAACAGCGCCAGCGCTGCTTTGCATATTTCCGATATACCCTGGGATGGTCCGGTGGGAGCGGTGCGGATTGGGTTGATTAATGGCGAGTTTGTGGTTAACCCCAAGACCAGCCAAATGGAGACTAGCAGTCTGGATTTGCGCGTAGCTGGAACGGCGGATGCCATTTTGATGGTTGAAGCTGGCGCCAGCGAAGTGCCGGAAAGCCAAATGATCGAGGCTCTGCGTCTGGCCCATGAATCGATACAGGATGTTATTCGCGTCCAAAACGAGATGCGGCAACAGATTGGTAAGCCTAAAATAGAGTTTACCATTGATGAAGTGCCGGCCGAGGTTTCTCAAAAAATTCTTGACCAACTGGGCGATAAGTTGGAGCAAGCCGTGCGGTCGGAAGGAAATAAAGAAGAGTTAAGCAACGCGATTAATGCTATTCGTGATGAGGCTATCGCCTATTTTTCCGGCGATGAGAATGTCACCGAGAAGGCGATTACCCTTGTTCACAGCAATGCGCTTAAGAAAGTCGTGCGCTCCCGTATTTTGAAAGAGGGTATCCGTCCGGACGGGCGTGATCCGCAAACGGTACGCCCTATTTGGTGTGACGTAGGCTTTTTACCGCGGACTCACGGTTCAGCCCTGTTCACTCGCGGTGAAACTCAGGTGTTGACCATTACCACTTTTGGCACGCCTCGTGATGAACAGAAACTCGATACCCTGGGACCCCAGGAATTCAAGCGCTACATGCATCATTATAATTTCCCCCCCTTCTCCGTCGGCGAGACAGGCCGGGTGGGTTCACCTAATCGGCGGGCTATTGGTCACGGTGCCCTGGCCGAACGAGCGCTGGTGCCGGTTATCCCGTCGGTCGACAAGTTTCCTTACACCTTGCGCCTGGTTTCCGAAGTGCTAAGTTCTAACGGATCGACCTCCATGGCCAGCGTATGCGGTAGCACCCTGAGTCTGATGGATGCCGGGGTGCCAATCAAGTCTCCGGTCGCCGGCACGGCTATGGGGCTGGTGCAAGACGGTGACAGCTTTAAAGTACTGACCGACATTCAAGGGCTGGAAGATGCCCTTGGTGATATGGACTTTAAGGTGGCCGGTACCCGAGAGGGTATCACCGCCCTGCAGATGGATATTAAAATCAGTGGTCTGCGCTGGGATATCCTGGAGCAGGCCTTGGCCCAAGCCTTAGAGGCTCGCTTGCACATCTTGGATAAAATGGCCGAAACCCTCCAGGAGTCACGCGGCTACCATTCGCAGTATGCGCCGGCCATTACCACCGTCAAGATCGACGTCGAAAAGATTGGGAAGCTGATTGGTCCTGGCGGCAAAACCATTAGGGCTATTCAAGAAGAGACCGAAACCAAGATCGACATCGATGATGACGGCACTGTCTACATAGCTGCTACCAACCAGGAGTCCGCGGCCCTGGCCTTGGCTCATGTCAAGGCTCTAACGGAAGAGGCCGAATTAGGCAAAATCTATACGGGCAAGGTCGTCCGGACCACCGATTTTGGTGCGTTTGTGGAAATTTTGCCAGACACCGATGGTTTAGTACCGATCTCACAATTGGCCGATTACCGCGTCCCCTCGGTGGAAGATGTGGTGCAGGTGGGTGATGAGATCATGGTCATGGTTACAAATATCGACAGTGATGGCAAAATTAGATTATCTCGCCAGGCTGTTTTGGCCGGTTGGACGCTAGAAGAAGCTCAGCAGAACGATCGCCGTCCCAGCGGTTCGCGTAACGGGGGCCGGAGTGGTGATCGGCGCGGTGGCGGTGGTGGCGGCGGTCGAGACCGGCGCGGTGGCGGCGGCGGTGGTGGCGGCGGTCGAGACCGGCGCGGTGGCGGCGGCGAGCGGCGTGGCGGTCGAGAATAACGGTAGACCGAGAGGGAGTGCATATGTATCCTGATCCCTACAACAATGACTATCAAAACTTTGAGCCCGAACCGGAATTAAAGCGGCCATCCTTTTTAGCTCGCTTACTTCATTTGGTTCGGGAAACCCTGGAAACCATTGTCCCGGCCATTCTCATCGCGCTGCTCATTAATCTGTTCCTGGCTCAAGCCACTCGGGTTTACGGGCAGAGCATGGAGCCAAATCTCCACACCGATCAGCGTCTCATTGTTGAAAAGGTTTCGTATAATCGCTATTTGCGCCAGTATCTTAGTTTTGAAGGGCCGGAACGTGGCGATGTGATAGTCATTCGGTTGGATGAGCAGGGAGGGGAATTGTTGATTAAACGCGTCATCGGCCTGCCGGGAGATGTCATCGAAATTCATGATGGTCAGGTATTTGTCAACGGTGTAGCCTTGGATGAACCCTATCTGACAAGTGTCACCTCTGGATACTACGGTCCAACGACAGTCCCGCCGCTTCACGTTTTTGTAATGGGCGATAACCGGAGTTTTTCCAACGACTCGCGAAATTTTGGAGCAGTGCCGCTAAAGAACGTAGTCGGTCGAGCCTGGTTTTCTTACTGGCCTCCCGAGCAAGTAGGATTTATTCATTAAATCCGCTCAATCGACTGACCGACTTTATCCTTAGTTTTGCCTTTAGAGAGATACCCTTGCGGTGTCTCTTTTTCTTGGAGATGATCGTTGTCAACCAAACCAACGTGGACTCCTGAAACCAAACGATTTGTCTTTGTGACCTGCGCTGTGATCCTCTCTTTGGCTATCTGGCGTTTCAGTATCGTTCTGGCTCCGCTGGTGGTTGCTGTCATCATTGCCTATATCCTCAATCCGGTCGTTAATCGCGTGACGCGCCGCACTGCTCTAAAGCGGAGTGTGGCTGCGGCGATCATCTACATCTCGTTTCTCGTTTTGCTGGCCCTGATTCCTACTTTGTTGGCGCCGCTTATCGTGCAGGAGATCTCGCAGATCGATGTGGATGTACAGCAGTTGGTTGAACTTGACGGCATGTTGGAGGAATCGACTTGGGTCATCGCCGGTCAGAAGATCAATGTGGCGGCGCTCCAAGAAACCGTTGAAGGCAGTTTGGCCACTATCTTTTCTCCCCTGGCCAGTGCAGCGGCGGATTTGGCGGTTGGCATCGCCGGCGGTTTTATCTGGGCCATCTTCATTTTTGTCGTGGGCTACTATCTGCTTCTCGATGCTAATCGGTTCATTGATTGGGTCGATAGTTGGGTGCCACCTCCATTTATTGACGAATTTAGGCAACTTCGGCGCGTCATTGATGGGGTGTGGAAGTCTTACTTCATCGGGCAGGTAACGCTGGCGATCATCGTTGGGGTCGTTATTGGCGGCGTAACGGCGTTGTTAGGGATTAGAAGCGCGCCTATCTTGGGGATTGTGGCTGCTTTACTGGAGTTGATCCCTAATTGGGGTTACGGAATTTCCGGGGCAGTGGGCGTCGTGTTTGCCTATTTTCAAGGGTCTAGCTACATCCCGTTACCTAACTGGGCTTTGGCTGTCCTGGTCGGGGTCTTTTATTTCTTGATGTGGCAGATTGACACCAATTATTTAGTGCCACGTATCATCGGCAATCGGTTGCAGCTTTCGCCGGCGATCATCATTATCGGGATTATTGCCGGAGCCAGTGTGGGGGGCGCGCTTGGATTGCTTCTAGCGGCACCCGCCATTGCTACAGCGCGCGTTTTGGGGAGTTACATCTACCGCCGCCTCCTGGATTTAGAGCCGTATGTCCTTATGCCTGAACCGGCGGTGGCGGCGAAGTTGCACGAACCGGCCACGCCTGGTGAGGTGTTGGAAGAGGAAGAGCAGAAAATCCGTGGCTAGTTCACTCCGGACACCCGGCGATGTCCTGGAAGGCCGGGGAGCGCTGCTTCAGAAAGGTCGCCTCATTGCCCAGGTTGATTATCACCTGACTATTCCTCACCAATCTCACTTTATAATGAATCCAACCGGCAATCTACGCGTAAAATATCAAGACCACGCAGGCGGTTTTATTTTAGTCAAACCTGAAGACGCCTACGCCATTAATCTCACCGACTACATCTTAGAGCTGGTTAACAAACATCATCGACTTATCCAAGTGGTGCGTCGCTATAAGCGAATGGACCACAACGGTGAGCCGCGTGTTTCCTTTTGGGTCAGATTAATAACGTAAGCCGCAGTTTTGCGGCTTTGACGCTGATATACGCCTCTGCTATAATGAGCAATCTGTTGGAAGGCGGATGAAGTGGGAACAGTGAAAGCAAATGGCCGATAACATTCACGGTGCTTCTACCCAAGCTACCGCTTCGGCGGCACCAAAGCTAGAAGTAACTCGTGGCGAAAACATAGGCGAGATCTTCAAAGTCAGCTTTGAAACTAGCATCGGGCGTGAGTTAGACAATAATGTGGTTTTGCTCGACGCCCGAGCCTCGCGTTATCACGCCAAAATTTTTCTGGATAACGGTCAGTGGCAAGTCATCGATCTGAACAGTGCTAATGGTACCCAAGTGAATGGGGTGACCGTCAGCGGTCCGGTTACCTTGAAGACCGGTGATCGAGTGACGCTGGGCGAGACTGAATTACTTTTCCGGTTCCCTGGGACCGCTGAGGCCGGGCCGGCGTTTGCCCCAACCGCAGCTACCCCTGCGGCTACCCCCGTCCCGATTGCGCCCCCGGCTGGAGCCATCACCAAGAAAAGGCCGCGCCTGGCCTGGATTGCCGGCGGCGTGATCTTGTTTGTCTGTTTTGCCGCCGTTTTTGTGCTTTACATCGCCTCCAGCCGCTTTGCCGGCGAAGAGTCTGTGGCTGCCGGCGGTGATGCTCCTGCGAGTGACTCGGGGGCGGCTCAAGACAGTAGCCCTCAAACCGATGTACCGGAGGCCTCTAGTTTTGCCCCTGAGGACTTAACCCTGGTTTATGAGGATGACTTCAGCGACTCTTTTGGTGGTTGGGATGACGCTTTTGATCAGTACACCCGCAAAGTGTACGGCAATAATCGCTACCAGATTGAGGTACAAGCCAGTAACCTGGTGGCTTGGGGTCTAGCCAATCGAGATGTAGCCGATTTTGAGTTGGAAGTCGAAGCCAAGCTGGAGGATGGCGATCAGAAAAACAGCTATGGCGTCCTTTTTCGGTTCCAGGACCGGGAAAATTTCTACCGGTTCGATATCTCCGGTGATGGCTACTACCTGTTTAGCAAATTTATCGATGGCGAGTGGTCGACCTTAATCGATTGGACTCAATCGCAGTTTATCAACACCGGCGGAGCGCCCAATATCTTGAAAGTGTCGGCCTTTGGCCCTAACATCGCTCTTTGGGCCAATGGTCAGCAGCTTGCCACCCTGAGCGATGACGCCTTGGCACACGGTAACTTCGGTTTTTTTGCCGGTACCTTCGCCGAACCTTACGCCTGGGTTAGTTACGATAATCTTAAGCTGTGGTCGCCAGCCAGCACTGAATTGACTCTCATCCCGACCGCAACCCGGAGCGGGGCGGCTATCGTTGTGGTGGATGCAGCCGTCTCGCCCACGCCTTTGCCTCCAACCAGCACCCCTACGCCGGAACCGGTCAGTGAAGAATCAGAATCGCCGGTCGCCACGCCTGCTGTCGAAGCCGCCTTAGCAGCCACCGAGGAACCGACCACCACCCCCGTCCCTCTGCCGGAGTATGCCTCGCGAGATCAAACGCTGGCTCGCGGAGAGGCACCGGCCGCTGGTCGGATCGTTTTTCCGCTGTTTGATGCTGAGCGGGACACGTACGATATTTATATCGCCAATATTTCCGACGGCAGTGATCTGCAGTTGGTGCAGGCTGGTGCGAGCCAACCGGCCTTGTCAAAAGACGGCGTTGACTTTGCCTACCGCTCTTGGTTGCCGGATCGACGGGGCTTGTTTGCCCGCAAATTAACCGCTGACGATAAGAGCCAGAGTTGGCGCTTTGATCCGTTTTTCGAGTCGGCCGGCCCTCAATTTTCGCCGATTGACAAAAGCTTAATCTATTTTTCTCGCACCTCTGGCCGTGAGCCGGCGGTCTATCGGATTGTTGACGGCGAGGGGCAGGTGATGCGTCGAGAGGGCGCGCCTATTCAGGGTAAATCACCTAAGTGGTCGCCCGATGGCCGGCAGTTTGTATATAGTAGTTGTTTGGGGGGAACGTGCGGAATCATCTTGAGCAGCGTTGATGGCGCCAATCCCACCCTGTTAACCAATCACCCATCGGATACTAATCCTGAAATCGCGCCGGATGGCTCGTCAGTGGTTTTTATGTCAGAGCGGGCCGGGAATTGGGAAATCTATCGGGTGGACCTGGATGGCAGTGATTTAGAAGCGTTAACGAGCGATTCCGCCAGTGATGGGCTGCCAACCTGGTCGCCGGATGGGAGCAAAATCGCCTTTGTCTCAAACCGCGACGGCGAGTGGGCTATCTGGGATATGAACCCGGATGGCAGCAATAAACGTCGCCACTTTGCCCTTGATGGCTCACCCGATGGCGTTGTGGCAATTGATCCCCCCAACAGTTTTGGTTGGGTTGAAGAAAACATCGATTGGATTCCCTGAGACTTATCCGTCAGCATCCGGAGATCTAGCCGTTGTCCCGTTTTTCCGATCAGAAACTTCTCAAACTCGTGTTAATCGGCCTGGTGATTACTTTTCTACTGATCGTTGGGGTAGCCGGCCTATTGCTTGGCTTGGGGCAAGTTGAAGCTTTAAGCCAACTCATCGCCACGCCAACTGCCACGCCCACCGCTACGGCGACTGCTACTACTACGCCCACCGAAACCAGTACGTCCACGCCCACTTCTACCTTCACACCGACGCTTACTCCCACCGCTACACCTTCGGCCACGTCAACAGCTACCCCGACGCCCACCGAAACCAGTACAACCACGCCCACCTTTACCCCTGAGCCGCCGCCTACCTTCACGCCGCCGCCCGCGGCTCCGGCATCGGTAGCTGAAACTCCTCCCGTTGCTGAGCAGCCCGTATTGACAAACACGTTGCAGTTGACTCAAACGGTGGCATTAACAACAACTAGGCCTGTTACTCCAGTAGCAACGCCCACCCCGACTTTTACGCCGGCGCCCCGCACTGTTCAACTGCCACCGGACCTGCCTAACTACCGCCAAGTGGCTGAGCACCTTTGGTTTGACCGTCCGCTCCGCCCACCCTTATCTGGCTGGGGCAGTTATTACTATCCCTACGGTACCAACGCCGGCGGTCAATATTTTTGGCACTTTGGTATCGATGTCCAGGCCGGTCAAGGAACGCCCGTGCTGGCAGTGGGGGATGGAACAGTCGTTCATGCGGATGTAGATCGAGAAACTGTGTTAGGTCCCTGGCCTGATTTCTATGGCCAAGCCGTGGTCATAGAACACGATCAGCGGTGGAACGACGTGCCGGTGTATACGCTGTACGGCCACGTTTCTCAGGTGTTGGTTCGCTCCGGCCAAAAAGTCAAGCAAGGGGACGTTGTTGCTCGGGTAGGGCAGTTGGGGGTAGCCTTGGGTCCGCATTTGCATCTAGAAGTGCGAGTAGGCGCCAACACTTACTACCACACTCGCAACCCTGATCTGTGGGTTAAACCCGATCAGGGCTATGGCGTTGTCGCCGGGCAGATTATTGATTACCAAAATTATCTGGTCCCTCAACAGCTTGTGACCCTCCATCACCTTGAAGAACCCAGCAATTTCTGGCGGCAAACATTTAGTTATCCCGACAATGTGGTCAACGGTGATGACGAACTATTTGAAACTTTTACTTTCAGCGATGTTCCGGCCGGCGATTATTTGGTCAAAACTTTTTTTGACGGCAAACAGCTAACGCTGCCGGTTAAAGTGAGGGATCAAGAGGTGAGCTTTGTGCAATTCAAACAGAAGGAGCCACCGCCAGCCCTGCCTAGCCCGGTTTCTCAAGCGCTGGCCCCGGTGGAGACGCCCACGGCTGAACAGGTGGCTCCAGATCCAAATTAGGAGTAAGCTGTTTCGAATCCACCTCCTTCTCCTTTTCACGACTCGACAAATTCTAACAATATCCTTATCATAGAGTCAGCCCGATAGACCGCTCCACAGAGAATCCAGCCGGTGGTTAACTCACCTGGCTTTCGTTTAGAACGATTACCAGGAACCAATAACGAGGAGTCTTTACCTTGAAAAGAAGCATGAGGGCGGTTGAGCCTGTGGGTGCTCAACCGCTTGAAACTGCCTATCATGATACTATGGCTTATGTTCGGGAGTTGGAAAATCAGGTAAAACGGCAGCGCCGAGCCGAAGAAGAGGTGGAACTCCGGACCACCCGCCTGGCCCTGATTAACGGTATCGGCCGCAGAATTGCCACTATTCTTAATCTGGAGAACTTGCTTTTAACCACAACCCGACTCATTCAGGAAACGTTTAGTTACGACCACGTCGGGATTTACCTGGTCACCAACGGTTGCCTCGAATTGAAAGCCGCGGCCGGAGCCTATGCCGATCAGTTAACCGACCCCATTCGCTACAAATTTGAGGAAGGTCTTATTGGCTCCGTGGCCGCTCAAGCCGAAAAAGCGGTGATCAACGATGTTAGCGCCGATCCGCGTTACCTCTCTTTACTGCCAATAAACCGTACTCAAGCTGAACTTTGCTTGCCCATTTCTCTTGGTGAGCAAGTGCTGGGCGTCCTTGATATTCAATGTCTGGAACCGTACGAGTTCGATCACGATGAGACGCTGGCCTTAGAGGCCCTGGCCCATCAATTTGCCTTAACGCTTGAGAATGCCCGGCTGCATCAAGCCATGCGGCAGGAATTGGTAGAGCGTAAAGAGACCGAGCAAGTCTTACAGCGTACCTTGGAAGCTCTCGAGCTTTGGTCAGATGGTCACGCCCCTGATCTCAAGCAGGCTAACCAGATGCTTCACCAACAAATTATCGAACGCCAGCGGGCCGAGGCGGAACTGAGAACTCGTGCTCACCAGCAGGCGATCGTAGCTAACTTCGGTCAGCGTATCTTGTCTACGCGGCTCGATCTGCCTACCCTCTTTGATCAAGCGGCTAAGCTTGTGGCCAATACCCTTAACGTTGAATACAGCCAGGTTTTAGAACTTCAACCCGATGTCGAAAATGTGCTGCTTATGCGGGCCGGTGTTGGCTGGCGAGACGGGTTGGTTGGTAGCCTGACGCTCAGCGCAGATCCTGACTCCCAGATGGGGTACACGCTCCTGTCCAGCGAGCCGGTTATCGTTGAAAACGGGCCTACTGAACAACGATTCCGGGTCTCTCAGCACCTGCAGGAGCACAATATTATCAGCAGTATCAGCGTCATCATCGATGGTGAGAATTGGCCTTTTGGGGTTATCGGGGCCCACACGACCCAACAACGGATCTTCACCAAAGATGATATTAATTTTCTACAGTCGGTGGCTAATATTCTGGCCCAAGTCATAGAGCGTGTTTTGGCCGAAAATGCGCTGCGCGAGAGTGAAGAAAAATACCGGACCTTGATCGAAAAATCAAGCGAAGCGATCTATCTCATTTACGGCGGTCGTTTTGAGGTCATCAACCATCGCTTTACAGAACTTTTTGGCGTTACTCAAGAACAGGCCAACTCGCCCGATTTTTCCTTTACCAATATTATTGCCTCCAGGGATAGGCGAAAACTGCTTGCTACCTTGCATCAGCCCGATCAAGATGATAACCGAGAGTTAGGACGTCCCCCTTATGAATTTACGGCTATCGATAAAGATGGGAATGAAATAGAGATTGAACTCAGCGTCTCGTATCCGACCTACCGGGGGGGATTGGCTACGCAAGGTCTTATCCGGGATATAACCGAGCGTAAGCGCATCGAACATGAGCGCCAAATCGCTTTTGAGCAGGCTCAGCAGTACGCCACAGAGCTAAGTGGCAAGATTGAAGAGGTCCAGCGCCAGCGCGAGATCGCCACCAACTTGGCGGAGGTAGTCGCTTCGGTTAGCCTGACTCTCTCCACCGATGAGATCCTTAATCACATTCTGCTCAAGCTCAAACAACTCATTGCTTATGACTCGGCGGCGATCTTCTTGATCAAGGATGACGAATATCTGGTTATGGAGGCGGCTCAAGGCTTTGATGAGCAGGTGGTCAACCAGGAACACGCTTTTACTAAAAACGTGCTTTTCCAAGAGCTACGCAGCTTTAAAAGTTATATCCACATTCCCGACACCCGTAAAGATGAACGCTACCAATTTTGGATTGGGGCAGCAGAGGTACGAAGCTGGATTGGCGCCCCGTTATTAGTCGCGCAGGATATGATCGGCTATCTAACCGTGGATCGCTACGAGCCTAACGCCCTGGATCTGGAGGATGCCCAACTGGTGCAGGCCTTTGCCCACCAGGTGGCTCAAACTATCTACAACGCCCGGCTTTTTGAGCAGCTTCACGATACCCAGTCTCAACTCATCCAGCGCGAGCGCTTAGCCGCGTTGGGACAGATGGCCGCGACGGTGGCTCATGAGCTTCGTAACCCGCTGATGGCTATTAAAATTGGCGTGGAATATCTGGTGCATGATATTGCGGAAGACGACCCACGGCGGCGAGGTGCGGCTTTGATGCAGTCCAATATGGAACGCATTGACCGGATTATCGACGATATTCTTTACGTGGCCCGGGCGCCTAAACCCAACCTGACCTCTGGCCCGCTTTACTCTGTCTTGGATAATGAAGTGACCTACTGGGAAGTTAACCTGGCGGAGCGCAATATCTCGTTCACCCACACCTTGGATAGTAAAGTCCGGCCCATCATGCTTGACTTTGACCAACTGGGGCGGGTCTTCTCCAATTTGATCGGCAACGCCGCCGATGCCGTTGGCGCCGGGGGACAGGTTAGGGTTGAGATGCGCTGTGAAGATGGCTATCAGTTGGTTACCATCGAAGACAACGGTCCGGGTATCCCGCCGGAAAGTCAGGCGAAGATTTTTGAGCCATTTTTTACCACTAAGTCTCGGGGGACCGGCTTGGGATTAGCCATTGTCAAACAGATCGTAGAAAATCATCACGGTCAGATCTCTTTGTGGAGCGAGCCCGGCGTTGGGACAAGCTTTACCGTCAAACTCCCCCAGCTTGAGTAGTTCAACCCCACTTCAAAAATTAGGACAAAAGACGTCGGCGCGGCAGACCGGCGGACGATCGGCGCAGAAAGTGTTCAGCCGCATCCCCAGGTAAGGGGAGGGATCGAGGGTGTTATTAAGATCGGTCTCGTTGAGGAATTTGCCGTGACCGTCGTCCAGGACAATGCTAAAGTGTAAGTGGGTGTCAATAGCACGCCAGGTGTTGCCGTTGTAGTCTCCCTGAAAGCCCAGCAAGGTCCCTTTCTTGACCGGTAGTTCAACAGTGCCGGGAGGGATTTGCTCAAGGATGTAGCTCCGGCCCGTTTCATCAGCCATGTGGGTGTAGTAGGTCCAAATCTGGCGTCCCGGTTGGAGGGGATCGTTGGGATGACGGATGATCACGGCGCTGGTCCACTCCGGATATCGGGTCAGGTAGCCGTCGTAGGCAGCATAAACGGGCGTTACTCCGTTCCCCTGCAAGCCAAAAACATCCAGCCCGGAGTGGTTCTGTACTCCCAGAATGCTATCGCCATAAACAATGCCGATCCAGCCGGATGTGGGCAAGGCAAACGGGGCCCCGATACACTGTTCTAGATCCGTGGCGACGGGTAACTCGACTGTGTCCGGAGTCTGTTTAAACTGGATGTACTGGCCGGCTTCCCGAAGCCGGGGTAGGGACGTACACCAAAAAAGGATCAGGCAAACAGCCACCAAACCCAACAAGTAAAAGATGCGGTTGAATAGGACTCTCATGGCCGGAATTGACCGCTGACCTAAATCATTATGTCGAGTTAAGTTTAGCCGTTTTCCGAGGTCTCGTCAACCCATTACCCCTTGCCAGATTAAAAAGGCGGCCATTCCAACCACAATGGTAAGCAATAAATTTTTCCGCCACCAACCGATACTAGCGGCGACTACGGCGCCAACGAGATAAGCATTCGACAGGCTGAGGTCAACCTTTTCACCCGTGGGGATGAGAACGCTGGGGACGATAATGGCAGTCAGTACTGCCGGTGGAACATATTGCAAAGCCTCGAGCAGAGGCCGGGGAAACTCATAGCGACCAGCCAGGGCAAACATCGAATAGCGAATGCCAAAGGTAACCAGCGCCATACCGGCCAGCATATAAACTTCATCCATGGTTTTGCCCTTTTCCAAACAACAGCCCGGCTCCGATACCCGCCAGCGCGGCGAGCATTAACCCTGATTTGTGGGGTAGCGAATAGACCAACATCGAAACCAACCCGGCCACCATGACCGTCACCCACATCGCCCGATTTTTTAGATAGGGGATCACCATGCCGATAAAGGTTACCGGCATAGCAAAATCAAGCCCCCACTCGGCTGCGTTGGGCAGCATTTGGCCTCCGATTAAGCCTAATAGAGTCCAACATTGCCAGTTGAGATACATCGACACGGCTGAACCCAGATGATACCAATGATTGTGGGGTGAGTCAGGGCGGTTAGCGTAGCGTTGGATAACGACGGCAAACGTTTCATCCGTAAGCCAGAAGGCCAGCGGCAGTTGCCAGCGCTGCGGCAGCCGGCTCATATACGGCGCCAGCGTAGCCGAATAGAGCACGTGCCGCACATTGACAATCAACGTGGTTAAGACCACCAGGGGCCAGGCCGTGCCGGCCGCAACCAATCCTAAGGCGATAAACTGGGCCGATCCGGCAAAGACAAAGGCTGACATCGCCAGCGTGCCGGCAAAGGAAAGACCACTGCTCTGGGCCAGCGTACCAAAAATAAGACCAAAGGGGATAGCCCCAACAATTAAAGGAAAGGTATCTTTGACCCCAGCTAAAAAGTCAGAGCCGGGCAACAGTCTAAATTTGAAACCGGTGTTTGCTTGATCCATAACGTTTATCGAATAAAAGACTTGGAAGGAACAAGTCAAGCTCGCCCAAGTCCTGTGTTTGCCAAAATTTAATTTGCTCTTTAGGAGAGGGCATCGTTACCTGCGCCGGATGGGAATAATCAGCTTTTCACCTGTCTGCAGCGAGAGAGGATCATCAATGCCGTTGCGGGCAGCTAGCATCTCGGGATCCACGCCATAGAGGGCGGCGATGTAGTCCAACGTATCCCCTGATTGCACCACGTGGACAACCGGTGTGGGCGTAGGGGTGGGGGTAGGGGGTGGCGTGGAGTCCGTGGGGCGAAGAACAACTTCTTCTGTGAAGCGGAGACTACTAAGAATTTCGGTAAAGACAGGTTGAACCGTATGCCAAGAACTGGTTGGAGCTATGGCCACAATATAATAAAGCACTTTGTTCCGTTGAGTTATAGCCAGGCGAGCCATCATCGTCCCATCTAACGTTTCATTCTCAAAATTTATCTCGATCATGCGCCACTGCTGCCCACCAATCATAATTGGCTGGCGGTTCAGAATTCTGCCCCCCGGACCGAACTGCGCTAGAAGGCTGGCAAGCAGTTCGGTGTCACTGGTGATATTGTCGAGAGGGATGCCGATCCATAGCGCGGTGTCACCGGGGCTAGCCGGCTCCAGGGCCTCGAGCGTGGGGGAGAAGACAACATCCAGGCCGCGCTCGGTTTTTTGCCACGAGCGAGGATAATTCAGACTAATCCCAAGCGCTGTATCCTTAAAATCTAACTTGGCGGTCGGATCGGGCGTCCCTTCAAAAACAAGAGTCGCTTCAAACCGATTGGCGGCCGGGTAATCGAGGTTGAGGCCTTGGCCGGCGTTACTGTTGACCAGCACTGACAAGACGATGAAGCCTAGCCCGGTGAAGGTCACCACCAGCAGCACAATGGTCAGGATCAAAGTTCCGAACCGTTGATAATACCATCTAAACATAAAACAATAAAGACCCTACTTATAATGCCAAATGCCCACAAACAAGTTATCTTATCGTGTTCCAGGTGACTTGACAACTTTGACCGATCGACAGTGATTAATAATTTCATAAGAAATTCGACCTAGAATAGAGTAAACCGGACAGAGAGATGAGGTAATTTATGACTAAAATTAAGTCGTCGGAAATTACGCCTGAACACATTTATCTATCCCGCCGCAAATTCATGGTTGGGATTGGGTCGTTGGCGGCCAGTGCGGCCGTCTTAGCCGCTTGTGGAGCTCCAGCTGGCTCGACTGCTCCAAATACAGTGACGCCTACCGCTAGGAGTGGAGCAAGTAGTGAGCCAACGGCGACGACCGCCCCCAACACGCCCCCGAGCGAAGCCACTTCAGAATCGGCGGCTCAAGCCGGCGGTCCGCTTACTGATGAGTTAGGCGATGAGCTAACCCCGTTTGAAGTCGTTACAAACTACAACAACTTCTATGAATTCACGACCGACAAGGAAGGGGTAGCGGCCTTGGCCCAGAACTTTAAATCCGATCCATGGACCGTGGAAGTTGGGGGATTGGTTAACAAGCCTAAAACCTACGATCTCGACGCCTTGCGGACCCAGTTCGCCCAAGAAGAGCGGATTTACCGGCTGCGCTGCGTGGAAGGCTGGTCGATGGTCATTCCCTGGCTGGGCTTTTCCCTCTCGGAGATTCTGAAAGAGGTTGAACCGACCTCCAAAGCTCAGTATGTTCGTTTTGAAACCCTCTACAACCCAGAACAAATGCCCGGTCAAAACAGCGGCTGGTACAACTGGCCTTATGCCGAAGGGCTGCGGCTTGATGAGGCGATGAATGAGTTAGCCACGGTCGCCACCGGCTTGTACGGTCAGCACCTGTTGCCTCAAAATGGCGCCCCCTTCCGGCTGGTGATCCCCTGGAAATACGGCTTCAAGAGTATCAAATCGATTGTTAAGATTGAACTTACTGATCAAATGCCCCAGTCTTTGTGGATGACCGCGGCGCCCCACGAGTATGGCTTCTACGCCAACGTCAACCCTGAGGTCCCGCACCCGCGTTGGTCCCAAGCCACCGAGCGCCGTATCGGCGAGTTTGGCCGGCGGGAAACCCTAAAATTCAACGGCTATGGCGAGCAGGTCGCCCACCTCTATGAGGGGATGGATTTAAGCGCGTGGTACTAAAATCTGTATTTGGTCACTGGACTCCTTTACAAATCATTACCCACCTGGGCGGTTGGTTTCCCTTAGCCTGGCTGGCTTGGGATTTCTGGCAAGGCAGCGATACTAAGCTTCTGATCAACCCTTTTCAAGAGGTCACTTTTCGCACCGGCGAGGCAGCGATTATCCTGCTGATGCTATCGCTGGCCTGTACGCCGGTTAATATTCTGACCGGCTCTCGGTCGGTGCTGGCCCTGCGCAAGCCGCTGGGACTGTTTGCCTTTATGTACGCGGCGCTTCACTTTGCGGTCTTTATCGTCGATAATGGCTATGTCTCAAACAAGATCAGTTGGTTGGCCATCTACGAGGCGACTTTTGAAAAGCAATTTGCCCTGGTTGGCTTTGCCGCTTTTGTCATTTTGTTAGCCCTGGCCCTGACCTCGAACCAGTGGTCGATGCGCCAGTTGAAGAAAAACTGGAAGCGACTGCATCAACTGGTTTATGCGGCCGGGATTTTGGCCGTAATTCACTTTGTCTGGCTGGTCAAGTCCGACATTCGCGAGCCGCTGATCTATGGAGCGATCTTGACCTTACTCCTGGTTCTGCGGATTCCCTCGGTGCGAAAATGGGTGATCAACACCCGGCGGCAATGGGGCGAGAGTAAGCAGCCGGTGACGGGTCGCCCCTAATGCTCGCGCCCAGAAAAATAAAAGGGAGTGAAACAGTCCCCTGTTTCACTCCCTTTTTAATTTTCGCGCCCTTTGGGTTTTCGTCCTTTCGTGTTACGAGAGCCCATCCAAAACCCGATAGTACCTTGCCACCAGCGGTAAGAACCAAGCCTCGCCGTGATAAAAGATTGAGGTGGCCGGCGGAATGCGGAAGAAGGGGCTGGTGAAAGCCCGGCCGGCAATGAGATCAGCGGCTTCTTTGCCCAGGTAGCCGGACAGCGCCACGCCGTGCCCGGCGTAACCAAAAGCGTGGTAGATCCCGTCCACCCGGTCGATGTAGGGCATAAGATTAAAAGTAACCCCCAGCTTGCCGCTCCAGGTGTGAGTAATTGGCACGCCTCTAAGCTGCGGGAAGATGCGCACCAGCGCTTCGCCCAAGGCGCGGGCACTGTCCACCACGTCCAGGTTCGGCGAGAGATTGTTCCGCCCGCCCATCGACATGCGCCCGTCCGGTGTCAGCCGGAAGTAGTTAAGAAACCACTTGGTATCATACATGACCCGGTTCTTCGGGCTGAGTTCGTGCTGCATTCTGGGAGAGAGGGGCGCGGTCACGATCATATAGCTGCCGATGGTGAAGATGCGGCGCTGAATAACCGGGACCAGACCATCGGTGTAGCCGTTGGTGGCCATAAGAACGTCACCGGCCTTAAGGTTGCCCCGGCCGGTAATCACCTCAAAACCGCCATTCGCTGAGTTAATTTTCAGCGCCTTTGTATTCTCGCACAGACAGGCGCCCGCTTTGGCTGCGGCCCTGGCCAGGCCATAGACATACTTAGCCGGCTGCAGTCCGCCCCCGAGCTTTTCGACGATACCGCCATAAAAAGCCTCGCTGCCGACTTCCTCTCGCAGCCGGTGCCGCGGAACTAACTCGGTTTCGTGATAGTTCACATGCTGGGCCAGCCACTCGGCTTCATGCTCCATTTGGCTGTAGTGGCTGGGCCGGAAAGCCAGCGCAATCCCACCTGTGGCCGTGTAGTCGCAGTCGATCTGCTCCTGCTCGAGAGTCTGTTCGAGATAGTTGACGGCCGCCCCCGACGCCTGCCACAACTGCCCCCCTAACTCCGGTCCATACTTTTTGAAAATCTGCCGGATGGGCAGTTTTAACCCCGGCGCGACCTGGCCACCATTGATCGCGCTGGCTCCAGTGCCAATGTACCCCTGCTCGAGGACCGCCACATTGGCTCCGTACTGAGCCAGCCGTAGGGCGGCATGGAGCCCGGTGTAGCCGCCTCCCACAATTGCCACGTCGACCTGCCGTGGCGGCGGGGACGAGGGCAAATCTTGGGGATGGGGAAACTCATCTTTCCAAAACGGAATCATTTTCATTGAGAGTTCCTAATTTGTAAATGCCTGTTCGGCCAGGGCGATGGCCCCACAGATACCGGCCCTGTTGCCCAGACCTGGCGGCACAATATAGCTGTCGATCTGGTCCAGAATGGCGGGGACTTGGACGTAACCATTGAGCAAGTCAAGCACCTTTTGGCGCAGCAGGGGGAAGACCTGTTCCTGCTCCATCACCCCGCCGCCCATAATGATCCGTTGCGGTGAGAGCGTGCAGATCAAGCCTTCCAACCCTACGGCCAAATAGTGCGCTTCTAGCTCCCAGGCCGGGTGAACTTTGGCCAGCGTTTCGGCTTTCTGCCCCCAACGCTTCTCGATGGCCGGGCCGTTGGCCATACCTTCCAGACAGTGACCGTGGTACGGACAAAAGCCCTGCGGCGCAGGATCGTCGGGCCGGGGCGGCAGCAAGATATGCCCCATCTCGGGGTGAAGCAAGCCGTGCAGCAGCCGGCCATTCACCATCGCCCCACCGCCGATACCCGTGCCGATGGTCAAGTAGATAAAGTTATTCAAGCCTTGGGCCGCTCCCCACCGGTACTCACCCAAAGCGGCTCCATTGACATCGGTGTCAAAGCCGACCGGTACACCTATCTCACGCTGAATGAGCGGAGCAAACTCGGTGTTGTGCCAGTGGGGTTTGGGGGTGGTGGTGATGTAGCCCCAGGTCTTCGACTCAGGGTGGGGATCAACCGGCCCAAATGAGGCAATACCGATGGCCTCGAGCGGCTGTTGGGCGGCCTGCTGCTTAAAATAGGCAATCGCCTGGCCGATGGTTTCGTCAGGTGTTGTGGTCGGAAAGCGGATCTCGTTCCGCAGGTCATCCGGCCCGGTACCGATCGCACAGACAAATTTGGTGCCCCCGGCTTCAATTCCTCCGAAGAATGGCATCGTTTTACTCCTGTCGATAATACTTACGGTTGCCTCTGTGCCAATTCTAGACTCTCAACCTGAGATTGCAAATTAGGCGTCTTAACCTTTAGAACCTGATCAACCGGGCAAAGGGGGCAAGGGATACTGCATAGCCTCGTTATGGCGTCAACCAGAACCGGATCAGGTTTGATTCGTTCGCCCGTCAGCCGGCCACCGTACCCACGGCGCGTAACATAATTGCCTCCTCGCTAGCTTCTGCTCGAGACAGTTTTGGCTATCCTGCCCTCGCGCATCGGCAAACATTTTTTGATGGATAGCGGACGGGCTATTTGCCGATGCTTAGGTGTTCCGCCACAATCCGTCTAGGCGCCAACACATCTTTGGCGGAACACTAGGTCAAGACATTGGCAACCGGACGCAAGTCCAGCCACCATTGTTCGTTGGGCCGTTGCAGATTAGTATCCGCCATAAGGGGTAAGTTTTGCAGCGATGTAATCTGAAACTGACCGGCCTGTAACCCGATGAAGGCGCAAGTTGATTGACCTGATGCGGCTTGCTCGACCAAAAACTCCACGCAGCGAGCGGCGAGGCGGGTAGCCTGGATGCGATCGTAGGGCGAAGGGTCACCACCGCGCTGCAAGTGTCCTAAAATCGCCTGGCGTACATCGAATAAAGTGCCACTTTCTTGTTCAAAAAGAGAGGTAATAAACTGAGCGTCATATAACGGATTAACATATTCGTTGCGGATGATTAGCCCTAATCGTTTGCCCTGCTCAAACTCGTGCTTCAGCCGGCTCAAGTCAGCCTGCAGATTGGCCAATTTGACCCCCTCTTCATGCAAGTACACCCGTTCCGCGCCGGTAGCCAGGCCGCTCATCAAGGCCAGATAGCCACAGTATCGCCCCATCACCTCAACAATGAAGCAGCGCCGGATCGCCACGGCTGACTGCTTGATCTTGTCAACGGCTCCTAAGATGTTATTCATAGCTGTATCCGCCCCAACACTTATTTCGGCGCCAGGTAGATTATTATTGATCGTAGCCGGCAAACAGATGATCGGGATGTTGAAAGCCGGGAAACTACCTCGTTTGGTCAGTAACTGGTAGGCCGTTTGATAGCCGGTCCAGCCGCCAATCACTATCAAGCCCTGAATGTTGTATGTTTCAATGTTGCGGGCCATCGCGTAGAAATCTGCCCTTTCAGGTACCTGCCGGTTGGTGCCTAACTCCGACCCACCCAGCGGTGCCCAGCCATCCACATCCATCCAATCCAGCGGTTCGATCTCGCCTGTAACGAATCCACGAAAACCGTTTCTGATGCCCAAGACGGTATGACCTTGATCGATCCCCAGCCGGGTCGCCGCCCTGGCGGCGGTATTCATCCCGGGAGCCAGCGATCCAACGGTCATCACCGCCAGGCGTAGCCGCTGCTGGCCCGGTTGAGGTTCGTGCGGCAAGGCTCGGACCAACGTGCGCAAGGTGCTAAAGGCTTCTTTAAAGCTATTGCCGCGTTGATCGAGTGCTTGTTTGTAATCCTTGGCCACAATCAGGTCGGTGATGGCCCGAGTCTGTTGCACACACGCTGAGAGCGGCGAGCGCGTAATCCGATTGTTATGGAGGCCTAGCAGTTGAGGTTCCGCTTCCGGCCCAGTTGACAACAACTCTTCCACAGCAGCGTGGCCTAAGATTGTGGCCAGGTAGCGATCAAAAGCGCTGGGCGCACCTCCCCGTTGAACGTGGCCCAACACGGTCAGCCGGGTATCTTCGCCCAGCCGTTCTTCAAGAATCTTTTTGACATAACTACCTCTAATCGGCTGACCGTACCGATCCTGAGCCCCTTCGGCTACGACCACAATGCTGTCCCGCCGCCCCATTTTACGACCGGCCTTCAATACTTGACACATTGTCTCTTCCCAGTCATCCGTATCGGGTGGGCTTTCAGGAATAAGGACCCAATCGGCGCCGGAGGCCAGGGCCCCCATCAGAGCTAAATAGCCACTGTGATACCCGATGACTTCCAGCACAAAGCTGCGCTGATGGCTGGCGGCCGTACTGGAGATCCGATCAATAGCCGTCGTAATTCGATGCAGGGCGGTGTCTGCTCCGATGGTTATATCGGTGCCAGCCATATCGTTATCAATAGAGGCCGATAATCCTACCAAAGCCAAGTAAGAGTGACGATTGGCCATCGCCTGGCTAATCTGACCCTGTTCAACCAATTCGGCGACCAGGGCTGGCCATTCCTCTCGAAAGAGGCTGGCTCCGGTCAGACTGCCATCGCCACCAATAACCACCAGACTATCGATTTCGTGCTTGATCAAATTTAGGGCAGCCTGTCGCCGGCCCTCACGGATGAAGAAATCGGGACATTGGGCGGAACCGAGGATGGTGCCTCCACGCTGCAAGATGCCCCCTACCGAGTCCCAACTCATCATTTTGATGTAGTTGCCGCCTCTGATTAGCCCTTCATACCCTTCATTAATGGCATAGACGCGTAGCTTGTGATGCAAGGCGGTGCGAACCGCGGCTCGCACCGCCGCGTTCATGCCCGGCGCGTCTGCGCCGCTGGTTAATATCCCTAGGCTTTTGACAGTTTGAGTGGGCATCTCAGGTTTGTCCTTTATCTAGATCAGGCGAAACTTCCAGTTTTAGCATAATCGTGGCCAGCGGTGGCAGCGCCAGCGAGAGCGATTGCGGCTGCCCGTGCATTGAGATTTTTTCAGTGACTTGGTCCCCGCCATTGCCCACATCAGTGCCTCCATAGCGTTGAGAGTCGCTGTTGAGGATTTCACGATAACAGCCGGGGATCGGCACGCCTAACCGGTAAGCAAGGTGCGGATTTGGCGTGAAATTACTGATGACAACCACAAACTCAGCTCTTGATTTAGCCTTGCGGATGAAGGAAAAGACGCCGGGGTTGGTCACACCGGCGTCGATCCAGAGGAAGCCGCTACTCTCAAAATCGTTTTCATACAGCGCTGGTTCACGTCGGTAAAGCTCATTAAGGTCTTTAACAAAACATTGTAGCCCCTGATGAGCCGGACTGGTCACGGCTGCCCATTCCAGTCCGGTGTCAAAGTCCCATTCTTGCCACTGTCCGAACTCGCTGCCCATGAACAGCAGCTTTTTGCCGGGGTGCCCCCACATTAAGCCGTAATAGGCCCGCAGGTTGGCAAACTTGTGCCATTCATCCCCCGGCATTTTGTTGAGCAGCGAGCCCTTGCCATGCACCACCTCGTCGTGCGAGAGCGGTAGCACAAAGTTCTCGTTGAAGGCGTAGACCAAACTAAATGTTATATCATTGGAATGATCTTTTCGGTCAACTGCTTCTTGGCTCATATAATTCAGGGTGTCGTGCATCCAACCCATATTCCACTTCAGGCTAAAGCCCAGGCCACCGGTGTAGGTCGGGCGAGTGACCATCGGCCAGGCGGTCGATTCCTCGGCAATGGTCAGGATACCGGGAAAAACGCCATGAACGACCTCGTTTACCTTACGCAAGAAGCTAATAGCTTCCAAATTTTCCCGACCTCCAAACTGATTGGGAATCCACTGACCTTCCTTGCGGGAGTAGTCCAGATACAGCATCGAAGCCACCGCATCAACGCGTAAGCCATCGAAGTGATATTTGTCGAGCCAAAACAAAGCATTAGAGATCAGAAAAGTCCGAACCTGATTATGGCCATAGTTGAAAATTAAGGTGCCCCAATCCGGGTGTTCTCCCTGACGCGGGTCGGCGTGTTCATAGAGATGCGTGCCATCAAAATAGTTGAGCCCGACCCCATCTTTGGGAAAATGGGCCGGTACCCAATCCAAAATAACGCCCAAATTATGCTGATGACACTGATCGATGAAGTACATCAGATCATCAGGCGTGCCAAAGCGGCTGGTCGGGGCGAAGTAGCCCAACACCTGATAGCCCCAGGAAGCATCAAGGGGATGCTCGGCAATGGGCAGTAGTTCGATGTGGGTGAAGCCCAGGTCGAGAACGTAAGGAATCAACTCAGCGGCTAGTTCGCGATAAGTCAGATAGCGGCTACCCCAGATTTCATCCGGTACTTTCCGCCAGGACCCAACATGAAGCTCGTAGATAGCGAGGGGTTTGTCTAGCGCCTGACGCTTGATCCGGTGGCTTAGCCAAGCCTCATCCTGCCACGGGTAGCGGTCAAGATTGACGACTACTGACGCGGTCTTGGGTCGCTGCTCCATTGCAAAGCCATAGGGATCGGCTTTATCAAAGGTTTCAGAGTCTTGGCTTTCAATTTGATATTTATAAACTGTATATTCGCCCAGCCCCGGTACGAACAGAGTCCAGATGCCGCCGTCGCTAAGCTCCATCGCGTGGCTTGTCCCGTCCCACAAGTTGAACTCCCCGATGACGTAAACCCGGCGTGCGTTCGGCGCCCAGACCGCAAAGTGGACTCCCGCTTGACCGTCAACTTCGGTCAAGTGGGCGCCCAATTTTTCATAGGCCCGCTCGTGGCTGCCCTCCCCTATGAGATAGCGATCAAGATCGGTAAGTATCATCATCAGATTACCGTCTCGTCGGGAATGACCGCGCTTTTCGGGACGACAACGAGCCCGTCGCGGGCCACCCAGTTTTCGGTTTCGCTGTCCGGCCGGTCAGGCAGATAGCGGATGCGGACGTTGCGGCCAATATACGCTTTCTTATCAATCAGCGCCCCCTCGATAACCGAGCCGGCCCCGATGCCCATATCCGGCCGGCCTAAGCGCCGGTTCTTGGCCCGATCCTCATCGGTTTCATAGTAATCAGCCCCCATCAACACCGAGTCGCGAATGACCACTTGCGAACCGATCACACTGCGTACCCCAACGACCGAATTGGTAATTTCGGCTTCGCCAATTACGCAGCCGTCGGCCAGCAAGACTTGATTTAAGGTGGCCCCGTCCAATTTGGTTGGCGGCAGAAAGCGGGGGTGAGTGTAAATCAACTGGTGAGGCACGTTCAAATCAAATGAAGGTTGGGCCGCCGCTAATTCCAAGTTCACTTCATAAAAGCGGCGGATGGTACCGATGTCGGCCCAGTAGCCCTCGAAAACATAACCCATAACCCGGTAATCGGCCAAGGTGGCGGGAATGATATCCTTGCCAAAATCGTCGCCGGGCGCGTTAAGCAGGTCGAGCAATAAATCGGTGGTAAAGACGTAGATGCCCATCGAGGCCATGAACGGTTTAGTCGAGTTGGAGATGCTTTCCAGGCCGGCTAGGGCATTGGCTTTAGGTTTCTCGGTGAAGTTGACAATTTCACCGCTTGCGCTGCGTTTGAGAATCCCTAACCCTGGCGCTTCCTCGGCGCTGACCGGCTGCACGGCCAGAGTGATGTCCGCTTTGGTCTCGATGTGGTACTGGACGAAATCACGGTAATCCATGCGGTAAAGATGGTCACCGGCCAGAATCAGGACATACTCGGTGCCGGCGTTCTTGATTTCCACCAGTTGCTGCCGCACGGCGTCGGCGGTGCCTTGATACCAGCCGGCGCTGCTCGGCGTTTGTTCGGCAGCCAAAATCTGCACCCAGCCTTCGGTAAACATATCACGCCGGTAGGTCCGAAAGACATGGCGGTGCAGCGAGACGGAATTGAACTGAGTCAAAATCGCGATCTTATTGATGCCGGCGTGCAGGCAGTTGCTAATGGGAATATCAATCAACCGGTATTTGCCGGCCAGCGGAACGGCCGGTTTGGAGCGTTTTTTGGTCAAGGGATAAAGGCGGGTACCCTGCCCGCCGCCCATAATCAAGCCTAAAACGTTATTCATCATCTTTCAACTCCTTTGTTGTTTAATCCTTCCTTGTAAAATGGGACTAACTTTCTCTTTAGTTTTGCTTAAAGGGAGGGCTCTGTCTGTCGGGAAAGTACGACAATTTGCGGCCGGAGACGATGTAATCGGGGGGATTTTCGAGGAAGAGGGAGAACCACAACCGGGAATGTTGCCTGGCCGAGGCTAGGCCTTCCATACCTGGACACCGATTTCGGAAAAGACGACCGGGACCGGATTGCAGCCAAAATCCTGATGGTCGCTCCAGGCTGTGCCCAACAGGTAAGCCTGCCCTCGCCAGAAGACAAGCTGGTTAGCGTAGGGCTTTGAGTGACTTACTTTAGTCGTGCAGCTTCTGCAAACTCCGCACTTGCAGCGACTCTTGCGCCAGCACTTTGATGCCGTTGACAGCGGCCTGGGCGGCGGTGAGGGTGGTGACGAGAGGTATCCCCAGCCGGGTGGCTTCGGTACGCAGCAATTGGCCATCCGAGTAAGCCGTGCCGCCCAGCGGGGTGTTGATAATCAAGGCGATTTGGCCGGTCTTCATCATCTCCACGATCTGGGTGTCGCCCTCGCTGTAGCGGTTGACCGCCTGGACCCGCACTCCAACCCGGCTCAGCATCGCTGCCGTGCCGGGCGTGGCCACCAGTTCAAAGCCGAGCGCCGCCAGATCGCGCCCAATCTTCAAGGCCGCACTCTTATCAAAGTCGTTGACGGTGATAAAGACCTTGCCGTCGCCCGGCCGGGGCAGCCGATCTCCGGCGGCCAGTTGAGCTTTGGCAAAGGCTGCCCCAAAGCGGTGGGCGTGGCCCATGACCTCCCCCGTCGAGCGCATCTCCGGCCCCAAAGCCGCGTCGACCCCGGCGAATTTGCGGAAGGGCAGCACTGCCTCTTTGACAAAGAAACCCTTGACCTCCGGCTGCCGGGTAAAACCGATCTGGGCCAGCGTTTCGCCGGCCATCACTCGGGCGGCGATTTTGGCCAGCGGCACGTTGGTCGCCTTGCTGACAAAGGGCACGGTCCGGCTGGCCCGGGGATTGACCTCCAAAACGTAGACCACATCATCCTTGATGGCATACTGCACGTTGAGCAGGCCGCACACATTGAGAGCCTGCCCTAGCTGTTCCGTGTAATCGGTGATGATGCTCAAATGGTAGGCGCTAATCTTGTAGGGCGGCAGCACGCAAGCGCTGTCGCCGCTGTGGATGCCGGCCTCCTCGATGTGCTGCAACCCCCCGCCGATGATTACTCGCTCGCCATCGCTGACCGCATCGACGTCCACCTCAAAGGCATCTTCCAAATACTGGTCGAGCAGGAGCGGCCGGCCCGGCGCGGCCTCTATCGCCCCCTCGATATAGCTGGCCAGCCGGGCTTCATCGTAGACGATAGCCATGGCTCGCCCGCCCAGCACAAACGAAGGCCGCACCAGCACCGGGTAGCCGATCGCCCTGGCAACGGTTTGGGCCTCGGCCAGGTTGGTGGCGATGCCGTTGCGGGGCCGGTCTATGCCCAATTGGTTTAGCAGCTTCTCAAACTGCTCCCGATCCTCAGCCATAGCAATCGAGGCCGGCGAAGTGCCCCAAATCGGCACCCCGGCCGCGGCCAACCCTTCGGCCAGATTAAGCGGCGTCTGCCCGCCAAATTGGACGATGACACCCTCCGGTTGCTCCAGCTCGACAATGTTGAGCACGTCTTCCAGCGTCAGCGGCTCAAAGTAGAGCCGGTCGGCGGTGTCGTAATCCGTGCTGACCGTCTCCGGGTTGCAGTTGACCATAATCGTCTCGAAGCCGGCCTCGCGTAGGGCGAAACAGGCGTGAACGCAGCAATAGTCAAACTCGATCCCCTGGCCGATCCGATTCGGCCCGCCGCCCAAAATCATGACCTTGCGCTGGCCCGTTGGCTTGGCTTCGTCCTGCGACTCGTAGGTCGAGTAGAGGTAGGGCGTAAAGGCCTCAAACTCGGCGGCACAGGTATCGACGCGTTGGTAGACGGGGCGGAGGCCGAGAGCGAGGCGTTTGGCGCGGATGGCGTGGGACGTGGGACGTAGTGCGTAGTGCGTAGTGCGTGGGACGTCGGACGTGATGGGGAGTGCGTGGGACGTGGGAGTGCCCCCACTTTCATCTCCCCCATCGAGGGGGGAAAGCAACTCGGCGATTGTCTCATCCGCCAACCCGTACCGTTTGGCCTGGCGCAGTAGCTCGGCCGGCAGCGTGTCGAGGGTGTGCCTAGCGATTTCTTGCTCTAACTCGACGATTTGGGCCAGTTGATCGACAAACCAGGGGTCGTAGCCGGTGGCCTCAACAATTTCCTCCACGGCCACGCCTCGGTGCAAACAAGACAGAACTTGAAAGAGCCGTTCACGCGTCGGCCTTTTCACGTCGTCCACGTTCCACGCACCACGCACCACGGTCCGCCAATCGCCGATCTCCAGACTGCGCAGCCCCTTATTCAACGCCTCCTTAAAAGTCCGGCCAATGGCCATGGCCTCGCCGACGCTTTTCATCTGCGGGCCCAGGATCGGGTTGACGCCGGGAAACTTCTCAAAGGCCCAGCGTGGCAGCTTGACGACCACATAGTCGAGGCTCGGCTCGAAGCTGGCCGGCGTTTCGCGAGTGATGTCGTTGGAGATTTCATCCAAGGTGTAGCCGACAGCCAGCAGCGCGGCAATTTTGGCGATGGGAAAGCCGGTCGCTTTGGAGGCCAGAGCCGAGGAGCGGCTGACCCGCGGGTTCATCTCGATGACGACCAGCTCGCCGTTAGCCGGGTTGACGGCGAACTGGACATTGCTGCCGCCGGTCTCAACCCCAACGACGGTTAGCACCTTCCGGGCGGCGTCCCGCAGCCGCTGGTACTCTTTATCGGTCAGGGTCTGGGCCGGGGCCACGGTGATGCTGTCGCCGGTGTGGACGCCCATCGGGTCCAGGTTCTCGATGGAGCAGACGACCACAAAGTTATCGGCCCGATCGCGCATGACCTCGAGTTCATACTCTTTCCAGCCCAAGACCGACTGATCGACCAGGACCTGGCCGACCGGACTGCTGCGCACCCCGTGCTCCACGGCGGCAATCAGTTCCGCCTCGTTGTAAGCGATCCCGCCGCCCGCGCCGCCCAGAGTGAAGCTGGCTCGCACCAACAGCGGGTAACCAACCTCCCTGGCCAGGGCCAGAGCCTCATCGGCGCTCTTAGCGATGACGCTGGCCGGCATCGCCAGACCGATTTGAGCCATCGCCTCCTTGAAAAGCTGGCGGTCTTCGGCGATTTTGATGGTCTCCGGCTGGGCCCCGATCAGCTTGACGCCATACTTGGCGAGGACGCCGTGCTCCGCCAGAGCAATGCCCAAGTTCAGGCCGGTCTGCCCCCCGACCGTCGGCAGCAAGGCATCGGGCCGTTCCTCGGCAATGACCTTTTCGGCGATCTCCACCGTCAACGGCTCCACGTAGGTCGCGTCAGCAAATTCGGGATCGGTCATGATGGTGGCCGGGTTGCTATTGATCAGAATGACGCGGTAGCCCTCGGCCCGCAGCGCTTTACAGGCTTGCACCCCGCTGTAATCAAATTCGCAGGCCTGGCCAATGACAATCGGCCCCGCGCCGAGGATCAGAATAGATTGGATGTCGGTTCGTTTGGGCATCAACTCTTTTGCTCGTCAGTTGAATAGATTTTAAACGTGGACAAATCTACAATTGCTTTCGTCTGCATCAAGAAATCCAGGCCAATGATGCCATCAATATCAAAACCATACTTCATAGCCCCAACCTCGATCTCAAAATCTAAAACTTCTAGACTACCCAATCTCAACAAGTCAATTCTTTTGGTAAATACGTACTCTATTCCACCAACCCCTCGAACCTGTTCAATTTTATCGGTTGGTTCTGGCAACAGGTTAAGGGCGTCGACTTGGTCAATGCTAAAAATAGATCCGGCAGAGCCGGTATCTAGTAACACGTTTTCGATTGTCAATTGCTTCCCTTGGTAGACCAGTGTCACTGTAACAAAAGGCAACCCCTCGGTCACTTTGATCTTCATTGAGGTCCGCGGCGGATGCCTATCCAACGCCGTTCTGTAATGTCTAGAGTTTCTCGGTCAGTGTGTAGAACAAATAGTTCTCGATCAGGTGCTTCCTCGTGGAACTGGGTGTAGCCTTTCAGCGCAGTGCGGGCATCGGGAAAAGTATTGACAACCGTTAACTCTTCCAAAATGCGTTTGCCTTGTTCTGAATGGGCTTTAACTGCTTCGACCAAAAGCCACTGGTTAGGATAAGTTTCACGGATATCTTGCCACTTCATTGTTATCTTCTTTCTGCCATCATCTTCACAAAGTCCTCAAAAAATCCCAGAGCGTCGTGTGGGCCGGGCGAGGCTTCCGGGTGGTACTGAATGCTGAAAATCGGCTTGGACTTGTGACGTAGCCCTTCGATACAGTCGTCGTTGAGGTTGACATGGCTGACTTCGACCTCATCCGGCAGCGAGCCGGCGGTCACGGCGAAACCGTGGTTGTGGCTGGTGATGGTCACGGCCCTCCCCCTAACCCCCTCCCCTTGGGAGGGGGAACTTAGCTTCCCCCCCTTTGGGGGGGATTGAGGGGGGGCAATCTCTTTTACCGGCTGGTTGCCGCCCCGATGCCCAAATTTGAGCTTGTGCGTGGAGCCACCCAAGGCCAGTCCCAAAATTTGGTGACCTAGACAGATGCCGAACAGCGGCACATCCGCCTCGACTAGCTTTTGGGTCGCCTCGATGGCGTAAGTCACGGCCGCCGGATCGCCGGGACCGTTCGACAAGAAAACGCCGTCGGGCTGCATCGCGAGCACTTCCGCCGCGGGGGTGGTCGCCGGGACGACGGTGACGCGGCAGCCGGCCTCGGTGAGGAGGCGGAGAATGTTGTGCTTGATGCCAAAGTCGTAGGCGACAACGTGGAACGTGGGACGTGGGACGTAATCAGGTTGGTCTGCGGTCCACGTTCTACGTCCTACGTTCCACGCTGGCAAAACACCTTCTTCCCAATGATAAGCTTCCGAGCAAGTGACTTCTTGGACTAGATCCAGGCCGGCCATCGAGGGAGCGCTGCGGGCTAAATCGACCAGGTCGGCGGGGCTGAGGTGCGGGTCGGCGGAGAGAGCGGCCATCATCGCCCCTTGATCGCGGATGTGGCGGACGAGGGCGCGGGTGTCGATCTCGGTCAGGCCGGGCAAGTTGTGCTGCTGCAAGTAAGCCGGCAGCGACATGGTCGCCCGCCAGTTGCTGATCCGGCGGCTGACCTCGCGCACGATCAGGCCGGCAGCCCAGGGGCGATCGGCTTCGACATCGTCCGGGTTGACCCCCACGTTGCCGATGTGGGGGCAGGTCATCGTCACAATCTGCCGGCAGTAGGAGGGATCGGTCAGAATTTCCTGGTAGCCGGTCATACTGGTGTTGAAGACGATTTCGCCCGTCATCGTCACCGGGGCCCCAAAGGATTGGCCTGCAAAGATTGTGCCGTCGGCCAGGGCCAGAATGGCCGGGGGATATTTATTCAGGATCATAAGACTCGCTCAATAATTTTCTAATGGCTGCAACAAACTGCTCGGCGTCGGCAATAGAGTCTTCTATCTCGTTTCGAGAAAAGTTCAGGCTCATATCGTAGTCGCTACCTTGTCTGCGTTGAAAAACTGTGCGTAACATTCTTCCGTACCGGCTCTCAACTTTTTTGGTCTTCACAAAGTTGACACTGAACTGGTTGATGACACCACTGTGGCTACGCGCTTCTATATTTTCGCTTATCAGAGCGGCTTTAGCGGCGTAGAACATTGCGTAGTACGCTCGTGAAATTGCTATGCTCGTCAAAGAAGAAGAATTAAGCAGTCGGGATGCCGCCAAATTTTCTTCGGCTCTTACCATTAATTGTAATATGAGCTCTGAGCGTGAGGCCACAATTCTATGCCTTCTCGTTTAATCTGATGTAACAAAGGCAAAGGTTCGGTCATGCGGTATTTGCTAAAAACAGTCGGTGAGATAAAAACACTTTTTTCCAACATCATATCCGTTGCAATGTCTACAATCTTCTGCCAGCGCGGATCGCTATAGAAAGAGGCGTAGAAACCATCTGGGAGACGCTCTTGCGGCCAGTTGACAACCACCAACACATCAATATCAGACTCTGAGCGGGCGTCGCCGCGGGCATACGAGCCAAACAAGATGAGGCGCTCGATCTCGCCGGGCAAGGCTTCCAGCAACCGGCGCCGATACTCATCCAAAACTTCATACAGTTCAGTTTGAGAAAGTACGGTTAGTTCAGTCATCTGCCTAACCTAGGCCGTGATTTTTGATATACCCTGAGATAGTGACGGGGTTAACTCCGTCACCATCACTTAAATCCCGCTGGGATTGTAGCAAAAATTAGCCTGATATGACAAACTCAAGGACCGATAACCTCAAGCCCGCCCATATATGGCCGCAGGGCTTCGGGGATAACCAGGCTGCCGTCGGCCTGCTGGTAGTTCTCGATGATGGCAATGACCAGGCGGGGCAGAGCCAGTCCCGAGCCGTTGATGGTGTAAACGTACTGCGTTTTGCCGCCGTCTTTGGGCCGATAGCGGATATTGGCGCGCCGGGCCTGGAAATCGGTAAAGAGGGCGCAGGAGCTGACCTCCAGCCATTCCTCGCTGCCGGCCGCCCACAGCTCGATATCGAACTTGATGGCGGCCACAAAGCTCAAATCACCGGTACACATCTGGACAATGCGGTAAGGCAGTTTCAGCATGCGGCAGATGTCTTCGGCGTTATCGAGCAGTTTGTCTAACTCTGCCCGGCCGGTTTCCGGCGTGACAAACTTGACCATCTCCACCTTATCAAACTGGTGACCCCGTTTGATGCCGCGCACGTCTCGGCCGGCGCTCATCTTCTCGCGCCGGAAGCAGGGGGTGTAGCCCACGTGGTAGATCGGCAACTGAGCTTCCTCCAGGATTTCTTCACGATAAAGATTGGTGATCGGCACCTCGGCCGTGGGGATGAGCCAGTAGTCTTCCTCGGCGTCGTGATAAAGATTTTCGCCAAATTTGGGCAGGTTGCCGGTGCCGGTCAGGCAGTGAGCCCGGACGATGAAGGGCGGGTAGATTTCGGTGTAGCCGTGTTGTTGGGTGTGGACATCGAGCATAAGCGTGATCAGCGCCCGTTGCAATCGCGCCCCGAGCCCTTTGAGGACATAGAACCGGCTCCCGGAAAGCTTCACCCCGCGCTCAAAGTCGATGAGGCCGAGCGCTTCGCCCAACTCCCAGTGCGGTTTGGGCGTAAAATCGAAGGTTGGTTTCTGACCCTCCTCGCGGACGACGACGTTGTGGCTGTCATCTGGCCCAACCGGCACTTCCGGCAGGGGCATATTCGGCACGTACAGCAGCTTGTCATTGAGGTCGGCCTCCACCTGGCGCAGTGTTTCGTCCAAAGCGCCAATCCTATCGCCGATCTCGCTCATGCGCTGCTTTTGGGCCTCGGCCTCATCTTTTTTGCCTTCGCGCATCAACTGGCCGATTGCTTTGCTACCGGCGTTACGCTCCTGCCGCAGGGCTTCGACCTCCTTCAGCAGGTCGCGCCGTTGGGCATCAAGCCGCAGAATGTCGTCAATCGGTGCCTCGGCGTTCAGATCCCCCAGCCGGGTTTTAACCTCATCGCTGTTTTCGCGAATATAGTTTAGGTCTAACATTATCTACTCCTCAAAATAATGGGTCACTCGGAATGTGGATGGTTACCCTTGGGCCGCATTCCATATTCCGAAATCAAAAATAAAAAAACCTCACCCCACAAAAGGGCGAGGTTTATCTCGCGGTGCCACCTTTTTTTACCGATTGTCAATTAGAAATTAACAATAAACCAGTTTTGGTCACTACTTAGTGCTAATTTTTCACTGACAACCGGTCTCTGGAGCGCGATAACGGGCGCACCCGGAGCGACTCGTCGCCGCCAGCTCGGGAGTGGACTTCAGCCGTTCCGTCGCGTGTCTTGCACCAGCCGGCACGTCTCTGAGAGCCAGGAAACAGCTTACTTTTCTCCGTCGTTGCTAATAGGCAGGATTATAGCACAAGTTTAAGCCGGTGGCAATGGTTCAACGCTTGAATTCAGGCTAGCCGCCGCTTACATTCCCGGTCCTGGTTTAGCCATGAGCTTGGCAATAGGCCGGAGTTCCAGCCACCACTGCTCAAGGGGGCGCTGGTGGAGCATTTCGACCAGGTCAGGAAATTCTCGAATATTGGAAAATTGAACCTTACCACCCATGAGACCCATAAAAGCCGCTTTAGGGGCTGGTTTATCCGACTGCTCAATGAGCCACTCGATGCAGTGGCGGGCCAGGCGGATGGCCTGGATGCGGTCAAAGGGACTGGGGTTACCCCCTTGTTGGAGGTGACCCAAAATGGCCTGGCGGACATCGAACAGATCTCCGCCTTCTTCCTCTAGCAATGAGCACATAAAGCCGGTGGTGTAGAGATCGTTCGCTTTCTCATTGCGAATCATCAGGCCCAGGCGCTTGCCACTGCGGAAACCGTCCAGAAGACGGGTCAGATCTTCTTGAAGGTCGGCCAGGGTAACGCCTTCTTCATGCGAGTAGACCCGCTCCGCCCCTGTGGCCAGGCCACTCATCAAGGCTAAATAGCCACAGTACCGGCCCATAACCTCCACCACAAAACAGCGGTGCGAGGCTACCGCCGATTGTTTAATCTTGTCAACCACTTCAATAATGCTGTTGAGCGCCGTATCGGAGCCAATGCTTAGTTCTGAGCCGGGCAAATTGTTATTAATGGTGGCCGGTAGACAAATCATGGGGATTTTGAAGGCGGGAAAGTTATCTCGTTCGCTATAGAGTTTGTGGACACCTAAATATCCGCTCCAACCCCCGATCATGAGTAGCCCGTCAATTTTTTGCTCTTCGATAGTCCGGGCGATAGCATAAACATCGCTGCCTTGGGGCACTCGCCGGTTGGTGCCTAATTCCGCGCCACCGGACGCTGACCAGCCGTTAACGCTACTCCATTGCATCTCTTCAATATCGCCTCGGATTAGACCCTGGAACCCGTCATGAACGCCGAGCATAATATGGCCCTTATCCAGGCCCAGCCGGACGGCGGTTCGAGCGGCAGTGTTCATGCCGGGGGCCGGTGCGCTGGCGTGCATCACGGCCAAACGCAGTCGTTTCTGACCGGCTTGAACCGCGTGAGGCAAGGCCCGGACTAACGTGCGCAGCGTGCGGAAGTTCTCCTTAAAACTACCACCCCGCATATCCATTGCCTTCTCAAAATTTTGAGCCGCAATCACATCCGCGACGGCATGCGTTTGCTTGACGCATTCCATCAGTGGCGAATGAACGATCCGGTTTTCCCGCATGCCGATCAGTTGCGGTTCCTGGTCCGGCGTCATCTTCATAATTTGCTCAACAGCGTGGTAGCCGAGCAGGGTGGTTAGATAGCGATCAAAGGCACTGGGCGAGCCACCTCGCTGGACGTGGCCCAAATTCGTGACCCGGGTGTCTTCTCTCAGCTTATCTTCCAGAACTTGTTTGACATAGTCGCTGGTAATAGGTTTACCATATTTGTCACGCGCGCCTTCGGCCACAATAACGATGCTATCGCGTCGCCCGGCTTCGCGGCCCGCCTTCAGCACTTCGCACATTTTTGACTCCCAGTCGTCCACGTCCGGCGGGCTTTCTGGGATGAGCGCCCAGTCGGCCCCAGAGGCCAGCGCGCTCATCAGAGCCAAATAACCACAGTTCCGACCCATAACCTCAACCACAAAGCTGCGCTGATGGCTGGCGGCTGTACTGGCAATGGCGTCGATGGCTTCGGTGATGCGGTGGAGGGCCGTATCGGCGCCGATGGTCATATCCGTTCCGAACATATCGTTGTCGATGGAGCCAACCATCCCGACGATGGCCATTTGAGGGTGTTCGGCGGCCACTTTCTGGGTGATTTCACCCTGTTCGACCAGTTCTGCCAGGAGGAGCGGCCACTCTTGCCTGAACATACTGGCCCCAGTCAGACTTCCATCTCCACCAATGACCACCAGGCCATCGATGCCTTGCTCGAGCAGATTACGGGCAGCCTGCAACCGGCCTTCTCGCTCCCGAAACCGGGCGCAGCGGGCCGAGCCGATAACCGTGCCGCCTTTGTTCAAGATATTCCCTACGGATCTCCAATCCATCTTGCGAATATATTTTCCGCCATCGACCATGCCTTGATACCCCTCGTAGATGGCATACACGTTCAGGCCTCGGTCCAGAGCAGTCCGGACGACGGCGCGGACGGCAGCATTCATACCCGGCGCATCGCCGCCGCTGGTCAAAACTGCAATTGTTTTAGGTGTATGTACAGGCATTTGTAGTTCTCCTTGTTTACTGTCAACTAGCTAGTTTATTGGCTTCAGGTCAACCCTCAATTAAGAAGGTGTTAAGAAATGGTTATGGCGGAGTAAAGAGAAGTTTATGAATTCCGTCTACCGATCACGATCACCGTGGAGGCTACAACGCTGGAGTCATAAAACCATTGTCCCTGAAAATAATTTACTCTTGTAATAATTATGATGCAAATTGAGGGGAAATGCCAAAGTTCAGCAGTATTTCGCAAACTCCTGCCCGCATGTTATAATAGTATGAGCCGCTCACGAAAGAGTTCGTATGAGACCACAATATTCGTACAATCCACCTCGTTCAAGTAATTGGTTAGAGAATCTTCGGCCTTTGATAACGCCACCGCTGGCTTATCTTACCTTCTTGGTTGGCATCGGTCTGGCGCTCTACCTGCTCACCTACCAGGATTCTAGTGTGGCCCGTTACGGGGCTCATCTCTTGATTTTGCTGATCGCTTTTCCCGTGCATGAACTGGCCCACGCGGTCGTAGCTGACCGGCTTGGAGATCCGACGCCGCGCCAACATGGTCGCATCACCCTTAATCCTTTTGCTCAGCTCAATTTTGTCGGCTCACTCTTGATGCTCTTCATCGGCTTGGGCTGGGCTTACGTCCCGGTCACGCCGCGTTATATGCGGCCGAATCCACGGACCGGACATATGATTGTTGCGGCGGCCGGTCCGCTTTCAAATTTGGTGCTGGCCATCATCTGTGCCCTGTTGTGGCTTAGCCTGGGGACGTCCCTGGTGGCGGCCGGGGCGGTAGAGATGGCTCAGTACTTGCGCCGGGTTCTGTTCTTTTTTGCCTTTATAAACATGGCCCTGCTTTTCTTTAACCTGGTGCCGCTTGCCCCGCTTGACGGTTTTACCGTGCTCAAAGGGCTGCTGCCCTATGATCTGGCTTATAAGCTGGAAGGGCTACAGCGTTACGGCATGCTTCTGTTTTTGGCCGTGTTTTTCGTTGCTCCTCTGCTAGGTCTGCCGGTCATCGATCGTCTCATCTTCGACCCGGCCATCACCGTTACTAACTTTCTTTTCTCTTGGGGTTAGTGAGGAGCGCCGTGCGTTCCGCCCCTTATCGAGCCTACCAATTCTTTGCCGCGCTCAGAGCTTTCTTGCCTAACTGGGCCGGTGGTCTAGGCGGGCAACTATCCCCGGCTGATCGATCCCTGGTCGAGTCGATCCTGGTCACCCCGGCCCAGCGCCAACTCTTTGACCGGATGTTGCCCAACGATCAGCGGCACGCTGTGGCGGTGGCTCGCACCCTCTGGCAGGCCGGTCACCGTCACTCAGCTCTACTTCAGGCGGCGCTGCTCCACGATGTGGCCAAGAGCCTGGGCCAGCCTTTAACTCACCGCGTCCTGATTGTCTTGCTCGAAAAGTTTTGGCCGGCAACCCTGCATCGCTTGTCAGGGTCCGGTAAATCACTGTTCGTTGATCAGCCGCCGGCTTCATCGACCCAGCAGCAAGCCGATCCACTCCAAACTGCTCAACTGCCCGCCTGGCGTCACCCTTTTGTGATTCATGCTTACCACCCGGTCATCGGGGCGGCTTGGGTGCGGCAGGCCGGCTGCCAACCGCAAGTGGCAGAGTTGATCTTGCATCACCAAGCCGAACCCGAAGCAATATCCGATGACTTCACCCGGCTCCTGACACTGTTAAAGTGGGCCGATAATCTGAATTAGGTCAGAGGCAGTTATGAGTAACTACACTATCACTATCGTTGGCACAGGCTTGATTGGTACTTCGTTGGGCTTGGCTTTGAAGCAGAGCGATCCTGCCTTCCGTTTGGTTGGACATGACAAGGATTTTGGTCGGGCCAACGCGGCGGCAAAGTTGGGAGCCTTTGATCGAGTCGAGTGGAATCTGATCAATGCTTGCGACCAAGCTGATCTGATCGTCCTGGCTATCCCCCTCAGTGGTATTCGCCCCACCTTGACCGCCATCGCGGCTGATCTGAAACCGGGCGTGATCATCATCGATACCTGCCCCACCAAAACTCCGGTTCTGAATTGGGTTAAAGAGATCGTTCCCCCGCATGCCCACTATATCGGCGTCGATCCGTTGGTCCGGCCTACCGGCTCAGGGCTAGAGCATGCTTCTGCCTCGCTATTTCGAGGCCGACTGTTTTGCCTGACCCCTTCGCCTCAAACCGATGAACAAGCCGTGCAGTTGATCGTCGGCCTCGTCAACAGGCTGGGCGGCGAGCCCTTTTTTCTGGATGCGGCCGAACACGACGGCCTGTCTACCGCCACCGAGCATCTCCCGGCCCTGCTGAGTCTGGCTCT
>CALMIS010000214.1 GCA_937864185.1 uncultured Chloroflexota bacterium
GGCTTACGTAGACGGAACAGTCTGAATTAATTTTGATCGAAGGCTTACGTAGACGGAACAGCTTGAAATTAATTCTGATCGAAGGCTTACGTAGACGGAACAGTCTGAATTAATTTTGATCGAAGGCTTACGTAGACGAAACAGGTTGAAATTAATTCTGATCGAAGGCTTACGTAGACGAAAGGCTCTGATCGAGGAACGGATCGATATCTTTCGTCAGTGAGGAAAGTTTTTCAAGACTGGCCCACGCGTTTAGCCTGGACGAAAACAACCAAGCCGGCTTTCGCAACGGCTGGTCCGACGTCGTAACTCCCCGCGTACCGGTACGTGTGGCTGATCGCGGCAGGGCCGGGCCCGGTCAAGACCGTGCCGTCGCCCAGGTCCCAGGTCAGGCTCTGGGCCGGGCCGGCGCCGCGGGGGGTAAAGCTGACGCGCAGCGGGGCCGGGCCGGCCAGCGGCGCGGCCGTAAAGTCGAGGCCGCGGCTCTCACTTTTGCTCAGGAGGGGCAGGTAAAGGCGGCTCGCGGTCGCGGCCGGCTCACCGGCGGCGCGGGGCCGGGTCCCGTCGCTCAGCAGCAGGGGCAGGTAGAGCGTGCCCGTCAGCACGGCCGGGCCGGCCAGGGGGGCCGGGTTGGGTAACGGGGGCGTCGGGGCGGGGGCCGGGGCCGCGCTCGCGCTCAGCGGGGCCGGCGGTGGCGGCGCGGCGGCCCCGCTTGGCGGCAGCAGGGCCGGCAGGGCGGTCTGAGCCAGCAGGTGGAGCATTAACAGCCAGTGCAGGCCGGCCTGCCAGCGGGGGGCAACGAAAGCAGAGTCATGGCGGAAAACGTTCATCGGGTTCACATCCTTGACGGTATGATGATAAGTTGGAAATAATTGGGCTTGAGCGCGGCCGGGTCAAGCGGCTGCGCTGGCACATGGATTTAGTTTTTCAAGAGGATAGGGTAACAGAAAAAAGGCGCGCTGTCTGTAGCGCTTGCGCGTGGGTTATGCCCGGCTTTCGCCGGAAAGGTGCAAAGTGTGACCCGCAGGGTGCAAAGTGTGAGCGGGGGACTCGCCCGGCGGCCGGCCCAGGCTTCGACCGGCTCAGCCTACGCCAAACACGGGGGTGGGTCGGCCGGCCGGCGCGGGGGTCGACCGGCTCAGTCCGCGCCGGGCTGGTGGCTGCCGGCCTCACCGGCCGGTGGGGAAGCCGGCGCATCCCTGAGAAGATGCTGCACGGCCTGGTCGCGATCGGTGAAGAGGGTCATATTCAGCCCGGCGTTGCGGGCCACCACCTCCACAAAATCGTGAGAGTGGTCGCCGGGGCTGACCAACACCGCGACCCGGGCCTCGAACATCAGGGCCGGGGCCTCGCTCATATCATGATAGGCAAAGTCATAGGTGTCAATCACGGTGTCGGTGTTGCGGGCCTCGGTCACGTCCACCAGGAAGCAGTCAATGCCCAGTTGCTGGCCCAGGGCATGGGCCTCCAGGTTATACTGCATGGCGGTCTGGCGGTTGATCGTCCCTGTTACCGTGATGACGATATAGCGGCCGTCGGGGGCCGGGGTGATGGTGTAAGCCATAGCTCAACGTCTCCTTACGCTTGAGGGTCGGGCGCTGCCGGCCAGGTCACCCCCGTCACCCTCCTTATAATATGTGACTTCAACCACTCGGTTAGACCGTTACGGTTGATTTGTCCGGCTGCCACATTCAGGATTACTTGTTCTTGCTCATCTACATCAGCCTCGATTTCATAACCGTTCAACATCAAAAAGACTTCCATAGCGGCATGACCAATTCGCTTATTGCCATCGACAAACGGATGGTTACTAATTAGCGAAAACCCAAGCGCAGCCGCTTTATCGGCTAATGTGGGATATAACTCTGCTTCTTCGAAAGTCATCCGGGGTTGGGCTAAAGCTGACTCTAGTGCCCCAAATCATGTATCCCGGTTGCGCCTCCCGATTGTTCTAAAATGCGGTAGTATAAATCCAAAACCTCATTCAGGGTTAAATAGCGCATCAACCCAACCGGCGATAAAGCTCGGCATTCTTGCGAACAACATAATCCGCTGTCTTGAGGAAATCCTCATCGGGTCTGGATAGGACTGCCTCGATACTGAGCAAAACTAGGTCTGCTAAAGTAATACCCAAACGATTGGCTTTTTCTTTTAGTTGGATTAACTGGGTATCGGGAACGGTAACAGTAATATCGCTCATAATTATCCTTCCTGGGTAGAGTTGGCGATATTATAAACGAAGGCGGAACTTACTTCAAAAGGAGGCAGGTGTGAAAAAGTGCCCCTAAAACAGTTTCAACTGGATATGATCTGGAGTTTCTTTGGTCGATTTTCGATATGCTGAGATTCTGATCTCTTTAAGAGCCTGTTCAATGTCATCCAAGAAACGAGAGGGTTGATTGCTCATCTGCTGACCAAATAAGTACCTACTTTTCGCGTGCGTCAAAATAAGGCGCTGCTGGGCCCGCGTCATCCCCACGTAGAACAGCCGGCGCTCTTCTTCGATATCCGGCGCGCCGCCAACTGGCGCACCAACCGGCGCGTCAACCGGCACGTCGTTATTCGAGGCGTCACCGCCTCGTTGATAGGGCAGCAGCCCCTCCTCACAGCCGGCGATAAAGACGACTGGAAATTCAAGTCCCTTAGCCGCATGGAGCGTCATGAGCGTCACCCGGTCGGCCCGAGGATCGTAGAAATCGGTCTCTCGTTGCAGAGCCATTGCTTCCAGAAACTCGCCCAGCCGGTGGTCAAAGGGCGTGGCCCGCCGTTGTAATTGAGCCAGGCGCTCGCTGGCCTGGTCAGCCGGGGTGAGAATCGTCTGCTCCACCAAAAACCGCGCCATCTGTTCGATCAGCGCCGGCACCGGCCCGAGGCCGCTCGCTGCCAGCGTTTGCAGGAACGCGATCACGGTTTTAAGCTGTTTTTTCGAGACCAACTCCGCCAACGGGAAGGTCAGAGCAGGGTTAAGCAGCAGCCACAAACAGGCCAAGATCAGCCTCACCGCTTTGTAGGCCACCAACGGCGTTTGGCCCAGGGTCTGGTAGGGAATCCCGGAGCGCTCAAAGGCCTCGATGAAGGGCCGGCTTTGGGCATTCAAGCGGTAAAGCACCGCAAAATCGGCAAAACTGAGCGCCGCCAGGGGATCATCGCTGACCCGGGCTGAGTCCAGGGAAAAGTAACTGGTGCCGCCCATCATTTTTTCGATCTCGTGGACGGCGTACTCGGCTTCGGCTCGATCGGTCGGCGCGGCGTAGATCTCCAGCTTGGCCGGATCGACGATGTCGGAGGATAAGGCCAGGCCCAGGCTCTCGGCGCTCTTGGTGATGACCTGGCTCGAGGCCTCAAGGATGGTTTGAGTGGAGCGGTAGTTCCGGTTGAGGGACAAGGTCTTGGCCGCCGGATAGTCTGCCTGGAAGCGTAGAAAGTATTCGCGGCTGGCCCCCCGGAAGCCGTAGATGGCCTGGTCCGGGTCGCCGATGACGCACAGGTTGGCGCCGCCGCCAGCCAGCAGGCGCAGCAGCCGGTACTGAGCCTGATTGACATCCTGATACTCATCGACCGAAATCCAACGAAAGCGGGCCTGCACCTGCTGTAACCTCTCCGGCGCCTGCTCGAACAGGGCCACACAGCGCCGGATCAGATCGTCCAGATCGAGCAGGTGGTGTTGCTGCAAGGCAGCCTCGTAAGCGTGATAGATAGCCGCGAATTCCGCTCCACTCCCGGCCGGGTCCAGCAGTTGATTCTTGGCGGCGGAGATCTGCTCCAGGTAAGTCGCTACCTCTTTCTCTTTGAGGTCGGGCCGGGCTTGCTTGAGCAGCGCCAGTCGCTCAGCCTCGCCGGCCAGGCCGAAGTTAGGGTTGAGGCCAAGCGGCTCGGCCGCCTCGCGCAGGAGCATCAGGCCAAAGGCGTGGAAGGTTTTGATCGTCATCCGCCGGACGACGGCCTCGCCCAGCAGGCCGGTCAAGCGCTGCGCCATCTCTTCGGCCGCTTTGTTGGTGAAGGTAATGGCCAGCATAGCCTCCGGGCTGACGCCGTGCTCGGCGATGAGATAGGCCAGACGGGTGGTCAGGGTCCGGGTTTTGCCGGTCCCCGGCCCGGCCACGATGACCAGAGGGCCAGCCATGGTTTGGGCGGCCTGGCGTTGTTGGGGATTGAGCCCGGCGAGTAAGCCGCTGGGTGGGACCGGTTGGTCAACGGCAGGGGTCAGGGTTTCAGTCCGGTCCTCCAGGTTTGGCGTGTGGAATTCATTGTGCAGGCTAGAGGTTTCGTTGCTCTCGGCTCCTTCCACTCCATAAAACAAGCCAAGCCGGGATTGGGCGGCCCTTTCCTTAACGGGCCCGTTGACGGGCGGGTTGTCCGCCGGCTCGGCCAGAAAACTCAGTTGCCCGGTTTCGGCCGGCTCGTCTTGGGGATTGAACAGCTTGATGATTCCGGGCTCGCCATCATAGCCGGCGATGGGCCGGACCTGACCGCTGCGCATCCGGCGGAGGCCCTCGGCCAGCCGCGCCCCGCCCACCTGGGCAATCTCGTCGAGCGGAAGATCCAGCAGGATCGACAGCTCCGAACCCAGCTTCGAGAGGAGCTGCTCGAAGGCCTGTTTGACCCGCTTGCTCGCCGGCCCGACCCCGTAGACTTCGCCCAAGACTTCCGGCAACGGGATTAGGCTGTGGAACGGCGGGCGATCGGACGGCTCGGCCCCCGGCGGCCGGTCGGCCAACGCCTCGACCCGGTGCAGCACGCCGACCGTGACCGGCTTGCCGCAGACCGAACAGAGGCCGTTGTGCTCGATCGTCACTTGCGGGTCCCAGTTGATGTTGCACTTGCGGTGGCCGTCGTGGTGGTACTTGCCCTCTTCCGGGAAGAACTCCAGGGTGCCGAGGAAGGTCTCGGCGGCGCCGCTTTTGAGGGCCTCGAAGAGAGCCGGGTAGGACAGCTCGGTGTTGAACAAGGTCGCCTCGCGGGCCAGCTTCTGGGGCGAGTGGGCATCGGAGTTGGAGACCAGGGTGTAGCGGTCCAGGCCGGAGACGCGCCAGTTCATCGGCGGGTCAGAGGAGAGGCCGGTCTCCAGGGCGAAGATGTGGGGCGTCAGATCTTCAAAGCATTCCTCGACCGAGTCGTAGCCGGATTTGGAGCCCAGCAGCGAGAACCAGGGGGTCCAGATGTGGGCCGGGATCAAGTAACAGGCCGGGTCTACGTTCAGAATAATTTCCAGCAAGTCGCGCGAGGGCAAGCCCAAAATGGGCCGGCCATCGGAGCGAATGTTGCCGATCTTCTCCAGTTCGGCCTGGATTTTCTCGACCGCGGCCAGCGACGGAGCGAAGATGACGTTGTGAACCTTGCGGGTCTTGTCGCCCTTTTTGTAGATGCTGCTGATCTCGCCGGCCAGCATAAAGCGGACCGGGGCCTGGCAAGCGACCGGGACTTTCTCCTGCACCGCCTGGGCTACCTCGGGCTTGAGGCGGAAGAGACCCTCCTCGGCCGGTTCCAGCTTGGCCTTCATCTCTTGCAGCCAGCCGGGGTGGGCAATGTCGCCCGTGCCGACGACCTGCACGCCCTTGAGCTGCGCCCACTGGCTCAGGTGCTCAAAGTCCAGGTCTTTGCTGGTCGCTCGGGAATAATGCGAGTGAAGATGTAAATCGGCCACAATTTTCATCATAGATCCCCTAACCGTTTGTTGCCGCTTATTTAACCACGGCACATGGTCTTTGCAAAAAGAACAACAGCCTGTTTGGCTAGGTTGGAGAGGTGAGGCACTGAGGAACTGTAACTGTTTATTCGCCGAACGACCCGGTCAATTCAGTCAATGAAAGTCGCCCCTGAGGGGCCGCCTCAAGACTTGACCCGTCGGTTGGCGTCGAGGATGATTCGCACGGATTACGATTGCGAGGTCTGGTGGGTCCGTTTAACCAGCCCTTCGAGTTCATCTGCTGGTAGCGAGGCTTTAACTGCGAAGGCGGCCCGAATAGCTGCCAACGTTTCGGCGAAGCGAGTCTGGCGCTCGGCATCAGCGTGAGGCAAGGGAGACATTATCACAACTGCTACAGTAGCGCCTACGGCGATATCATTTGGGAGGACAATGGTATGGTCAGGACCAACCGTAGTGATAAAGCTGAGGTTGTTTCTAGCATACGTTTACTAGTTGCTTTGATCTAATCCTTGGGAAACAACGCTATCAATCCGCGCAAGGCTTTATTTACGGCCTCGGCATCTGGAAAATACTCGCGAACATCCGGCTCCAAAAATACTGCTCCATCTTCAAGAGTAAACTGTTGGACCATCACATTTCCATCAGTCCGATAAATTTTGACGGTATGACCTTGCCGATATGTTTGGTAATGTTTACCCCGCACACCGTCACTAAAATCATACTCTGACCGCATATCATTGGCTTCCCTATTTTCATTTTCTTCAGATACTGTCTTGTTCATATCGCTCATAGACTCTTTGCTCCTGTTTTGTCGCTTTACGACAACTAATCAAGCGAATACTCTCCCTCCGCTCCGTATAGACAACAACTAGCACTTGTCCTTTTGACGACATCCCAATATCAATATAACGCTCTTCATCAAGGGAGTAGCCGGGATCTGCAATGGTGATAGACACGGGGTCATTAAAAACAGTTTTGGCTTCCTCAAAACTGACTTGATGCTTTTTAAGGTTGATATCAGCTTTTTCTTCATCCCATTCGAAGGTAAGAGCCATCGTGATTGAATATACCCCAAATGCAACTTATCTTGATATATATTTTAGTCGAGTTGAAGGTTAATACCAAGTCAGAAAATGACACATATCGCCGGTATATTTCAACGGAGCAGGCGGGGCGTTAAAAACAACCTTACCTCACCCAGCGGCTTGATGTTGGTCTCCGGCCTCAAATAGGGCGGCCAAATCCACCAAAGGGACAACGTCTTGGCCGCCGGATAGTCTTCGGGGATTAAGCACAGCGAGTAAGCCGCTGGTTTCGACCGGTTTGGTCAACGGCAGGGGACAAGGTTTCAGCCGGGCCCTCCAGGTTTGGCGTGCGGAATGAATTCTGCACGCCAGAGATTTCGTTGCTCTCGGCTACTTCAGCTTCATCAAAGTGGTACTTACCCTCTTCCCCCCACCTTAGGTGTTGGTTACCCTTGCTCGTCTTAGCTTTGGCTCCAGCTTGGCCCGAATCGGGGCAAAACGGGCGGAGAGATAACTACACAGAAACCAAACCAGCCCCAGTCCGAATAAGCCGCCGGTGACCGTCCGCAGCCACCAATTGAGTGTTCCCACCGTCGTTCCGGTGTAGAACTCCGGCGCTAATGCGCCGCCGGTCAGGGCTATTGCCCAGGCGTTGGTCGCTCGAAAGCCCAAGCCACTGTCCTCGCTGACCATGTGGCTCAACCCATCGATGAGCAGCGGGAGAGCCAGCAGCAGTAAGCCAACCGCGTTGATCCGGGGTCGTCCCTTGGTCAGCCCCCAGCCCAAGCCACCGACCAACATCGCCCCAAAGATGGCAAGCATACGATGGTTAAGGGCAGTTTTATAACCAATCTCCGCATTGCCGGTGAAAGCCTGTAAATTTAAGGGATCGGCGCCCTGCTCGATAAGCTGCTCAACGGGATACGTCCGGATTATACCAGCCTCACCAAAAAGGAAATAAGATCGCTGCGGAAGTTGATGGTTATGCGGAGCCAGCGTCTCGTAACACCACTCGGCTGCGTCCGGCAGCCCGAGAGCAAGTAAGGTTGGGGCTAACAAGCCAAGCAGCAGCACCAACCAGGTCAAGCCCAGGACAAACAAATACCAGTAGCGCGCGACAAACAAGATCAGTTTTTGGACAGCAATCACGGCCTCGCGGGCTCGGCCTGTGACGACAATGCGGTTATGGGGAGGTGTGTTCATCGATGCTTACTCCAGCAATCGAGCTGGGGCCAACTCCGGAGATCATTTATTGGTTTTTCGTTGCTTTGATACCGCCCACCTAACCACACTTTGTAGCCGTAATGGGTCGGCGGAAGGATAGTATAACTTCGTTAAGCCTGATCTCAAAGAGATGTCATTCACCGTACATCTTCACGAATTCTTAAGCTTTGTAAGTTACGGTAGAGTCTGCTTTGAAGCGAATTAAATATAAAGAGAGGAATAAGTCATGGATCGTATTCACGTCATGCAGTTGGTTCGCGCTTTCCAGGTTGGCGAACTGAGCCGGCGGGAATTTTTGAAGCGAACGACGCTGGCGCTCGGTAGTCTGGCTGCGGCGAATACGTTGCTGGTCGCCTGCACCCAGTTCCCCAACGAATCTGCGCCCCCGGTCGTCGACGAGTCGCAGCCGGCAGCGACACCCGGCCAAGCCACCGAGGGCGAACTTATCAGCGGCGTGGTGGAGTATCCCGATAGTGATGGCGAAACCCTGATGGGGCACTTGGCCTATCAAGCCAATGGAGGGCCGGTTCCGGGTATCGTTGTCATTCAAGAGTGGTGGGGCTTAAATGATCACATCAAAGATGTGACTAATCGCTTTGCCCAAGAAGGCTTTGTCGCCCTTGCGCCGGACCTGTACCATGGCGTGGCCACCACTGAACCGGATGAGGCCCGTAAGCTGGTGATGGAGCTCGATTTTGAAGAGGCCGTCAAGGAAATTGGTCAAGCCATGCAATTTTTAACCGCCCAGGACTATGTTAGCGGCGAAAAAGTGGGCGTTGTCGGCTTTTGTATGGGGGGAGGCTTAGCGTTGCAGACCGCCCTGGCCCTCGAAGATACGGGGGCCGGCGTGATTTTCTACGGCAGCCCGCTCGATACGGATGAAGCTCGCCAGATGAGGGCACCTATTCTCTCCTTCATCGGCACGGAGGATAACATCCCCGTGAGCGAGGTAGAGAAGATGCACAACGTTTTCAGTGAAACAGGCCTCAAAAACGAGTTCCATGTCTACGAAGGCGCAAAGCACGCCTTCTTCAATGATACTCGCCCGGAGGCGTACAATGCCGCTGCCGCCACCGACGCCTGGCCGCGGGCGTTGGCCTGGTTTAGAGAGAACTTAGGTTAACTTCACGGTACCCGGCAGTAGCCGCCCCCAAAGATACCAACCTCAACTACCGCCTGAATTAGCCAAAGATCGACTTTGCCCGGCTTCGACCTATGGTTGAAGCCGTTTTTTTATCCCCGCCTTTTTCTTTTTTGAAGAACGGGATAGCCCCTCTCGCTATCACAGGGACCCCTCCACCCCAGTCAGGCGACCTTTAAATTGTTTTGACAACTTTTTAACCTCCCCCCAAAAAATCAGGTGTAAAATAAGAGTAGCCACAGATCAAAGAGACAATTTCAAATTTTAATTGTGAGATGATTAGGGGGACTGCCATGCAAAAACGCATTCTTTTTCTTATGTCCGACACAGGCGGCGGCCATCGTGCTTCGGCTAAGGCCATCAAAGAAGCGATCGACCATTTGCACCCCCATAAGTACGATATCTGGATTGAAGACATCTGGCAACATCACACCTGTTGGCCTTTCAACGCTATCCCGCGAACCTATAGCTGGCTAACCGGTCCCGGTCTGCCGGTCTGGAAAGCGATGTGGCGGGTATCTCATTTTCCCTACGTTCAGCGCGCTACCTTCAACTTCATTACGCCGTTAATCATTCCCGGCGTAGCCCGTTACTTTCGCGCGGTCAAGCCGGACTTGATCGTCTCGGTTCATCCGCTAATGAACCATCTAGGCCTAAAAGGGCTAAAGCAAGCCGGCCTTGATGTACCGTTTATTACGGTCGTCACCGATTTGGTCACCATTCATCCCGCCTGGATTTGTCCGAGAGTAACCCACTGTATTGTCCCCACCGAGGCCGCTCGGCGTCATGCCCTGAAATACGGGATGCCGGCTGCTAAGCTGGCGGTCTATGGTCAGCCGGTCAGCCTTAAATTCGCCCATCTCAAAGCCGATAAGCAAACGCTCCGGCGCCAGCTTGGCCTTGAACCAAACCGGCAGACGGTACTGATTGTCGGCGGCGGTGAGGGCTTTGGTCAGGTAGGTGATATTGCCCGGCAAATTGCCCGGACCGTACCCCAAGCCCAACTCGTTATCGTGACCGGTCGCAACCAAATCCTGAAAGCCAAACTCGAGGCGACGCCCTGGGAAATCCCCATCCACCTCTACGGCTTTGTCGAGAATATGCCGGAATTAATGCGTGCCTCAGATGTATTGATCACCAAAGCCGGTCCCGGCACCATCAGCGAAGCCTTTATCGCCGGACTGCCGCCGGTTATCTCTGGCTTCATTCCCGGTCAAGAGAGCGGCAACGTGGCCTATGTTCAAGACAACCAGGCCGGTGCCTACGCCGATACGCCGGACCGGATCGCCGAAGTTGTACTCGATTGGCTAAGGCCGGATAATGCTATTTTGCAGCAGGTTACCCAAAATGCAGCTCGACTTGCCCGCCCTCAGGCCTCGCTGGAGATTGCGATGGATCTGTGCCAGTATGTTTAGCCGAGCCAGTCGTCGCCAACTGGGCCATGCCTCCGATGGACGGAAATAAAACGCGATGACGCTTCGCTTAAATCCGTTTGATATTAATTTGCAATGTTCGGTTAGCTTGAGATAATAGAAGTGAAGAGGCATTTTATCTTTACACCCCACGTCGGCAACTCGACGAGACAATTGTCTAAATGAAAGACGGGATCGATAGCTTACTTCCCTGGACAACTTACTTCCAACTGTCAAGTAATGCGTTGTCATATCTTATCTGGTTTAGTCTGGCAGCCTTCGTTTTTTACTTATTTTCTGGCTACCTCTGGCGTACTCTCCAACAAGCCATTTTAAAAAAAAGTGTTCACCAGACCAATGAAGCTCGATTAAAGACTATCTTGGATGCCATCCCCGATATTGTTATTCGGCAACGGCGCGACGGCACCTATCTAGACATAAATATCCCACCGGGGTTTGGTCCAACGGTTTTATCAGAACAATCGGTCAACCGTAAACCCGCAGATTTTTTCTCTCCAAACCTGGCAGACATTTTCAGCAAGCAGTTGGAAACCGTCCTCACTACCGCCCGGCTGCAGACCATTGAAGTCGAAGTCAAGGTCGACAGTATAACCCGCATCTATGAAGCCCGGGGCATTCCTTTCACCTCTGATGAGATCCTCCTCTTTGTCCGGGATATCACCGAACGTAAACAAACGGAGGCCGAAAATATACGCCTCCGCGCCGAAGCCGAGACACGGGCTCATCAACTTAGCGTTCTGCACGAGTTGGATCGATCGGTGACAGTTAGCCAGAATATGGAAGATGTCTACGAGGCCTATGTCCGTCAGGCAAAGCGATTACTTAATTTCGACAGCACTTCCGTCGTACTAACTGCCGAGAATGAGGCTCTGGAAATTGTCTATCTCCGGCTGACCGGTGCCGACATTAACGATAACTCTTTGCCTGACCAACGCCGCATTCCCCGCACCTCGTCCCCTTTAGAAATTGTGATGAGAGAGAATAAGCTTTTCGTAAGAGACGACACCCAGGATTATCCTTTGTTCGCTACCATGCAGCAGATATTAGGTCAGGATACCCGGGCCGTGATGATCATTCCCATGCGTGTCAAAGGGCAGACCCTTGGTACCTGGAATTTTGGGAGTACCCAGCCGGGCAGTTTTAGCCAGGTCAGCCTGGAGACTACTCAAGCCATGGCGGATCAACTGGCTGTGACTATAGAAAACGCCCGGTTGTATGACAAGTTAGAGCAAACAGCTCAAGAAAATGCCCGGCTTTACCAACAGGCTCAGCAAGAAATTGCCGAGCGCGTCCGGGCCGAGCGAGCCTTGGAAGAGGAAAGAGCCTCCTTAGCTCAACGCGTCGAGGCACACACCGCTCAGCTTCGGGCTACCAACGATGAACTCGCCCGTGTGCTAAGGGCCAAAGACAGCTTCTTGGCCAGCATGAGCCATGAACTGCGAACTCCCCTTAACGCCATTTTGGGCATCTCGGAGGTGCTGCTAGAGCAAGCCTTTGGTCCACTTAACGAACGACAGATAAAATATATCAGTACCATTGCAACGAGTGGTCAAGGCTTGTCAACGCTCATCACCGATATCCTGGATCTGACCAAAGTAGAAACCGGTGACTTGGTGCTTCAAATCGACCCGGTGGCGCTTGAAACCCTGTGCCAATCTAGTTTGAGGATTGTGCAACAAAAGGCCAAGAAAAAAGAGCTTGCAGTCTCGCTCAATGTTCAGCCTGATTGCCCCCCCATGGTCAATGTCGATGAGCGCCGTATGAAACAAATACTGGTCAATCTTCTCAACAATGCGGTTAAGTTCACTCCGGCCAAGGGAAAAATTGGGCTGGATGTCGAGTATAGGGCTACCACGCAAGAAACGCTTTTCAGCGTGTGGGATACTGGCATTGGGATTCCAGAAAAGTACTTAGGGCAACTGTTCCAGCCGTTTGTTCAGATAGATGGCAGCCTGGACAAAGAGTACGAAGGTATTGGCTTAGGCCTATCGTTAGTTAATCGTCTGACTCAACTACACCAAGGTCAGATCAAGCTCGAGAGCCAGGTGGGCCGGGGGAGTCGCTTTACCGTATCCATTCCCAATCTGGAAACCTCGCCTGACGAGGATACGCAGCCTTCGTTACCAATCCTCGGTCCAGGATCATCTGTCAATCCTGATCTCGCTCCATCTGGCGATTTACCCCCCTTGACCGGTCCGTTGTTACTTCTGGCCGAAGATAATGAAGACAATATCGACACCATGACCAGCTATCTCGCGGCCCGAGGATTCCGCTTGATTGTGGCTCGCAATGGCATGGAGGCAATTAAACGAGCCAGAGAAAGCCAGCCGAATGCTATCTTGATGGACATCCATATGCCTGGTCTCGATGGACTGGAGGCCATTAAACAAATCCGTAACTGCGATGGCTTGGACCAAATCCCTATCGTTGCCCTCACGGGCTTTTCTATGCCTGGCGATCGCGAGCGCTGTTTAGATATGGGGGCAACGGATTATGTTAGCAAACCCGTAAGCTTGAAGAAACTGGTCAATGTCATTGAAAAGCACTTATCCAGCAATAATTACTCAGACCTATAATCGGCTCAAATAGTTAAAACCCAAAGCAGTGTCTGCTTCTCTGTTATTGTCTTCTCAAATACTTCCACGATTCAAGTCTACCTAAATTGTAACTGCGGTGTAGTAAAATAGAGCAAGAGTTGTTTACTCGTTGCCAATCATCGCAGGTATAATTATGTTCGAACAAATCATTGAAAATAAGAAGACTAGTAGCAGGGTCACCAAAACCGATCAGAGCACTTCTACAACTTCCAATCCTAAGAAAGGATTAACGATGCCAGACTCTATTGCTGAGCTTAAAGCCCAATATCCAGATAAATTTGGTCCCGAAGGCAAAGCCTTCAAGAACATTCGGCGTGGCAATACTGTCTTTATTGGCACCGGCTGCGGTCAGCCGCAGTACTTGGTGCAGGCCTTGACCAAATATGTGGACCGCAACCCGGCTGCCTTTTATGATGTCGAGGTTTTTCATCTCTGGACTTTAGGCGTGGCCCCCTATACGGACAGAAAATACAGAGCCAATTTTCGTCACAACTCCTTTTTTATCTCTGACAGTACTCGTGAAGCTGTCAACCGGGGAATGGCAGACTATACACCCATTATCTTCTCCCAGATGTCAGACTTGTTTTATCGGAAATTCATTCCCGTTGACGTAGCCCTCATCCAGGTTACACCCCCGGATAAACATGGCTTTGTTAACTTAGGGATTAGCGTTGACGTAACTAAAGCAGCCATAGAGAGCGCAAAAATTATTATAGCCCAGATGAACAACTGCCTGCCTCGTGTTCCCGGCGATGGATTTATGCACATCGAGGACATCGACTTCATTATTCCCTACGATGAACCTATCTTAGAGTACGTGGCTGAGTTTGATCCGAAGGTAGTTGAACAAATTGGCAGACATGTTTCATCCCTGGTAGAAGACGGGGATACGCTGCAAGTGGGCTACGGAAGTACTCCCAACGCTATTCTACCGTTTCTCGCAGATAAACAGCATCTTGGAGTCCACACCGAACTCCTTACCGATAATCTAGTTGAACTAATGAAGCAGGGCGCGATAGACAACTCCCTAAAGAGCGTTAACCGTGGCCGAACCGTGGCTACATTTTGCATGGGTACTCGTGACACGTATGAGTATCTCAATGGTAACCCAGCGGTCGAATTTCGTACGGCAGATTATACTAACAACCCACTCCTCATCGCCCGCCAGGATAATATGGTGGCCATTAACAGCGCCCTGGAGATAGATCTCACCGGCCAGGGCACTGCGGAGTCCATTGGACGCACGTTCTTCCGTGGCATTGGAGGCCAGGCCGATTTCATGCGGGGCGCAGTGTTAGCTCACAACGGTAAGACTATTCTCGCGCTCCCCTCAACCGCTGGGGAAAATGAACATGAAGTTTCTCGAATTATCCCTTTATTACGAGAAGGGAGTGGTGTAACCTTTAATCGCAGTGATATCCATTACGTCGTCACCGAGTATGGCATTGCCTATCTCCACGGCAAAAATATCCGAGAGCGGGCAATGGAATTAATTGCCATTGCCCACCCCAAGTTTCGTCCCTGGTTAATTGAAGAAGCCAAGAAGGCTAACCTGATCTACCAAGATCAAGCTTATGTAGCTGGTAAAGGAGGTGAGTATCCGGCGGAATTAGAAACCTACCGCACGACTCGCACCGGTCTTGAGGTTTTTCTCCGCCCAGTCAAAATTAGCGACGAACCACTACTCAAGGATTTCTTCTATTCTTTATCTGATACCAGTTTACAGCGTCGATTTATGTCTATGCGGACCGCTATGACTCACGAGCAGTTACAAAGTTTTATCGCCATCGACTTTACGCGTGAGATTGTACTTCTAGCTATCGTCTTTCCGGAAGAAGGGATTGAAGAAGTAATCGCCATCGGTCAATATAGCATCAATGAAGTTACGCACACTGCCGATGCCGCGTTTGCTGTTCGAGATGATTATCACGGTCAAGGTATGGGGACGGTGCTGCTAGAGTACCTGACTTTTCTGGCGAAAAAGCGAGGCCTCTTGGGTTTTACCGCCGACGTATTGGCCGACAACTATGGTATGCTGCGGGTCTTTGAGAAAATGGGTTTCGAAATGACCAAAACTTTTGAAGATGGCGCTTACTTTCTGGAAATGATGTTTGTTCGGGACTCGCGAGAAGCCACGCTTAAACGCAGCAATCTTAAGGACAGAGAGGGTTTGAAAAAACGCCACAAACCCTAAAATGGTGACCACATTTTCAAAACCACAAAAACCTCCCAACTGCCCAGCGCAATTGGGAGGTTTTTTCTATGCAAGATTATAACTAAATTTTCACACTTTAACAACGTGTTTTCAATATAATTATCTTAGACTTGAGTTGCCATGGGGAGGACAACTCTTAGGGGATATAAATGTACAAACATTTGTTAATAGTGGATGATCACGAGGATATTCTTTTTTTTCTCGAGCAAGGCATCCGACAAGTCTGGCCAAACTTTATCGTCACAACAGCTAAGAACGGCTATGAGGCCCTTAGGCACCTCAGTCAAACGGCTGTTGATCTAATGATCATTGATTATTATATGCCTGGCATGGACGGCTTGGAACTGGCCAAAACCGTACGCAGAATCGCTCCAGCTACTCGTATCGTCATGATGAGTTCGATTGAGCCTCCGCTCATCGATGAGAGCCAACCATACGACGGATTTCTGGACAAGCCATTTGGTATTTCCGCAATTCAACCTTTTCTCTCTACATGCTAAATTGGATTTAGACTCCAATACAAAATGCCGACCGCCATTGGTCGGCATTTTGCTTTATGTAGGTGACGCGATTGAACCTTTGGTTTAGGCCGCGTTAGCTTTCAACTTAATCTGCCTCAACCGGTTATTTTACCAAGCCTCTGCTAAAGTCAATACTTGCTGAAATTGGGATTTTCCTGCCCACACTACCGAGGTTACCCTCTGACAATGGGTATTGCAGCTAGTCCATCCCCGAGTTGTTGTGCCCAACTTCCTCCTCCAGAAATAGGCCAAGCAACAACTTTGCGCCCCTCAGCATCATTGACCTGGGTTGTTTTACGACCTAAAGAGTTTTGAACGTCATCACCTACTCTCATGCTGCCCACTGTACAGTTCTGCATTTGACAGGGGGCTTATTATCGCGTTAATGAGGGACAACAAGAGGCATAGGCTGGGTAGGCTGGGAATGCTGTCCTTGCAACCGAGTCGAGGTGATAGGTCGGGTGGGATTGGTATGCAGTTGCATAGATACGAGGGTCGATGTTACCTGGGGCAACTGGGGCGTTAAGTTTTGCCTGACATCAAAACGAGTCGTTTTCAACCCAACGTGGCGTCCCAAACTATAAGCGGGTAGCGCCACTACCAGAACCACCACTACGCCAATCGTTAAAGGTGACATCAGAATAACGTTGGACTCTAGCCAAGTCAGGGTTACGCCCCAAGTGAAAATACCCAAACCGATAATCTGCAGCCACTTTATCATTCAAGCCTCCTAGCAAATCTTCTAACGTACACCCACCGTTTACAACGGACTTTGCCGCAGATTTGTTACGCAGGAACCTGCAATTTTTCTAGCCACTCGATTTTTCCAAACAGAACCAGACTGGCAATGAAAGCTGTCAGCAAGATGACAAGGATTTGCGCATAACTAGGGGACTGCCAATTACCGTACCACGCTGAAGAACTGGCGTCTGCTGTGGTTTCGTACTCAATTAAGCCGCTGGCATCGGTGCCGAATACATAGCCACCTGGCGTGAGCAACAATCGCTCGATTACGCCGTGAGCATCAGCTATCTTAACCCAGCTTTGGCCACCATTATAAGTTTCATACACGTTACCTCCGACCAACTGAGCATCGATCTGATAGGCTGTCGCTAAAACCACGTGCAGATCATTCCCTGGGTTTAATTCCAAGGCAGCGCCGTGCAAATTGGCGCCGGGTACCGTTAACCAGTCTTGCCCCACCTTTATCCAGTTTAGTCCCCCATCGGCAGACCGGTATACCTGCCCGCTGGTACTTAAACCATAGATTGTATTGGACAAGCGAGAAGTAGCTAGATCTGTCAGTTGTTCACCGGGAAAATCAAGAGCCTGCCAATTTTCCCCATCTGTCGAGGCAAAGAGTCCGCTCTCGGCTTGCGCGTAAATCTTACTATCAAAACCTGCGGCTAAACTCACAATCCGTAGATTATGGTATGGGACACCACCCACTAGACTAAATCCTTGACCATCCAACCCTACATTAAATCGATAGACCCCTTGGCCGTCGGTACCTACATAAAGTACATCAGGTTGCTCGGCATCAACCACCAGAGACGTAACGCTCGGCACAGTACCATCAGGGTGAGAAGGCAGGCTAAGGAAAAATTTGTGCCAGGATTGACCTCCGTCATCACTACGCCAAAGATTATGAGTGGTTGTTACCGGGCCGCCGGCAGTTCCGGCAAATACAATCTCCGAGTCTAGCGGATGGATCGCCAAAGCATTAACGGCTAGACTGGGCGCAACACCAACACGGTGCCAGGTATGCCCACTATCTTCACTGCGGTAGACACTGGGTGGATCGTCTCGCAGTACGGCGTACATTATTGCACTACTATCTTGGAGAGCTATAGTCTGTACCGGAACACTGGATAGATCGGTCAAGGCCAGACCAGAGGTTTCATCCAACAGCATAACTGCTGTTGTCCCTAAACTAAGCGTAAATAGAAACAGTACTGCCCTTAAAGTTAGACTAACACCGCGTTTGAATATCCTACGCCAAAGTGACATTTGTTCGCTCCTTATCATTTGACTCGGGGATTCCCCGATGACAGTCTGCGCACCTGATTACTTAAAACGATGAAGCTGGTAAGATGTTACGAATTGCCAACCGCCAAGAGAATAAATAGGAAAAGCGTAGGGTAAGCGTCTTTTTACAAAAAAGAAGTAAGGGAACAAAAAAGGCTCAAGCAAATAAAGCTTAAGCCTTTCAGCAATGCTGGCAAGAATTTGGTCCGGGGTTACCCGCTCAAATGCAGCCTTAAAACTAAAATCTGTCGAAAATTGGACTAGTCGAACCACTAACGGATAGCTGGTCGAGCTATCCCCCAGTCGTTAGTACGCCCCAAATCTCGGACCACCAGATACTCATTGCTACCGTCCAACCTAAGCGCGGTAAGTTTCCAGGTACTGCTTTGGTCATCAGTGAGCAGGTAGATCTCCTGACCACAAGGACCAAAGACTGGCACAGTATCTGAGGCAGGTCGATTGGTAACGCGCTCAATTTGCTCAGAGCTTATATCAAGCAGGTATATTTCCCAATTGTTATCGCGAGACTGAGAACTAAAGGCAATGAGATTGTCGGTTGGTGACCAGACCGGGAAACTATCTGTGCCGTTGTAGGTTAAGGCTTTTACACTTTGCCCGCTAATGTTTACCAACCACAAACCACACGTACCCCGGCAAGCTTTGATAACCAGCTCACGACTATCAGGACTCCAGGCCGGCTGCTCACCCAAAAAACGGCTAAGCTGCTGCCCATTATCGGCATCGAGCACAACAACTTCACTGGGCACGCTGGGAATAGTCACTTCTACGGCTAAATAGTGACCATTGGGCGACCAGGCAATGTTCTTGATATGATCCTGAGCCATTAATAACTTTGGATTAACCGCTTTACTACCAAGGACATCCACTACATAAACGCCGTTACCCTGGCTGTAAACGCCTTTTAACTCGCTAATTCCTTCTACCCCAAAGAACGCTAATTTATTGCCATTTGGTGACCAAGCTGGGGCTGAAGCACGGAGATGAAGTTGATCGGTAATAACATTTGCTTTAGAGGTAGCCAGTCCCAAGCGGTGATTGTTCATATCATTCCAAACTACGGCTAACTGTCCAGGAGTTGGATATGATTTAGTAATTGGGGTGTTAGTTACAATCTCGCGGGCAGAGGTTAACCGACTATCACCGGCCTCAAGCAAAACTCTGTTAGTGATAGTACCGGCAAAACAACGATCGACCTCGGTAATGATAGATAAGTTGTGCTGTGTTTGGGCCTCTAGGTCAGCGACCTGGCAGACCAGTCGTCCGTCGGTGAGAGTGCAATCACCGCCATCAGTACTCACCAACATCTCTTCCGGCGACAACTCACTCACAAGTTCGGCCTCAGTCGGAGCAGCCCCGCTATTCGTAATAACGAAGTTGTACGTTATTTGTCTAGCCTCAAAATCTACGGCTTGAAGATTAAACCCCAGTTCAGGCTGAACGGTGGGAGGGAGGACAGGGATTAAGGCTGTCGGGGTCGGATCAACTTCAAGGAACTGCTCCAGTTCCGGCACGACAACTTGGGCCTGCCCTAAACTAGCTTGCTGGCGACTAAGCGCCTCGTGAATGCGTTGCTGATCTTGAGGTAAAGTATAAGTGGCCAATTGCGCCAACGTTTGTTCATAGCCGGCCAGAGCCATGGCTTCACCCTCGGGATTCCCCACCACCTGCCGGAGATCATTGGCTCGACGTTGGGCTATCAACAAATCAACGGTGAGGGGGTCGGGGTGGACCTGGCGTAATGCCTGCTCACTAGCCAGTTTCCACTGATACAGGGCGCTGCCGGGGAGAGCCGATTGGGCCAAAACCGTGCCAGTTGAGACGAATAAGATCAAGACTGCCGCTAAGCCTACAGCCAAATTCAACGTGCGACCCAGTAGCATTGGAAAAGAAAACAACCCTCGCGCCGTGTGTCTGCGCGGATGATTGCGCATGTGAGTTGAGAGTTTAGCTCTGGCCCTGGCTTTAAATACCGGTGTGGGATGCACTTCACGCCCTTGCTGTAGCCAACTGGCTGCCTTGAGAAGATGATGCAAATCCCTGGCATATTCAGGATGACGGCTTAAACATTCTTCAACGGTAGTTTCTCCATTGGCGAGCTGGGTAAGGCATTCATCTAGCACGTATTCCAGCTTACTGCTCATGATCTCCCCCTACGAGCTCGGCTAGAGCCTGCAGGGCTCTCATTTGGAGAGCCCGGATTGCTCCCTGGCGCTTTCCCATAACTTTTGCGACCTCGGCCGTTTTCAGACCATTGACAAATTTTAGGGTTAGCACTTCCCTTTGATCCTCAGTCAATCTCAACAGGATCTCTCTTAGCCACTCACCTTGTAGACGCTGTTCAACTTCTTTGGCAACATTGGCAGTTGGATCCGGCTTGCTCAAAGCTTCCGCCTCTAGCGGCAACGTTTCCTTTTGCGTACGGTAATAGTCAATAACAATATTGCGTGCAATCTTAAACAACCATGCCCCAAAAGGTGAACCGCGCATTTTATAACGGCTCAAATTGTCCCACGCTTTGAGGAACACCTGAGAAGTAAGGTCTTCGGCTGTTTGTTGATTGCCTACCCGGTGCAGGATAAAGCGATATATTTCATCAACATAGGTATCATAAAGGTTGGCAAAGGCATTGGAATCGCCAGAAATGGCCTTTTCAATAAGCTCTGCTTCTGAAGGTGTTGAACCTGATACCTGTCTGGCACTGGCACTCTCGACCAAGATTTCACCTATAACAACGAAAACTTAAAGTTAACTGTTACGCCACCAGTGGACAACTTAAAGAGTATATCACAGTTATCTTGCTTGCCAAAGGTTAGAAAAACGCGTCTACAGCGAGTGAAAGCGCAATTGCTGCCTATAGAAGGAGAGAAAAAAAGAGGGGTGTGAGTCAGCTATTATACTGTACCCAACGACCTCGAATCAAACTTAAGATAGTTTCGGTGAAAAAAATAAAGAGGATAAACAGCAAATCAACAGCGATCGTAATAACAAAAGCGGAGAGTAAATAAGCGACTCCAGTCAACACAAAATCTTGAAAGGCCGGTGAAATTGTAGGATTAATGCCCAATCCAACGGCAACCACTAGGGTCAGCCCCAGGTAGATCAACACAGTCCGCCAGGCCTCCCGATCGGAGGCGCTGGGCAGCATGGCATTAGAGATAGCAAAAACCAGGTAGAGCCATAACCCAATATCGGGCAGCGCTAGCAGATCCTGCACTGCTTGCCAAATCAGGGGTAGGTTGCCACCGACCAGGGCTTGCCCAATCTGGCCTAAGTTTAGCCAACCGTAGCCAATTAAGAGGACCGCACCACTTCCAAAAAGCAATGGCGCTAGACCAATTAAACTGTGCCGGAAAGGGTCTGATACGTCGACTTGAACTGCCCCCATTTGGAGAACGCCACCTTTCTTGGTCTGAGGCCATAGTGAAAAATCGACCGTATCGACGCGCAAAAGTTGAGCTGTCAACCAGTGACTTAATTCATGCAGAAGCGTGCCGGGCAGAAATATTACCCAGAAAAACCACATCGCTGCTCGAGGGCTGCCGGTTAACAAAAAAGCAACCCCCTGCACATGGGAGCTAATCCAACGATTTAGGGGGTAGAGCAATAAGAATGCAACAATTACCCAAAAAAGAAGCGACCAACCTGTCATCTAAAACTTACAACCGAGGCAACAGCCAGCTAAGCTGGCCGTGCCCCGGATATTCTCGTAAAGCTGCTGTTTAGGCAGATGCGGTGATCAAAGCTACAAACGAGTCAGCCTTTAAGCTGGCTCCTCCTACCAAGGCGCCATCGATATCCGGCTGGGCCATAAAGCCGTTAATATTGTCTGGCTTAACACTGCCGCCATATTGCACCCGGATGACCTGCGCTACATCTTCGCCATAAAGTTGGGTTAGTGGCTGTCTTACTGCCTCGGCAATTATGCTATTGGCGGTGGTAGCGTCGGCGTTTTTGCCGGTGCCGATCGCCCAAATTGGTTCATAAGCCACAACTATTTTGGCGGCTTCTTCTGCGGTTAACCCGGCAAAAGCGGCTTTGACCTGGCCCCCGACAAAAGTAACGGTTTCGCCTGCTTCGTTTTGATCCAAATTTTCCCCCACACAAACAATAGGCGTTAAATTGTGAGCCAAAGCAGCCTTAATTTTCTTGTTAACCCCTTCATCTGTTTCTCCAAAAAATTGTCGCCGCTCGGAGTGGCCTAAAATCACATACTGGCACAACTCAGCGACCATTCCAGGGGAGATTTCCCCGGTAAAGGCACCTTGTTCTTCCCAATACATGTTCTGGGCGCCCAACCCTACCTTGGTGTCTTTAACCACCTCTTTGACCGCGGACAAGGCGGTAAAAGTTGGACACAGCACTACATCAACACCCTGGATCCCAGCCACTGCTTCGCAAACAGCCTCGGCCAAGGCTTTGGCCTCTTCTACCGTCTTATGCATTTTCCAGTTACCTGCGATTATCGGTGTTCGCACTTTGAGCCTCCTCTTTAAGTTTAATTTTCGTGGCGACTAGATGATGCCCTCGAACCAGGCCGTAAGTTCCTCCAAGGCTAATCGACCCGTCGCCCATTCATCCTTGAAAAAATGATCTTCGATCAACTTTGAGACCGCATTTCGGCTCAACAACGCTGCGCCCGCACCCTCTTGAGTCGCGGCAAGACCACCCAGAGCATTGCCCAGGACCGCAGACGCATCCCAACTTAAACCAACTAACCGACCCAGGACCACCCCTGCATTGAAACTGTCGCCAGCACCGGTGGTGTCCTTAACATTAATTCTAAACGATGGCAAGCTAAATCGTTTATTGCCGAGCGCCAACTCGCAGCCTTTGCTGCCCCGCTTGGTGACAATAGCGCTAGCACCATATTCATCAATTAAAAAGTTAATACTATCTTCAAAAGATCGACCCTCACCCAAGATTGAAACTTCAGTTTCGTTTGGTAAAATGAGATCGAGGCGAGGCAAGATGTTTAGAATTTGGGTTCGAGCCCGCAAAGCAGGCTCGGTGCCTACATCTAGGCTAACCCGGGTATGAGGCAAATTTTCAGCAATATCGAGTACAGCCAGAATTGCTTCATATTGATGATGAGCCAGAAAAGAATAACTGGATAGATGAATCCAACGGCATCCCTTAAAATAATCGGGATCAATGACATTGGCCTGAGTGAAGGCATTAGCCCCTCTGGCACCAAACATTGTCCGCTCGCCATCGGTGGTTACAGCAATGAAAATCAGGCCGGTACTTACCCTTTCGTCAACTTGGACCGCGCTACAATCAACTTTAGCCGCTTTTAGGTCCTGCAAAACCTTGCGGGCCAGCGTATCTTGTCCAATACGGCCAATAAAGCCCACGTCCATATCCATTTTGGCCAGAGCAATAGCCGTATTAACGGCCGACCCCCCGGTATGCATCTGGACTGATGTAGCGATGGCCTCGGTACCCGGAAGTGGATACGCCGGCACGTTAAAAACTACATCAACGTTAACATCGCCCATTACTACAATATCGGGCATATAGATGACTCCCCCACACGAGATCCAGTTACGTATTACCGTCCTTAAGGTCTTGCGTGTTTTCTACTACAAGTTGAGAGGGAAAGTCTCAACAGAATTTCGCTATGCCGCTTACACATCTGGTGCAGTTGGCAAAATTACTACAAAGTTACTCCCTTTACCCAGAACACTTTCTACCCAAATCCGCCCGTTATGGATCTCCACCATTCCTTTTGTAATGGCGAGTCCAAGCCCCATCCCTTGATACCGGCGCGTCATTGGCCGTTCAACCTGATAAAACTGATCAAAGATCCGCTCAAGATCACTCTGAGGGATACCAATACCTGTATCAATCACGTTTAGCCAATATTTGTGACCTTTTTGCTCAAGATTGAGGTGGATCCGTCCTCCCTCCGGAGTAAACTTGATGGCATTACTAATAAGGTTTGCCAAGACAAGATAGACTTTTTGGCGATCAGCATCAATATTGAAGACCGAATCGCCGGGCACAAATTTTTTGGTTAACACCAACTGCTTGCTGGCAATGAGCTCAGAAAACTCGTTTACAATTTCTAAAATAAGTTGCTTAAATGAAAAGATGCCACGCGAAAGGTGCAAATCATTAGCATGGATATGTTTCAGGTTGACCATATCATCAATTAATGACCGTAGTTTCATGGCACTATTCAACACTATTTCAAGCTGCTCGCTGGCTTGTCCCGATACGTCATCCTGCAAGAACGTAGCATATCCAAGAATCACAGCCAACGGCGTCCGAAGTTCGTGAGAGGCAATGCTCACAAAGTCATTCTTCAACTGGTCAACCTCTGACAAATCTCGATAAGCTTGTTGCAGTTCGTCCAGTAACCGAGCATTCTCAATAGCAATGGCTGCTTGAGCCGCCAGTGTGGTCGTTATTTGAACATCGTCTTCACTAAATCCGTCATCGGAGAGTTTGTTGATCACCTCGAGCACGCCGATCACCTTGCTTCGCACCTTGAGCGGCACACCAAGAATCGAACGCGTTTCAAAATCAACTGTTTGGTCAACCTCTTTATGCCACCGGGAGTCCATTTTAACATCACGGATCAGCAGTGGTTTATCTTGGCGAATTACCCAACCCCCAATGCTATTATCCATTGGGACAGTGACTTGTCTTAAAGCATCTGACACTCCACCGGTTGACTCAGCAAAACGTAGCTCCCCCGTCTTCTGGTCGATCAACATGATAGAGCTAACTTCGGTGTTAGTCAGCTCCGTGGCTGACTGGACGATCACCTGTAACAGCGGCTCCAGACTGAGGGTTGAATTGAGCATCTGGCTTACTTTTACAATTCGTTCCAGATAGCTAATCCGCTGCTCTAAACTCTGAATTTTTCGCCTTAACATTGAGTCGGGGTCGGACGACAAGCCAGAATTGAAGGAGTTTAATAGCTTTTGAGAATCGAAAGCGTCTTCACCCGTCTCGTCCGGATCGACCTGCACTTCATCAGCAACAGATCCTTCAGAGGGGGTCTGCTCTGAGTCAGAGTCAGGTGGCTTGTCCGGACTATTAAGAAATTTCAACATGGCTTATGATGGTAGGTTATCTGTTAAACTGCTACTCAAAGTAAACAGTCTGGCTGAATTATAACACGAGGCACTCATGTTTGTCTATGCCACTGCCACTAGAGCTCAGACCAAATAATCAGCCTCAGGTTCGGGATGAACTGCCAGCACGCTGATCTCGATCATCTTCTCTGTATCTAAATGGGCTGCCTCTAGCCGCCAACCTAAGTAGAGCAGAAACTCATGGTTGCCAGCCGGTCCCGTGATTGGTGAGGGAGTCAGGCCAAGGACTGAGAGACCACTGGCTTCAGCATACTCGATAACTTGCTGCAGAACTTGTCGGTGTGTCGCCGGATCACGTACAACCCCTCCTTTGCCCACTTGAGCGCTGCCGGCCTCAAATTGAGGTTTGATCAACGCGATCACCTTGCCAAATCGATCAAACCACTTAACGATGACCGGAAACAAAAGCTTCAAAGAGATGAAGGACAGGTCGAGTGTGACTAAATCGATCCGATCCGGTAATGCCTCCACGTAGCGAGCATTGGTACGGTCCATGACCACAACCCGCTCATCCTGACGCAACTGCCAGGCAAGCTGGCCATAGCCCACATCAATGGCGTAGACTTTAAGGGCACCTCGTTGAAGCAGTACATCGGTAAAGCCACCCGTCGAAGCTCCCACATCGGCACAAACAAGTCCGGTCGGATCAAGCGCGAACGCATCGAGGGCCGCAGCCAACTTGATCCCGCCTCGACTAACGTAGGGCAGTCCTTCTGCAATGGTAACTGTCGCCTCAACAGGAACCTGTGTCCCTGCCTTTGTAAGCAATTGCCCATTGACCTGAACTTGTCCACTCATTATTAGAGCTTGAGCTTTGCTTCGCGTCTCTGCCAGCCCTCTTTGAGTGAGTAATACATCAAGCCTGACTTTAGCCATAAATCAAGGTTAACACAGATGCAACCAATCGACAAAATTCTTAAACTGACAGACTCAAGCTCACCAAATTGTCTACGCGGCTTCTCTCTTGCTTAAACTTACGGGTTTTTGCCGCAGTCTGACAATCTTGGTACTATGTAGCTCTAATCCTTCAGGAGGCCGCTTTGTGTTTCCAGGACTACTACAAACTCTCCGTCCTAAGCAGTGGACAAAAAATGCTTTTATTTTTGCCCCGCTGATTTTTGACATAAAACTCTTACAATTCGAACCCATGGTCAATACGATAGCCGGATTTGTGCTCCTCTGTCTTATTTCCGGCACCATCTACCTTATCAACGACCTGGTTGATGTTGAGAAAGATCGGCAGCACCCTACCAAGAAAAATCGGCCCATCCCGTCCGGACGATTACCTATCAATAGCGCAATTACGGCTGCTGTGATTCTCCCCACTTTCTGCCTGCCCATCGCGTTCTTTATAAATTCGACCTTTGGGGCGGTGCTACTCAGCTACTTTTTACTTCAGACTATATATTCGTTTCTTCTCAAGAACATTGTAATCATCGATGTTTTGACTATCGCTGCCGGTTTCGTGTTACGGGTCGTGAGCGGCGTGGTCCTCATCGATGCCGAGCGCTTTTCACCGTGGCTATACGTCTTTACAGTTCTACTGGCATTGTTCTTGGGTTTTGGCAAGCGTCGGCAAGAAATAGTCCTACTCAAGGGTCAAGCCCTAAACACTCGAGCTATTCTCAATGAATATAACCTCCCGTTTCTCGACTCAATGATGTCTATCGTAACTACCGGCACGATTATTACTTATGCTTTTTACACCTTTTCCGCTCCCAACTTGCCCGATAATCACCTCATGATGGTCACTATTCCATTTGTAATGTACGGCATTTTTCGTTATCTTTATCTGGTTCATGTCCGGGGCGATGGCGGTGCCCCGGATGAAGTTCTACTAACCGATAGACCCCTGCAAATTGACCTACTGCTTTTTGGACTAACGGTCTTTATCATTCTGTATCTTCTTTAATCAAAACACAAAAGGGCACCTTAATGAGGCGCCCTTCTTATTTACAAGTACTCAACCAGAACCGATTTATCGTTTGGTATACTGAGGAGCTTTACGAGCTCGCTTCAACCCCGGTTTCTTCCGCTCTTTAGCCCGCGAATCTCGAGTCAGCAAGCCATACTGGCGTAGTGTCTTCCGATGCTCCGGATCAACTTTTAACAGCGCGCGTGCCATGCCAAGTTTTACCGCGTCCGACTGTCCGGTTACTCCGCCACCAGCCACTTTTACAGTTACATCAAAGCGTCCAGCTGTCCCGGTTACCTCCAGAGCCTTCATGACTTGTCCTCGGTCCATCCCCCGCGTAAAGTACTCTTCCATCGGTTTATCGTTAACAGTGAACTTTCCGGCCCCACCCGTGTGTAACCGAACCCGGGCTGTAGCTTCTTTTCTGCGACCAAGTCCTTCATAAAATTCTAAATCTGCCATAATTTGCTCCTACAACTCCTTAGGCTGTTGAGCCTGATGCGGATGGTTGGGTCCTGCATATACTTTTAATTTCTTAAACATTTGGCGACCAAGACGATTGCGGGGCAGCATTCCCCGTACCGCAGCTTCAATAACTCGCTCAGGGAACTTCTGCAATTGATCCCGTAACGAGATTTCTTTCAAGCCTCCTGGATAACCGGAATGCCGATAGTACATTTTCTGAGTCATTTTCTGACCAGTTACATGGACCTTGTCGGCGTTAACCACCACCACATAGTCGCCACAATCTACGTGGGGCGTAAAAATCGGCTTATGTTTACCGCGCAGGATAGTGGCTACTTGGGTGGCTAAACGTCCCAAAGTTTGCCCTCTAGCATCGATGACATACCAATCGTGCTGCACCTCCTGCGCTTTGGCGCTAATTGTCGTCTTTTGCATGAGTAATTCTCCTTCACCAAACGGCTTAACGTCTTGCTATATCTCGTCACAATAGCTAACTTTTACCAAATATAAGCCACAGGCTGGAGCCGGTGGAGTTGAGCCTTGCAAATTTCTTGCTTTAAGGATTGTATCTATATCTTCGATGGGCATTTTGCCTAGCCCAACCTGGATCAACGTGCTCACGATCCGCCTGACCATTCTATATAAAAACGCATTGGCCGTGATAACAAACTTTAGCTGTTGTTGTTCATCCACGAACCAGTCAGCTAGCATCACGTGTCGTACTGTACTCTCGCCCTGGGTTGGCTTGCCAAAAGCGGCAAAATCGTGGCTTCCCAGTAAATAATGGCTGGCCTCCTGCATGTCTGCTACATTCAAAGACTCCGGCACCTGATAAGCATAGTGCCGCCAGATCGGACTGGGCCAAGGCTGATTTATAATTTTGTAATGGTACGTTCGGCTAATGGCACTAAACCTAGGGTGAAAATGGGGGTCGGTCACATCGTTGACTGTCCTGACTTTAACATCGGGCGGCAAATTGGCGTTAATTGCTCGCTGTAGGCTATCCGTATCGTGTCGCCAATTTATAGTAAAAGATATGACTTGCCCTGTGGCGTGAACCCCTGCATCTGTGCGACCGGCCCCCGTAACTCGGATTGGGCCCTGCCTCAGCTTCCCTAAACCCTTTTCAATTTCACCCTGGACAGTACGTTCCTTGCTTTGAAGCTGAAACCCAAAAAAATCAGTGCCATCGTACTCAATTATAGCACAGTACCGCTTTGCCGGAGTCACACCTCACCCGTTTCACCCAAAAGATACTGCCCTCTAAACTTGAGTAATTTTACGCCACATTGATTCCTTTAAATTCAGTCGTGGTTTAACCTTTGATTATTCCTGATCAACAAGCTCAATTACCGCCATCTCAGCGGCATCACCTCGACGGGCGCCTAGCTTATAGATACGCGTATATCCACCACTCCGGCTACCCACTCGAGCAGCAATTTCACCAAAGAGTTTCTGCAGAACGGCCGGATCGGTTACCTCTTTAGCCGCCAAGCGACGAGCGTGCAAATCACCTCGCCTTGCCAAGGTAATCAACTTGTCCACTACCGGCTGAACAGCTTTAGCTTTAGCTTCAGTAGTCTTAATTCGGTTATGCCGAAACAGTTCAGTAGCCAAATTACGGAACAAGGCTTTTCGATGATCCTTGGAACGGCCTAACTTTCGGCCCATCACATTGTGTCGCATTGCTGTGTCTCCTAGATACACTATTCCGACAATTCGGAGATTATCGGTCTTGGTATCTCGCCATCTTCACTCACTAGATTCAGATACCCTTTTTCTTCCAGCCGCTCAATGAGTTCATCTAACGATTTCTGACCAAAATTACGGATGGCCAGAATTTCATCCTGTCCTTTTTTGAGCTTCTCAAGAATTTCACCAACCTGTGTGATCCCAGCCCGCTTAAGGCAATTATAAGCGCGAACTGTTAACTCAAGATCTTCGATCGGCATCTCATAAACTTTGCTTGGAATACCGCCTTGCTCTTCCGGCTCAGCTTGCGTCTCAACTTCCGTAGCACCACCGGCTACCAGACTGAAATGTTGAACCAAAATTTTAGCTGCTTCACTTAACGCGTCGTGAGGCGTCAATGTTCCATCGGTCGTGACTTCTAGGCGTAACCGATCATAGTCAGTAGCCTGTCCAATCCGAGCCCGCTCAACCACAAAGTTGGCGCGGCGGATTGGGCTAAAGATGGCATCAACCGGAATTTCACCTATAGGCAGTTTACCCCGCTCCTCAGCCGGCGAGTAACCTCGACCGACTTGAGCCACTAATTCTATATCTAACTCAGCTTCTGGTGAATCAACAGTCAGTAAATAAAGGTCGGGATTGACGATCTCAACGTGTGGAGGCACCTCAAAATCACCGGCCGTTACTACGCCTTCACCTTTGATCTCCACGCGTAAACGGGCCGACTCATTCTGATGCATTTTGAGTCGCAGTTGCTTCACATTTAAGATCAAAGCGGTCATATCTTCACGACCGTAAGGAATGTCAGAGAACTCATGGTGTACACCACTCACCCGGATCGAGGTTACGGCGGCGCCCGTCAAAGATGACAGCAAAACCCGTCGTAGAGCATTGCCTAAGGTAATCCCATAGCCACTCTCCAACGGCCCGATTATAAACCGTCCGAAACTGCGCGAGCTAGCTTCAGTTTCAATTTTCGGTAAAACCAAATTATAGTCAGACAAGGGAGCGCCCTCCAAAATCTATATAACCAAACTTAACACCTAAATTAATAGAACATATGAGAACCCTTGGTGCCTCACAATGTTCCCTAACGGCTGTAGAATTCAACCACCAATTGTTCATCCAAAGTTGCATCAAGGCCTTCACGTGTCGGCGCGCTGACAAGCTGACCAGATAGCTTGGTCGCGTCTAATTTAAGCCAATCTGGTATTCGCCCCTCATTTAGGGTCTCACTAATTTCCTTAAAATGACTACTACTTTTGCTACTTTCCCGAACCGCAATAGTATCACCCGGTTGGGCTAAGAATGAAGATACAGTAGTTTTCTTGCCGTTAACTTCAAAATGACCATGAGAGATAAGTTGGCGAGCTTGCGCTCGTGAAGATGCCAGTCCGAGTCGATATATGACGTTGTCTAACCGACTTTCCAGAATGACAAGCAGATTAACCCCAGTTAAGCCTTTTTGATGTTGAGCTTGAGCGAAATAACGGCGAAATTGTCGTTCAAGAACACCATACACGCGCCGCACCTTTTGCTTGGCCCTTAGCTGCATTCGATAGTCTGACTCTTTACGTCGAAACTGGGCTTGACGACCGTGTAACCCGGGCGGATACGATCGTTTTTCAAATGAACACTTAGGCGAAAAACAACGATCTCCTTTTAAGAACAGTTTTTCACCTTCGGCTCTACATAACTTGCAAACGGAATCAGTATAACGTGCCAATTTTTCCTCCTAAGATGATTCATTTTCAAAAAAGAGGTTTACAGGCTTGGCAAAACCCTTCGTCCCTCTTACAAAATTTTAGACTCGGCGCTTCTTGGGAGGCCGACATCCGTTGTGAGGAATAGGTGTTCTGTCTGTGATGGCCCGTACTTTCATATCAGCCGCCTGCAGTGATCGAATAGCAGCTTCCCGACCAGGACCGGGTCCCTTGACGAACACATCCAACTCGCGCACACCGTGCTCCTGTGCAGTTCTGGCGGCATTTTGAGCAGCCAACTGAGCCGCATAGGGAGTACTCTTGCGTGAACCTTTGAAGCCACTGGTGCCGGCACTTGCCCAAGAAATTACGTTACCTTGTTGATCGGTGATCGAAACAATTGTGTTATTAAAGGTTGCATAAATATAGGCGCGACCGTACGGAACATTTTTTTTGTCTTTTCTCGTACCAGACCGTACTCGCCTCGTTGATTTTTGCTTTGCCATAAAATCTCCCGAATTCGCTGTTTAATGATGGACCGATACTAACCAGCAATCCACAAATCTACTTCTTGGCTGCTCGTTTCTTACCCGCCACAGTTCTGCGAGCGCCACGGCGCGTGCGAGCGTTAGTGCGGGTTCGTTGACCATGAACCGGCAGATTTCGGCGATGCCGCAAACCACGATAACAACCAATTTCTTGGAGACGCTTAATATTCAAACCTACTTCACGCCTCAAGTCACCTTCCACCACATAGTCTTGGTCAATTGCATCTCTCAGGCGAATGACTTCATCTTCAGACAAGTCCTTAACGCGTGTGTCGGGGTTAATTTCCGTTTGGGCCAGAATCTTTTGGCTTGAGGTCAAACCAATACCGTAAATATAGGTTAAACCAATTTCCACCCGTTTATCGCGTGGGATATCAACTCCGGCAATACGAGCCATATTTTACTCCTTATCCTTGTCGCTGTTTGTGTCGTGGATTTGTGCAGATTACCCGGACCACTCCACGACGCTTAATTATTTTGCAGTTATCACAACGACGCTTTATAGAAGGTTTTACTTTCACGATCTTCTCCTTCAACAATTACAGACCTCTAATCAGGTCTCACTATCCAAACCAACGTATTTACTTATTGGCAAATATTAAATCGAAAGCCACCTAGCCAATAAAGCCTTCATAATTGCGCATTAAAAGTTGCGCTTCAAGTTGTTTCATCGTGTCTAAGACGACTCCTACCACGATCAGCAGGCCGGTACTAGTAATTAACAAAGACTGAATCTGTGATCCACTTTGAGCAGCACCTGTTAACAGATTTACAACCCATGGCAGAATAGCTACACCGCCCAACATTAAGGCACCAACCAAGGTAATTCGTTGTAGCACTGAGTTCAGATAAAACTCAGTTCGCCTTCCGGGTCGAATACCAGGGATGAACCCTCCCTGACGCTGAAGGTTCTCGGCTAGATTTTGTTGCTTAAAAATCACATCGGTATAAAAGTAAGTAAAGCCCACAACCATTAAAAAGTATAAAATCCAGTAAGGCCAGGACTGTACGTTTGGACTAAACCAAGTTACAATTCCGTTTGCCACACTTCTGATAAACGAATTTTCACTGACTGTAAACGAGGCTGCCACTGCACTGGGGAATATCATAATTGACTGCGCGAATATCAGCGGAATCATACCTGCGCTATTGACTTTCATTGGGATATGCGAACTTTGCCCACCATAAACCTTGGTGCCTCGCACCCGCTTGCCATACTGAACTGGTATTCTACGCTGTCCCTCCTGCACAAAAGCAATTACGGCAATTGTTAACACCGTGATAATGGCGAATAAGATCAAGTTAATCCAATCTTGGCGGCTAACAAAACCAACAATTTGCGCAGGTAATTCAGCCACGATACCGCCAAAAATGATGATTGATACCCCGTTTCCAATACCCTGCTCGGTGATTAATTCACCTAACCATACAGCAATCATGGTTCCAGCTGTCATTGTTACCAAAACGGTAATTGTTGTTAATGGGTTAACGCTGAAACCAAAATTGGTCAATATGCCGGGAACATTACTTTGAATAAAGAACACCTGACCATAGGCTTGAAGCAGGGCCAACGGCACAGTCAACCAATGGGTGTACAGATTCATTTTATTTCGGCCCTGCTCACCCTCTTTGGCCAACTCTTGTAACTGTGGAACCAACGGCGTTAGAAGCTGGATAATGATTGAGGCAGTAATGTAAGGGTAAACTCCCATTGCCAGAATTGAAAAATTCGCCAGAGCGCCTCCAGACAGAAGATTCAAGAATTGAACAATCGTACTCCCATCCGTACCCGACTCCAGAAACTGTTGCAACGCTCTTGCGTCTACGCCGGGTACCGGCACATGGGCACCGGCTCTATAGGCCACCAGGATCAACAGCGTGAAAATAATCTTTCGCCGCAAGTCAGGTAACGCAAACGCATTCCGTACCGCTTCAATCATTCCTAAATTCCTTTATCTTAAGCCAATGCCAGTACTTCAACTGTTCCACCGGCCGCTTCAATTTTCTCCTTAGCACTCTTTGAAAAACGATGCGCCTTTACGGTGAGTGCTACCCCAAGTTCACCCTCGCCTAAGATTGCCACAGCTTTATCTGATTGTTTAATAATCCCAGCTTCCACCAAAGTTTCTGGAGTAACTTCCAAATCCCCCTCACCGAATTTTTCCTGAAGGCGACTCAGATTAACCGGTTTGAATTCGACTCGGTGAATATTAGTGAAGCCCCGACGAAACGGCAAACGGCGAACCAAAGGAAGCTGACCGCCTTCGAAAAAGGGTCCTTTACCACCTCCAGAGCGAGCTTTTTGCCCTTTCATACCACGCCCTGAAGTCTTTCCTTTGCCGGAAGCCATACCACGACCGACTCTTTTTTTGTGTTTTTTACTACCCGGAGCAGGCTGCAAATCATGTAATTTCATACTTGTTTCTCCTCACCAGAGGTGCATGGCAAAATCAATCTCTTACTCCGTTACTTTAACCAGATGCGACACCTTTTGAATCATCCCTCTGACTACCTCTGAGTCGGCATGCTCAACAGTCTGACCTAATCGGCGCAATCCTAACGCTCGCACCGTATTCTTTTGACGCAGAGAGTAGCCAATAGGACTCTTAACGAGAGTAACCTCAATTTTCTTACTGTCCATTTCCACTTCTCCTCGCCCAGAAAGGTTGAACTCGGCTAACCGGAAGCCCACGCCTATGAGCAATCTCTATTGGATCTTGCAATTCGTTAAGGGCCTTAACCGTCGCTTTAACCACATTCAGAATATTCGAGCTACCTTTACTCTTTGTCAAAATGTCACGTATACCCGCAGCTTCAACCACCGCTCGGACGCCACCACCCGCAATTACCCCGGTACCGGGAGCGGCTGGTTTGAGAAAAACCTCAGCAGCACTGAACCGGGTAGTCACTTCATGCGGAATAGTGGTCTCGGTCATGGCGATCTTCTTCATGTTGCGACGCGCCTGCTCCGAACCTTTGCGAATAGCTTCAGGCACCTCCCGGGCTTTGCCAATGCCGACACCGACGCCACCTTTGTTGTCACCTACCACAACAACGGCCCTAAAGCTAAAGCGGCGTCCCCCTTTGACGACTTTTGCCGTCCGGGCAATGTGAACAACCCGCTCATCGAGTTCTTCTACAGCATCTTCGAATTCTCTTTTCGCCATCTAACTCTCCTTCCAACTAAAGTAGTCAACCGTCGACCAGAACTAAATGGTTTTTCTAAAATTTCAGACCTGCTTCACGCGAAGACTCAGCTAGGGCTTTAACACAACCGTGATACTTGTAGCCACCACGGTCAAACACGACTGCTGTCACGCCAACATTTTGGGCTCGTTCAGCCACTAGCTTGCCAACAGCCGCTGCGGTATCCATTGGACCTTTGCCACGGAGATCTTGCGAGTCGCGAATAACTGGCTCGAGACTAGAAGCTGAAGCCAAGGTCATACCTCGACTGTCGTCAATAACCTGAGCGTAAATATGCTTTAAGCTTCGAAATATATTCAAGCGAGGACGCTCTGTTGTACCACTAACGTGTTTTCTTACTCGGACATGACGACGTTTACGCGCCACATAATTTGGATTGGTCTTTCCCATAATAGCAACCACCCACTTCTAAAATTTTACTTGGCCTTACCAGCCTTACCAGCCTTACGACGAATCTGCTCTTTGGCATATCGAATACCTTTGCCTTTGTATGGCTCAGGCGGACGTACCCGGCGAATTTGGGCGGCAATTTCGCCAACAACTTCCTTATCAATTCCCGAAACAACAATCTCGCGACCGTTTCGGTCCGGAACATCGAACAAAACGTCCGCTGGAGGCTCAAACGTGACCGGGTGAGAGTATCCAACGTTCAAAACCAAATTCTTGCCTTGAACGGCTGCCCGATAGCCAACACCTTCTATCTGCAACTGACGTTTAAAGCCCTCGGTGACTCCTAAGATCATATTGTTGAGCAACGCTCTCGTTAAACCGTGCCGAGCCTTGTGCAGTCGATGATCGCTATTGCGGGTAACCAAAATTTGGCCATCATTTTGTTCCAAAGAAATCTCTGGCAAAAAATCCCTTGTCAGTTGACCTTTTGGCCCCTTGACAGTCACCGTATTTTTGTCGACATTAACGGTAACGCCCGGGGGAATAGGAACTGGCAACTTACCTATTCTCGACATTGTAACTCCTCACTATACCGATTTCCGTATACTTACCAAACGTAGCAAAGAACTTCGCCGCCTACTCCTTGCCGCCGAGCCTGCTCACCCGTCATAACCCCTTTAGAAGTAGACATAACTGCCACTCCCAGACCACTCCTGACCCAAGGAACGTCAGTTTTTTTTGCGTAAATCCGCCGCCCGGGTTTGCTAACTCGCTCCAGCCCTTCAATGACAGGTTGAGGCTGGCGTTCGTTGGTATATTTAAGGTGTATCAACAGTGAAGGGACATCTCCGGGCAACACTTCAAAGTCCCGAACGAAACCTTCGTCCTTCAATATTTTTGCAATTGCCTCACGTACCTTTGAGCTTGGCATAGCTACTTGGTTATGGCGAGCCATACCGGCGTTGCGGATACGAGTGAGCATGTCAGAAATTGGATCAGTCATCTCAAGAGTCCCTTCTGATGTACAATATCTATATTCTACAGCCTTTTACCAGCTTGACTTCACCACACCGGGAATTTTGCCCTCATTTGCCAACTTACGGAAGCAGATGCGACACAAACCAAACCGGCGCATATAGGCTCGAGGCCGGCCGCACTGACTACAGCGATTTCTAACTCGAACCGCATACTTTCGGCGTTGTTCCCGGAAAGACATACATTTCTTTGCCATTAAATTAACTCCTTCTAAACGGCATACCCATTAGATCCAGCAACCGCCGCCCCTCTTCATCTGTCCGAGCCGTGGTAACAATACTAACTTCCATGCCGCGCACCTTATCAATCTTATCGTAGTCAATCTCAGGCCAGACGAGTTGTTCTGCCAGGCCAACCGTATAGTTGCCGCGACCATCAAAACTATCGGGTGAAATGCCTCGAAAGTCGCGTTGACGGGGTAAAGCCACATTAATCAGCCTATCCAAGAAATCCCACATCCGCTGGCCCCGTAACGTTACTTTTACACCAATCGGGTTACCTTCTCGCAGACGAAAAGTTGCTATAGATTTCTTAGAACGCGTAATGATCGGCTTTTGCCCCGTAATTGTAGCAATATCTGCGGAAGCTCGTTCTAACGCTTTTGCATTTTGTAGCGCCTCCCCCAGTCCAACATTAACCACAATTTTGGTAACCTTGGGAACTTGATGTACATTTTTGTACCCAAAGTCCTTAAGCATCGATTGAACGACTTGATCTCTATACTTTTCTTTTAAACGGGGTATCATCTGGGCTCACCTGCGTCTTAACCGATAGTTGATTTACAGCGCTTGCAAAAACGCACTTTTTTGTCACCTTCAAACCGGAAACCAATTCGAGTCGCTTCGTTGCAACTGTTACAGACCACCATCACCTTGGAAGCGGGCAGCGGAATCTCTTTATCAATAATACCGGTCTGCGTCCGGGTTTGACTAATTGGACGCTGATGTTTTTTCCGAATGTTTACACCGGCAATCAATACCCGATCTTTGTTAGGATCTCGTTTGATGCGCCGATTAAAGCGGTCCACATACCAAGCATTGATCACACGCTCAACTTTACCTCGAGCCCCAACTTCATTTCCGTTGATAACTTGAACGGTGTCGCCTTTCTTGATTCTCTGCATCGTTTAAGCCTTTCTACAAAACTTCCGGGGCCAGAGACACAATTCTCATAAAGCCTTTTTCGCGCAGTTCCCGGGCCACTGGGCCAAAGATACGCGTCCCACGCGGACCCACTGCGTCATTATCCAGAATGACAGCTGCATTTTCATCAAACCGGATGTAAGAACCATCTGGGCGGCTGATTTCTTTAGCAGTGCGGACAATAACGGCCTTAACGACCGCACCTTTCTTAACAGCACCGGTTGGGGCGGCTTGCTTGACGGTAGCTACAATTATGTCGCCCACTTGGGCATAGCGCCGTCTGGCACCGCCCAATACTTTAATGCATAATATTTCTTTAGCCCCACTATTATCAGCTACCTTTAAGCGACTCTCTTGCTGTATCATCTAAGTTTCTCCACCAAGTGTCTATGTCGGTTAGAGACGAGGCGTTTACTCAGCCGCCGACTCTAATACTTCCACTAAAGCCCAACGTTTTTCTTTGCTTATCGGCTTAGACTCAACGATTTTTACCGTATCGCCAATCTTGGCCTGGCTATTTTCATCATGGACCTTATACTTGCTGTGGATACGCATCACCTTGCCGTACTTTGGATGCTGTTTCAAACGTTCCACCTGAACCACAACAGTCTTGTCCATTTTATCGCTGGTCACTGTGCCGACCAAAATTTTTCGTCGTTCCCTAGCCACTGTATTTCTCCTAGTTATCTTGATGTGCTGCCAACTGGCGTTCTCTTAAAACGGTTTTGAGTCGAGCGATATCTCGTTTCAAGGCCGTGAGCCGGTTTGGATCTTTTAGTTGACCAATTGTCTTTTGGAAACGTAGATTAAACATCTCTTCACTAATCTCTTCGATTTTGGTGCGAATATCACCATCGGACATACTTCTAATCTCAAACGCCTGCATGACTCGCTCCTCTAACCCACGTTTCGGCTTACAAACTGGGACTTAATTGGCAGTTTATGCGAAGCTAGTCGCATAGCTTCCCGGGCCGACTCTTCTGGAACACCGGTAATCTCAAAAAGTACCCGGCCTGGCTTAATGACTGCAACCCAGTGATCAACGGCACCCTTACCACTTCCCATCCGGGTCTCCGCTGCCTTCTTCGTCACCGGTTTATCCGGAAAAACACGAATCCAGACCTTACCACCGCGGCGCACATAACGCACGATTGCCCGCCGAGCCGCTTCAATTTGGCGACTCGTCATCCAGCAAGGCTCCAAGGCCTGCAGGCCGTACTCGCCAAATGCCACTTCTGAACCACGGATTGCTTTCCCCTTCATCCGACCGCGCATCTGCTTGCGATATTTAACACGTTTGGGCATTAACATAATTCACCTCAAGACTCTAAGTTTCAGCCACAACCTACTTGTACCGAATAGCTTATTACGGAGATACGTAGGCTCTTGCCGGGGACTCGTCGGTTCGTTCTGGTAAAATTTCGCCTTTATAAACCCACACCTTGATCCCTATCTTACTAAACGTAGTTAGGGCTTCAACATTGGCGTAGTCAATATCGGCGCGCAAGGTATGACGCGGCACTTGGCCCTCTCGCTGGGTTTCGCGCCGGGCCATATCCGCTCCACTCAAGCGACCACTACAAGTGATCATGATGCCTTTGACCCCAGCCTTCATCGCCCGGCGCACCGCCTGCTTCATCGCCCGCTTATGCGAAATTCGGCGCTCAAGCTGCATGGCAATACTCTGACCAATCAACGAGGCGTTGATATCGGGATTCTCAACCTCGATAACATCAACATGGACCTTTTTTTGGGTGAGATCTTCTAAATCCTTGCGAAGCTGATTAACGGCAGCCCCTTTACGGCCAATCACTACCCCTGGTTTTGAGGTATGAATTTTCACAGAAACTTGCCGCGCCGCAGGCAGGCGTTCAACTTCAACATCAGCAATTGAGCCAGGTTCGTGTAACTTATCAATTAGCTTGCGAATCGCCAGATCTTCCTCTAACAATTCGCGATACTCTTCACCTTCTGCAAACCAACGAGCCTTATGCTCTTTAATAACACCCAATCTAAATCCCAGTGGATGAACTTTACGACCCAAAGCAATCTCCTTAAAACTATCTAAATAATGGACACTGGCAATAAAAACTCAACTACACCACCCAAGGCGAAGCGTAACTTCACCCTAAACCCGTGGCGTTGGAGAAAGATTAGTCTCTTCAACGTCCTCTTCTAATAATACCGTGATGTGGGACATCCGTTTTTTAATGGGTTTAAAGCGTCCTCGAGCCCCATAGCGAGCCCGGCGTAAACGAGGCCCTTCATCAACCTTAATCTCGGCAATGACCATATCGTCAGCGTCAAGCGCATAGTTTTCTTCAGCATTAGCCAAAGCACTCTTGACCGTCTTGTAAACCGGTACCGCAGCCGCTTGTGGAAGCAAGGCCAAAACTTCGAGAGCTTCTGCCGCTCGCATGCCGCGCACCGCATTAACCACACGCCGCATCTTGATGGGCGAACCTAACACATATTTTGTCACTGCTCTAACCTGAAAATCTGCCATCGTGATTTCCTCAATCAAGTTTAGTTCAGGGTTAAACCAATCGGCCCTAACGTCCCCGTTTCTCTTTAGAGATGTGACCACGGAAATAGCGTGTGGGCACAAATTCACCCAACCTATGTCCTACCATGTTTTCAGTCACATAGATAGGAACATGCCGGCGACCATCGTGGACCGCAATGGTATGACCTACCATTTGCGGGAAGATAATGCTAGCTCGTGACCAAGTGCGTACCACACGCTTCTCGCCTGTGGCATTCATGGCCTCGATTTTTTTTAGAAGCTTGGGCTGGACAAAAGGACCCTTTTTTAGAGATCGAGTCATTGCCTAATCCTTCCTTATCTGCGCTTTTTGCGACGTCGCCGCACGATATACTTGTCAGTACGCTTATTCTGCCGAGTCTTGGCCCCAAGCGCCGGTTTACCCCAAGGAGTTTTAGGCCCCGGCATCCCGATTGGAGCCCCCCCTTCACCCCCGCCGTGCGGATGGCTGTTCGGGTCCATAGCTGAGCCGCGGACCGAAGAGCGAATCCCGAGCCATCGCTTGCGCCCCGCTTTGCCCAACACAATATTACTATGATCAGAATTCCCAACCACACCGATTGTGGCCAAACAATTCTGGCTGATGAAGCGCACTTCACCACTCGGCATCCTGACCTGAGCATAGGTCCCTTCTTTAGCCAGCAATTGGGCTGATGTTCCGGCCGAGCGCACCAACTGTCCCCCTCGACCCGGATACAGCTCTACATTGTGAATCTGTGTACCAAGTGGGATACGGAAAATCGGCAATGCATTCCCTACCCGAATATCTGCCTCTGGGCCTGACATCAGTTGATCACCAACACTCAGCCCTTCAACAGCGAGAATGTAACGTTTTTCACCATCCACATAAGTCAACAGTGCAATTCGAGCCGAGCGGTTGGGATCATATTCAATTGATGATACCTTAGCTGGCACACCAAATTTATCCCGCTTGAAGTCTATCACTCGATAACGACGCTTATGGCCGCCGCCCCGATGCCGGGTCGTAATCCTACCTTGGTTATTGCGACCGGATTTCTTTTTGAGCGGCACCAACAGACTTTTCTCAGGTTCTTTATGAGTAATCTCCTCAAAAGAGGCCACCGACATCCCACGACGTCCAGGCGATGTTGGCTTGTAAATTTTTACACCCACGGTCTTTCCTCCAAACGCACCTTAGTCACTGAGCGAAAAACGCCTTATACGCCTTCAAAAGCTTCAATCCGTTGCCCTGGGGGAACACTAACAACAGCTTTCTTATAGGCCGACTTGCGTTGTACACGTTTGCGTCCCCACCGCCCAAATTTAGGTGCTTGATTAATGACTCGAACTTTGACCACATCCACATCAAAGATGTAAGAAACAGCCTCGGCAATCTCAACTTTGTTCGCCTGTTGGTCAACCACAAAAGTGTATTGGCCATAGGCGGAGGCAACATTGCTCTTTTCGGTAATGACAGGGCGAATAATAACCTCGTAAGGATTCTTTCCCATCGTCGCGTCTCCCAGTCCCTTTACCCTAAAAACCCCTCAATCACTGACAAGGCGTTTTTGGGCATGATGATATAGTCGTTACCCAGAATATCTCTAATGTTTAAATAGCTGGCCCGCAACGTCTTAACATTCGACAAATTATTAGTACTCTTCTCAACATTTTCGTCACGCTCGGCCAGCAGTACTACCGCACTGCCTTTCACACCCAGGTTACCCAAAACATCTAACATCCGGGCGGTCTTAGGTTCTTCAAACGAGAGCTCATCCAGCACAATGATCTCATTGGATGCCGCTTTGACCGACAAAGCCGAACACAGCGCCAACCGACGCATTTTGCGCGGCATCTTTTTAGTATAATCACGCGGCACAGGTTTATGAGCCTGTCCTCCGCCTACAAAAATTGGCGCTTTACGGTCCCCATGGCGAGCTCGCCCGGTTCCTTTTTGCCGATACCACTTAGCCGTCGTTCCTTTGACCTCGCCTCGAGTCTTGGCTTTGTGTGTACCAAGGCGCGCATTTGCCTGCTGCCGAACCAAAGCTTGATGCATCACTGACTTATTTGGCTCGATCCCAAAGATATGTTCACTTAGATCAATTTCTTCTACTTTTAGGCCACTGATATTCTTGACTTCGACTTTCATGGTCTACCCCTTCACTGCCTCGCGAATGATAATCAAGCCGTTTTTTCCACCAGGAATAGCACCTTTAATCGCTAGCAAATTCTTATCGGGGTCCACCAACGCGATCCGGAGGTTTTGGACAGTGACCTGACTGTTACCCATTCGACCTGCCATCCGTGTACCCTTGAATACGCGCCCCGGAGTCGAACCAGCACCCACCGAACCAGGCGCACGCCACCGGTCAGATTGCCCATGAGTTTTTGGACCACCACGAAAATTATGGCGCTTAACCCCGCCAGCAAACCCTTTACCTTTACTAACACCTGTTACATCAACTTTATCACCCACAGTAAAAATTGAAACATCGATCTTTTGCCCTTCCTCATAGGAGTCGGGATCAACCACATCGAACTCGCGCAAGTACTTTACCGCCGGTGAACCGGATTTTTTGAGGTGACCACCCAATGGCTTGTTTAGCCGCTTCTCACTGATTTCACCAAAGCCGATTTGGATAGCGTTATAACCATCAGTAGCTTCAGTCTTTTTCTGAGTAATATAGCAAGGTCCAGCTTCGATGATCGTTACAGGGATAGATACACCCTGTTCGTCAAAGATCTGAGTCATCCCGATTTTTTTACCTAAGATTCCCTTCATCGTGCCATTTCGCTTGGGGACTGTAGGCCGATAAGCTGTGAGCGATTGGTCCTCATCATTCCCAAGCATTCCCCTTTCCTAGTGGTTTCAACAAACAAGGCTTTTACTTGATTTCAACATCCACCCCGGCGGGGAGATTTAATCTTACCAGGGCATCAATCGTCTTGGACTTTGGATCGACCACATCGATCAATCGTTTATGAGTGCGAATCTCAAATTGTTCCCGAGAGTCTTTATCAATAAACGGTGACCGGATGACCGTAAACTTTTCGATCTTGGTAGGTAGCGGCACAGGTCCAACAACTAAGGCTCCCGTCCGCTCAGCCGTGTCCACGATTTGCCGCACAGACTGATCCAAAACCCTGTGATCGTAAGCTTTGAGACGAATTCTAATTCTTTGCTTAGCCATGTCACTCCTAAAATTAGACTACAAGGTTTGGGTTATCACGGACCCACCCTTTGTTATCTGAACCCATTGCAGATAAGAGTGTGTCCCCTGCTTTATTTAAAAGAGGCAGGAGACACACTACAGACCAGTTACTCAATAATCTTGGTAATGACCCCAGCACCGACTGTCCGACCGCCTTCTCGA
>CALMIS010000215.1 GCA_937864185.1 uncultured Chloroflexota bacterium
TATTGCTTGTTCAACGGTTGTTTCATTGCAAGAAGGTCCGCCGGGCGGCTCAAAAGCCAGGCTGGGATGCCAGCGGTTGACTGACTTTTTGTTGCATTGGTCGCAATAGTCGATATTGGTTGCAATAGAGCCGAAAATGGCCTCATGGCATATTGTTAAGGAAAATCAAGGTTGCTATAATGGAAAAATGCCACATCTTGGTCTAGCAGCCGGGGTATTTTTTGGAAGTGGTGACCATGTCGAGCCTGGCCATGTTTTGTTGAAGATGCCTTAGCGCGCAAAAGTAGGCCGGTCAAAGACTTCTAAGCTTTGAGGCACTCATCCGACGAGTATTCCTACTCATACGATCCTTCTTCTCGTTTCAGCTTGCAGATCTGCGGTTATGCTCACGCCGGCTAGCGCCCGGAAGTGTCAAAGACTATTACATCAACCTCGGCTCCACTCGATTAAGCGGCAGTACGACTAAAACGGAATAGAGACATTGAACAGGACCACTAGTCATCGACCTAAAAACTCTTAATGAAAAAATAGGTCAATTACTTGCGGAGCAACTTTAGCTAGCTAGAAATAGTTAGCCGGGTAACCAAAAGGAGACTATGAAATATGACCGCTCAAATACCTGATAGTTTTCTTCTCGATATTTCAGAATTCTCTCTTGTCGGTATAAAAGGGAATGGATTATTTAATCCGGAACAGTTTGGTATTCGCCCAATTGGGATGTCTAGTGACTGCTGGCGTGGCTATAGATGCTTGTACACCCTAAAAAATGATAAATTGCTGCTTGATGAACTATACTTATCGCTTGGCACACTTGATGGCAGAAAATTTATTTCAGAAGATGGACCAATAATCAATGGGGTCAAGCCAAGCAGTCCACCAAACGAACAGTTCACTTTTAACAATACTTACGAAAATCTCGGTTTGAACATGAATTTTTCGGGTGGTCTTCTAATCGGTAGAGAGTTCATTGAAGAACTTTATGTTCATATGGGGTTTCACCCGGCCTGGAAATATCGAGAGGTTTTTGAATTGTTATTTGACACGGGCAAGTTGATAGAAAAGCGTGACGTGAGCAATGCGATGCAAGAGTTTCGAGAAGAAATGGTTAAATATCCGATGTGACCAGGATATGAAGCGAGTGAAGAGGAGATAAAGTCGTGGATAGAGTCCACCTTCAGCTTGGACTACAGTTTTTGAGGGATACGAATTTTAAGCCAACTATCTTTAGACCCCAAATTCGGCTAACAAAGTCCATACCCCTTAACTACCGGTTCCAGTAGGAGATCGTTATGGCCGTTCAGCTTTATCTCGCTCGCGCAGCCGGTCAGACCTATACCCTCCTGACCGAACTGGTGCAGCCCCGACTGATCCAAGTCGTCGTGGAAGCGGTTCAGCCGACCTTGGCTCGTCAGGTCCAACCGGTGCTATGGTCGGCTGGCCAGGCGGCGGCTTGGTTAATCATGCTCGATAAGGACAACCTGGATGAAGAGGAACAATCTGCCCGGACCCGAATGCTGGCGGTCGATACTCAGCTGGACACCGTTGATCGTCTGGCCCGCCAATTTATCCAGTTGGTCAAAGAACAGCGTGACCACGATTTGGACCAATGGTTAACCGCCGTAGCGGCCAGCGGTATTAAAGCCGTCAAGAGTTTTGCCCAGGTTTTGCGAGCAGATTTGGCTGCCGTTCGGAATGCCTTGAGGCTGAGTTGGAGTAATGGTCAAACTAAAGGCCAAATCAATCGGCTTAAATTCCTCAAACGCCAGATGTATGGTCGAGCCAAGCTTGACTTATTGAGTAAACGGGTCTTGTATCAGCCGTCTGGTCATTGATGCTGTGTATCTTCTTAATAATTTGGGGCCGACGCGGCCTGGACTTGTCGAAGGCCGTAACCACTTCGGCTATAGGATGTTACCAAACTAAAGGCCCGACCACAGCAATTGGAAACAGGGGAACTCTAACTCGATTCTTATGGCAGATAAGACCCTGTTCTGATATAATTGGCGTTGTGTCTAGTGCAACCTTAATCCTTGCCTGAGCTGCCACTATCTTCGTACAGGTCTTTGTGGTCCAAGGCAGATGTCGCCCCCCTTACCCACTTATTCAAAATCCCCTGGAAACCGCATTGCCGTAGCTCAAAAGGGAAAAACAGGGAGGTGGCGGAGTAAAACAAGTAGGGAAGGCAATACGGCCTGATTTTCTCCACCATCTTAATTTTTGTAGTAGATACTGTTTGCCGGTCGAGTTACAACGCTAGTTGGCTCCATGCCCTGCTAACTTTTGGAAATTTTGCCGGTTCAGGAGCCACTCTTAGTGAGGAAAAAATCTGCCGACAGCATCATCATAGTTTGGAAAATGCGAGACTGATCACTGTTCCGAACATGCTTGAGTGCTAACGGTAATTTGACATATCCTGCACCTTAATCAACTCAAAGCCGTATGGATCATACTCGGCAAGTGTCTACCGACTGAAAAAACATCTCAAAGCGGCAGAAAAATCAAATCTTAGAGATCGGCCTCGAGCGACGGCCTTGTCAGATTTATCAGAAAGGAGTCGTGTACTGTTTTAGTCTTGTCGCTCTGACTACAGTATACGGGGATGATTTCATGAAGGTACTCAGACACGTAAGAGTAAGTCTAGATCTGGCTTTAAAGGTGATCGTGCTCTTGTTGCTAGTTGGCTTTGCTCCTTCAGCAAGTTCAGGCCAGACGACTGGTTCCCCTCTATCGTTCCTCCCATCTCAATCAACCGACATGCAGTCGATGACGGATACAGAAACGCTCACCGATATCCTCATCACGGACCAGGGCTTTTCGCCCTCCACCCTGACTGTTCCTTCCGGTTCCATCATATTATGGACAAATCTCACGGAGCAAACACAACGAATCGAAGGTGCCGGGATTGAAACGCAAGCCGGCAACCAAGCCATCATTTTTCTCCCGCTCATTTTCAAGAATGATAATGGGGATCAGTCCAGTACGACAATTGTCCCCAACGTCACGCCCAATAGCAGCTTCGATAGCCAAAACGTTTCTTGGCAAAGTGAAGACATCCCCCCAGATGGAACCTTTAGCCGTGCATTTGATCAGCCCGGACAGTATCGTTACAAGTTAAGTGGTTCATCAGACCAAACTGGTGTCATTGTAGTAGAGCCAGCTTCACCAGATCCACTCTCGCTGCTTACGGCTTCAATCGAAGCTACGGGTGCATCTACATCTGTCGGATTAGCTACCCCAGGAGACAAGGATGGTGGATTAAGTTGGGGTGACTTCAATGACGATGGCTGCCTGGATGTCCTCGTCAATACTAACAGTAAAAGCATTCTCACCCGACTCTATCAACAAGAAAGCACTTCTGGCGTTTGTAATAAAACGTTTGCCGATGTGACCAGCAACCTGGCGGTCGGTTTGCTAAAAACCGGTGTAAAAGAAAGAAGCGCAATATGGGGTGATGTAAATAATGATGGTTATTTGGATTTTGCGGTCAACCGATTTAGTAGAATCGAAATTTACCTGAACAAAGGTCCTGCTGGTTCACCAATCTATGGTTTCGGTGACGCTTCTGGCTACCCCAGCCAGGCGTTGTTTTTGTTTTCAAATCCAGTTCATTCCAAGTGTGGTTCTCCTTATAAATTCAACACGGAAGCGATGGGGTGGGTTGACTACGACAGCGACGGCGATCTGGACCTTATCGCTGACAATCACAACCATGGGACGGTTGTGTTTCAAAATGATGGGTTTGGTCATTTTTTCGATATCGCTCCCGACACCATGGGCTTACCAGGCTGTAATTCGGCACTTAGTGGCGATTACGGCGCATTCACGGATTTTGATGTTGATGGTGATGTTGATTTCCTTGATCGAAAGGAGGACCAGTTTGACATTTGGAAAAATGACCGTACCGGACACTTCACTGTAGATAAAGGTTTTAACCAACAAGCGAAGAATCAAAATAAGGGTGGAGCAGCCTTCTGCGACTTCGATAGTGATGGTGATTTCGATCTGTTCTGGACAGACAGTGATGTCAGCCAGATCTGGGTACAAGATCCTGCCAGTAAATTTTCGCCTACAGGCCTGCCGTCAGGTATCAGCGGCAATATCGATGACGTTGCTTGCGGTGACGTCGACAATGACGGCGACCTTGACTTATTCCTCACTAGCGACGGTGGTGACCAACTATTTCTTAATACAACTACCATCCCTGGCGGACCGCTTACCTTCGTCCGGAACAACATGGGTATTGTCGGAAAAACCGATGGTGAAGGAGCCGCTTTTGCTGATTATGACCGTGACGGTGATCTGGATCTCTTAATCAACCAGGATAACCGTAACGAGCTGTGGGACAATCCCACGAATAACGGAAACTATCTCATTGTTCGAGCACTACGAGATTTGGGAGGGGGTGTGGTGCGAGATGATATAGGGGCTACCCTTGAGCTGTTGAGTTGCGAAGAAAATCACGTCGCTGGCGTGCGCGAGGTAAACGGTGGTCGTGGGCATGGGTCTCAAGATCCGGCCTTTGTCCACTTTGGGCTGCCTTCTGGCCCAAGCGAACCCTATGTCGTCAAGATAAATTTTATTGGCGGAACAACTGTTCAGCGTGCTGTTGTACCCGGTGATATAGGCAGTTATCAGTTCATTGAAGTAAAAGATACCGATCATGATGACTTAAAGGCGTGCCAGACCGAAGCCGACCTTATATTAAGCAAACACGCTGATCCCAATCCCGTAACCGCGGGTGAGATCTTGACCTACACGCTGACCTTGACCAATACTGGACCTGATGTAGCCGAGAATGTAGTTATAACCGATACTTTGCCGCTAAGCGTTGCTTTTGACGAGAACCGCTCCAGTTTAAACTGTTTACAGCAGCCCGATGATACGATTATTTGCCCTATTGGCGACCTTCCTTCAACACCACCTGCAAACACTACTACGGTTACGATTGTAGTGACAACTAGCATTGACGGGCCAATCACAAACCGAGCTACTGCATCTTCTGATACCCCTGATCCCCTGCTCGATAATAACGCAGATATTTTGCAGACCACAATGGTTATTCCGGCAGCCGATCTGGCCCTGTCCAAGACGGATGCCCCTGACCCGGTGACCGCTGGTGAATCTCTCACTTTTACGCTGACCCTGACTAATTACGGTCCTTCTCGTGCCACTGGCGTGACCGTAACTGACCCTCTGGCCGATGCTGTTATGTTTGATGACACCAGTTCCAGCCCAGGTTGTACCGAGGAGGAGGGGATTGTCACTTGCGATGTAGGCGAGTTGGCAAAAGGAGCCAGTACTTCCCTCATCGTCGGTGTAACCGTCGATTCTTCAGCAACCGACAACCTGACCAACACGGCCACTGTTTCGGGCAATGAGACTGACTCCAACCCAGATAACAACACTGACCTTGAAGTCACCTCCCTCAATACCGTAGCCGATCTGGTTCTGGCCAAATCGGACGAACCCGATCCTGTAGTTGCTGGCGGACTTCTCACCTATACGTTGACCATCACTAACAACGGTCCGTCCGACGCTATCGGCGTGCTAGTCACCGATACGTTGCCAGCGACGTTTGTCTTTGACTCGGTCACACCGGAAATTGTATGTAACCAGACTGACGTCAGCGTTGTCCACTGTAACCTCGGCCGGATGGCTGCAGGTGGTAATCTACCCATCACGATTGTCGGTACCACCACCGTAACCGCATCTGGAACGATTACCAACACTGCCACAGTTACTTCCACCACTACTGACTCCGACCTTATCAACAATACGGATATTAAGGAGGAGACCACGGTTATTCCTGTGGCCGATCTCGCGGTAGCTAAGCGTGACGCTCTCGATCCGATACAGGCGGGACAGACCTTAACCTATACAATCATAATTACCAACAACGGTCCCTCGGACGCCACCGGTATTGTCGTCACCGACACTTTGCCAACGGGAGTGACTTTCAATGCGGCGAATTCCGATCCCAGCTGCTCGGACTTGGATGAGACTATCATCTGCACAATTGCGGCTCTGTCTGCCTCACCGCCAAATATTAGCACGGCAACGACTATTGCCGTTACGGTGGACTTCACCACTGTAGGGACTTTTACCAATGTCGTTACGGTGTCATCCAACGAAATGGATCCCGATCCGAGCAACAACACGGCTTCAGAAGACACGACCTCCTCATCAGCTTTTGTTGTAACCAACACGAATGATGATGGGCCAGGCTCGCTAAGACAAGCTATCTTAAACGCCAATGCCAATCCTGGCTTGGACACCATCACTTTTGATATCTCCGGCAGTAACCCATATACTGTTACCCTGACCACGGCTCTACCAAATGTTACCGACTCGGTGAGCATCGACGGCACGACTCAAAACGGCGCCAGTTGTGATCCGTTTAATCTACTCATTGAGCTGGATGGAGGTATGATCCCTGCCGGCTCAGCAGTTGACGGTCTGAACATCAGCGCCGGCAACAGCCTCGTGCGCGGCCTGAAAATTACCGGTTTTAGCGGGGATGGCATCAAGTTGAACACCAACAATGGTAACCGGGTCGAATGTAACATCATCACCGGCAACGATCAAAATGGAGTTCAGGTGGTTGATGGCCTGGGTAACACTATCCTCAACAACAATATTTTCGAGAACGGGCAACTGGGGATTGATCTAGGTGGAGATGGACCAACCCCCAATGATAGCGATGACCCGAATACAGGCGCAAATGGTCTACAAAACTTTCCGGTCATAACCAGAGCTTTTCCTGACAATGCTGGCACAACAGTTGAAGGCCGGCTTGCCAGTAAGGGTAATACGATCTTTGAACTTGATTTCTTCGGCAATGATAGTTGCGACCCCACTGGTTTTGGCGAAGGCCAAACCTTTTTAGGAACCATCTCGGTAACAACAAATATCACGGGGCACGTCAGTTTTACAAATATCTTTACCTCGGAAGTTCCCAGTGACCAATTTGTCACGGCCACAGCCACCGACTCTGCCGGCAATACTTCAGAATTCTCCCAGTGTACGCCCGTTAGTCTTGATAACGATACGTGGCCTCGTGCCCTACGGTTAACACCTGGCGACTCCTTATCGCCGGCTTCCATTGAGCAGTATCTGGACAAAATGGGGCAATCGCGTTGGTACAAGTTCACAATTCAGCCAAGCAGTCAGGTGATTGTTACCTTGACCAATCTGCCTGAAAATTATGATTTAACGGTGTATAAGGATATCGCCTCAGCCTTTAAGGAACTTAGCTCGCCACAGGACTTGGTCAGGTTAGAAGCTGAATTTGCGCCCGGCTCCCGCTCACCTGATGAGTTTGCGCCTGGCTCGCGCTCGCCCGATGCCTTTGCGCCCGGCTCCCGCTCACCTGATGAGTTTGCGGCCAATGTATTCTCACCCGATGTCTTTGCGCCCGGCTCCCGCTCACCTGATGAGTTTGCGCCTGGCTCGCGCTCGCCCGATGCCTTTGCGCCCGGCTCCCGCTCACCTGACATCTTCGCGCCGGATGCATTCTCGTCCGATGCCTTTGCCCCTGGCTCCCGCTCACCCGATGAGATCGCGCCTGGCTCTCGTTCACCAGAAGATTTCTCTAGTGCCCAAACTCGAAGTTTACTTGCGGTCTCCGCTTTCAATGGGACTGCCAGCGAGGGCATTACCGTCAATACCTGGAACAATACCGGTGACTTTTATGTTCGGGTTCGAGGGCGCAATGGTGCGTTCAGTTTAGAGCAACAGTTCCGGGTTGAAGTAACACTCTTAACGGGAACCTGTAGTGGGGTTAGCTCCAACTTGCCACCCAGCAATATCTCGGCCACCAATGGAAACTTTGAGACGATTATCCTCATAGACCTGAATCGGATGGAGGGTAGCAATACGGAAAAAGCCACCCTGCAAGCTCGACTAAACGCCTTGGCTGGACAAGTGAACGGTGTGATTGTTGATGTCGGCGCTGATGATCGGGTCACGGCGGCCAACGCCCAAGCCGATGCTAATGTGACCTGTCCTTATGCCAACAACCTGGTCGCCGAGTCGATCAAAGAGATTGTGGATAAGTATCGCGCTACTAATCCCATAGAATATATCGTCTTGGTGGGCAACGATGCCGTTATCCCCTTCTTCCGCTATCCCGACAATGCCTCACTTGGCCCAGAGTCGGACTATGTTCCACCTGTCTTCGATTTCACAGCCTCAGAGGCAAGCCTTAGATCAAATTATGTTCTCGGCCAGGATGCGTATGGGTCATCTATAGATCTTTCCTTTGAAGACAGCGTCATCCCTATTCCTGATTTGGCCGTTGGCCGTTTGGTGGAGACACCGTCTGATGTCATTAAGCTGTTGGATGTTTATTTGGCTACTGGTGACGGAGTTGTTCCCACACCGAGTTCGGCGCTGGTGACGGGATACGACTTTATCGCCGATGCGGCCCTGGCTATCGAAACGGAACTTGAAGCAGGGCTACCATCTGGCACAGAGGCCAACACGCTAATCACCGCACGAGATATATCGCCATTAGACCCCGCCTCATGGACAGCCGATCAACTGCGCGCCGAGTTGCTCGACCAGCGCCACGATCTTATCTTCTTAGGCGGTCACTTTAGCGCCAACAGTGCCCTGGCCGCCGACTATCAAACTCGTCTGTTGAGCACCGACCTGACCTCATCGGCGGTCGATTTAGAAAATGCCATCGTGTTTAGTATTGGTTGCCACTCTGGTTATAACATTGTGAATAATCATGGTATCCCAGGCGTAACTCGTGAACCGGATTGGGCCCAAGCTTTTGCCCAAAAAGGGGCCACGCTAATTGCAGGGACCGGATACCAGTATGGCGATACGGATTTCATCGAATATGGAGAGCGGCTCTATCTTGAGTTTAGCCGAGAATTACGAACAGGAACCGGGGCAGTCTCAATTGGACAAGCCCTGATCGCGGCCAAGCAAACCTACTTAGCCGATACGCCTCAGGTCCGTGACCTGCATGAAAAAACGTTGATCCAGACTACCCTATTTGGACTGCCGATGCTAAAAGTCAGTATGCCAGGCGCTCGCCTAGACCCAACGAGTGCCAGCCCGATTGTAAGTAGCACAACCGGCTTCTCGACCAATCCAGGCGCTACCCTTGGGCTACGAGCTGCTGATGTAGATATCGTCCCCAACTTTAGCGAACAAACCGTTATTCTCGATAATACTGAGGAACCTGGTGCTCCAACCGTGGAAGCATTAGTTTTACGAGGCACCGATGGCCTGGTCACTAATCCATCCGAACCTGCCCTGCCGTTAGAAATAAAAAATGTCTCTGTTGCCGGCACCGTCCTACGCGGCATCGGTTTCCGAGGAGGTGCCTTTGTCGACAGGGGCGACATATTACCCTTTACCGGCGCTCCTACTACTGAAATTCGCGGGGTTCATACGCCCTTCCCATCTGATGTTTTCTTCCCCGTTCAACCGTGGAACGCAAACTACCTTGACGCCTTAATGGGAGGTGATATTCGTTTGATGGTAACTCCGGCTCAGTATAAATCGACTAGCCCTGGCTCTCGAACGAGTACTTTACGACAATTCAACCAAATGAATTTCCGGCTGTATTACAGTAACAACATTGACACCTTTGGAGCTGGAGGAACCCCCGCTCTAGCTTCAACTCCGTCGATTGTCGGCATAGTGGGTAACATCGATGCGGGTAATGTTAACTTCAAAATGAATGTAGTTGGGGACCCGGCCGCCGGCATTCAGGAAGTTTGGGTCACCTACACCGCCACCAGCGGACCCTTTGCGGGAAAATGGCAGTCGCTCAATCTGACGCAAAGCCAAGCCGACTCCACTTTGTGGGAAGAAACGCTTGATCTCAACGGTACATCGCCTGAGGATGTTCGCTATATGGTGCAGGCGGTCAACGGCGTTGGGCTGGTTGAGTTAGCCACTAATCTGGGAGCCTACTATATTCCCGGAGTTGATACAATGGCTACCTTGCCCACTGAGATCTCGCTGCAACTTCCGGCTTCATCCGATGCCTACGGCTCCCGAACGACCTTTAGCGCCATTTTAACGAGTAATGGAATACCCCTCTCCAACCAACTTGTTTCTTTTGGCCTTGGGTCTCAAAGCGGTCAAGCTATAACCGACGATAACGGCCAAGCAACCGTCACCTTCCTACTGCTTGGTCTGCCCGGTAATGATGAAGTCAAGGCTACATTTGCCGGTTCATCTGAATATATAGGCTCTTTCACCAGCAGTTCTTTTGGAGTTACTAAGCGAGACACTATGCTCTCACTTGATCCAAAGATCGCTACTGGCTTGGCCACTGATGATGTTTTGACTATCGCCACCTTAACCGAGGCTGTTCTCCCAAGCCAAACTACCGAATCACGCCGTCTCAATGAGCAAACCGTTTTCTTTGTGGTTACCGGGCCTAACGGCTCTTATAGTGAGTCGGTTATTACAGACTATTTAGGGCGGGCGCCACTGGGTGATTTACCGCTGCCCCCCGGCGACTACGACATCACAGCTTACTTTGGTGGAGCAATCCCCCTGAGCACAGGGGAAACGATTATATTGAATGATAGTCGTTACAATTCTGCAATTGTCACCGGCAAAATCACTCTACAAAACAGTGTCCCAATAGCAGTTGATGATATAGCGACGACGGATGAAGATACAGCGGTTACTATTGATGTATTGGCAAATGACTCAGATGCAGAGCAGGACACGTTGCTGACCGTAGCCGGAGTCTCCTCAGCCGCAAACGGAACTGTTGTTAACAACGGGAGCAGTGTCACCTATACACCCAACCCCAATTTCAACGGTACTGATAGATTCACTTATCGAGCTAGTGATGGAATCGATCAAAGTGATTCTGCGACGGTCACGGTTACCGTCAAACCTGTTAACGATACTCCAGTGGCTAAAGACGATACCTACAACCTTGGTCCCAAAAAGAATGAACATAAGGATGAACATAAACAAGAACATAAGGGGTCAAAATTCGCTTTGATCGTTGAAGCTCCGGGTGTCCTTGGCAATGATAGGGATGTTGATGGAGACGCTTTGTCGGCCATACGCGTCAATGGACCCGATCATGGAACGCTAATACTCAACCCTGACGGCTCTTTTGTTTATACACCCAACGCAAACTTTAGCGGAGTTGACACTTTTACCTACAAAGCTAACGATAGTAAAACCAACAGCAGCCCAGCTATAGTCACCATTCAGGTTATTGCCCCAAAAAGGCCAATTGTTTACGTCAGTTCCAGTAGTAACGGCCGAGTCGATGGTATTAGTTTTGCTGACGAGGATATCTTAGCCTTTGATACCGGCAATAAAACCTGGTCTATGTATTTCGATGGCTCGGATGTTGGTATTGGTAACAAGGATACTGATGCCTTCTTTATCACTAAAGATGGTGATATCTTAATCAGTTTCCAAAGCCCCGCATCTATCCCGAGCTTGGGCAAAATCGAAACTTCCGATATCGTTAAGTTCATTCCTACTTCGCTAGGTCACAATACCGCCGGTAGATTTGAATGGTATTTCGACGGGTCTAGTGCAGGGCTAACCAAAGGTACTGAAAATATCGACGCAATCGGTTTTACTTCTGATGGTCGTTTAGTGATAAGTACCGCCGGTCCATTCCAAGTGGAAAGTCTTTCTGTTAAAGGCGAAGACTTAGTTGTATTTAGTGCTTCTAATTTTGGCCCTCATACTAGCGGAGTTTGGGACATGTATTTTGACGGCTCCGATGTTGGGCTCAGCCATCCTCAAGAGAATATTTGGGGCACGTGGATTGATGCCAACACCGGTGATATCTACCTGACCACAAAAGGGGATTTCTCAGTACCTGGACTTAAGGGTAGTGGCAACAGTATCTTTATCTGTCATCCTGAAAGTTTGGGCGTTAACACGACGTGCAACTTTGGCATGTTCTGGGATGGTTTAAGGTACGACTTTGGGCATGAGATCGTTGATGGATTTTCGATTGATCTGAAGTAATGCCCAATAATGCAACCAGAGGGACATTGCTGCCAATGTCCCTCTGGTAATGACCTCAAGTGTTGGCTCATCGGAGAAACTTTCGATCAATTTATTTGAAGAGCATACTCTATCGCCTCTTCCAATGACATTCTCTTCCCTTCATTCGATACTGCTATTGCAGCTTCTTCACCTAAAGTCCGCCGAGCAGGCTCCAGTATTCGGTCAAGTTTAGCTTGTTCGGCCGGTGGCAGTGGAAAGCCGATGAGTTCACGCAACGTTTCGGCTGCGCCAGACAACCGTAAGGCCCGCTCAGCTTGCCCTTGGCGCGCAGCCAGCCCGCCAATGTCCTCCAATAGATAAGCAACGCCCCATTTCTTGCCCAATTCTCTGTTGATGAGCAGGCCTTCTTGGTAAAGCTGTTGGGCCATTGAGTAATCCCCACGGTCACGCGCCACATTCCCTAAATTATTAAGGGCATCGGCCAACATCGATCTATCGCCGACTTGTCGCTGGAGATTAACCGCAACCTCTAACCGCGTCTGGGCAGCCTCGTAATCACCTTGATCAAGGGCCAAATACCCCAGATTATTGAGGGAGACGGCAATAGCCCACTGATCACCTAACTGATAACGAAGCTCTAAACTCTCTTGATAAAGATTGAAGGCGGTTTGATAGTCGCCTAGCTGGTGGGCGTCAAGTCCTAGATTACTGAGCAAACTCGCAATATTGGCTTTGTCATTTAGTGCCCTTCGGATCGCTAGACTTGCCTCGTAGCGCTGGCGAGAAGTAACGTAATCACCTTGTTCGGCGGCCAGATTACCGCTATAATGCAAGACTTGACCAACTCCTGCCTTATCACCTAACGCCTCAAACGTAGTCCGTGCTTGCTCAAACCAATTCATGGCTTCAACGTACAGCCCCTGTTTTCGTAACACTTCGCCCATAGCCGTTTGGGACCAAGCTAAGGCAGATCGATTATTTAATTGTTCGGCCAAGTTCAAAGCTTTTTGGTAAAGTTGGCCGGCCTTATGCCATTGACCGACCAGTTGCAGTACCTCGCCCAGTTTGAGCATGATTGCCACTTGTTCGCCTGGCGGCAATAAGGGCAAGAGACGTTGGTAATAATCGATGGCCGCCCCGTTGTTGTAGTCCTCCTGAGCTGCTTCTCCCGCCTTGCGTAGGTATTCACGTTTCTTAACTTGATTTTCGCAACGATCATAATGAAAAGCAAGCAAATCGACGTACCGGTCGAGCCTGTCCCCGTATTTCTGTTCGATAAATTGGCCAAACTGATCATGTAGGATCGCCCGCATCGCGTAGGGCAGGCTCTCGTAAGCTACCTCGCGGGTGACGACATGTTTAAAGATATAAGTCAGTTCTGGGTCTGGTTTATCCATTGGAGCAAATTCCAGACGATGCAAAGCCTCAAGGTCGGCTTTGATCTGCTGAGGTTCCCCTAAATCCGGGTACATGCCCCATAACCAAGCCGCCTGAAATAGACGCCCAATGACGCTGGCAACCTTTAAGGTGCTCTTCTGGTGTTCGCTGAGTTGATCAATACGGCTGAGAATGAGACTATGAAGGCTGGTGGGCAAGTCAAGTTGATCCAGTGTCTCAGTCTCGTTTGGGTCAAAGTTTTGATCCTGGAGATAGTTGAGTAATTCCTCAATGTAGAACGGGTTACCCTGCGACCGGGCGGTAATACGTTCAAGCAGGATCGGCGGCACTTCGGCTTGCGTCCCAAAAAACTGTTTGAGTTTCAGGCTGATCAGCCGTTCCGCCTCCCGCTCAGTGAAATCGGTCAATTGAAGTTCCTTAAAATAGACCAATTTTCTGACTTGGGCATCTTTTAAGGGTTCTAAGTGTAGGGGGCGATAGGCCATAGCAATTAGTACAGGCAGGTCAAAAATCGTCCGTCCAATTACTTCCAGTAACTCAAGTGAGAGCGGATCGAGCCAATGACAGTCGTCTAAGACGAGGAGCAAAGGGGTTATCTTCGCCCGGGTTCGCAGGCAAGCCACCAACAGCGACTCTAAGGATGTTTTGCGCAGCTTGGCATCAAATGAGCGGGTTAGATCATTATCGGGGATTGAAAGATTTACAACCGCCCCTAAAAGGGGCAATCGCTGTACCAGGGACGGATCGACGAGTTCGAGCTGGCTTGCCAGTTCTCTGATCTGATCCTGCAACTCCCAAGCCGGGTCCAGGTTAAAAAAAGAGCGCCAAATGGACTGCCAGACCAGATAGCTGGTGTTAGTACCATAAGACTGACATTCGCCCACGTAGCAAACCAGGCGCCGTTCCGTTGCTAACCGAATAACTTCCACCATCAAGCGAGATTTGCCCATGCCGGCCTCGGCTCCAATGGCCACAATTTGGCCGTGTCCGGCCGAGGCCTGGGTCAACTTTTGTTCGACCAAGGTCAGTTCGCTTTCCCGACCCACCATCGGCAAGGCATATGTTGGCGTTTGCAGGTGAACGACTTGCTGCGCATTTATCCCGTTCACCCGATAGGTGGCTACCGGCTCGCTCTTGCCCTTCACTGTAAAAGGTGGCAGGCTTTCTCCCGCAAAACTGTTATAAGTTGCCTGCCAGACCGTATCTTTAACGAGAATTTGACCCGGTCCTGCCGCCTGCATCAAGCGCGCCGCCAGGTTCACTTCATCGCCTAGCACGCCATAGGTGCGCCGCACCGTTCCTCCATAGGCACCTGTCCGCATCTGGCCTTGACTGATACCAATCTTAATGTTGGCGATATAGCCGAGGTCGGCTGGGGGTTTTTGTAACTCTAGAGCCACTGACACCGCTCGTACAGCATCATCCTCATGAGCAACGGGGGCGCCAAAACCCGCGTACAAATAACTGCCCTTGTCACCAATGGTTAATTGAAACAGGTAGGCGTCATAGCGGACTAAGATATTTTGCACCCAGCGGATGTAAGCATCTAGTTTGGCCCCTGCTGCCTCATCTGCATCGTAGTCTATACCGGTGAAGCTCAGAAAGAGGGCCACCGCCGGTCGTAACTCGGCCAGAAACTCACCCCGGCCTGCCCTTAAGCGCTCGTACACCGGGGGCAGTAGCCAGGGACGCATCTGGTCTTCAGAGAGGGTTTCGGGAGAGCGAATATGTTGCAGGGCGGTTGCTACCTGCGCCTGGCTTCGATCCGATAGCCGCGCTACCACGCCAAACTGTTGGCCGGTCTCTTGATCACGACGCCGCTCGCTAATTTCTATTTTGCCGGCGAGTGGCGCTAAAGCCGCCGGACCAACGACCACCTCACCTCTTTCGGCGTGATGCTCAGTGGCCGCCATTTCCTCCAGCGTTGCTCCGGCCAGCGTATCGATATATTGGATCTGGGGGTCGCCCACCTGAAAGCGGCGGACTGAGCCGGTTGCCACGGCCACTTTCATAGCCAAAGAGATCCTTACCCCAGAGGACGTCTCTATAGCGGCAAATTGGCCCATGGTCTGCTGCATGGACAAGCCACAGGCCACTGCCTGCAGGGCGTTCTCCAGAGTACTCTCAGCGGGCATTGAAGCGTGGTCATCGAACCAACAGGTGATGGCATCACCGCTAAAGGCTATGACGCTACCACCGTAGCGATGCACCTCGGTCACTAAAGCATCGTAGATCAGGTTTAACTGTCCAGTTAACTCCTCTGCACCACGTTTAGGACCATATTCTTTTAACAAGGCTTCGGTAAGTGGGGTGAATCCCGAAATGTCGGCAAATAAGGCCGCGCCGCTGGCGCGATCGGGCAGCTCTACACCTTGCGCCATCGCCCGGCGACGATCTATGGGAATATATGCACTGGGTGTTTCCACTGCTTCTACCCTTCCCCAGGAATAAGGGTATAACGTCATTAAATATTAAGATTACAAATGGGGTGTGTCCCATTTTTTAGGAGATAGACCTCATAGGTTTTCAAAACCTATGAGGTTTGCCTAAAATTTAGGACACACCCTTACGAATGGTCATAATTGACTATCGAACGAAATGATGCTTCCATCCTCACATCGACGGATGAGGGACGTAGCTAGCAGACTTAGGCCTCGGACAGTGGGGCTCGCCGTACGGCCAGCATGGTGATATCGTCAAATTGATCCGCATCGGCAATGTGGGCCTGCAGGCTGGCTGCGATACGGTCTATTAAGGCAGCGGCGGACGAAGCAGGCTGCTCTAATAGCGACAACAAGCCTTCTTTAGAAAACAACTTGCCGTTCGGGTCTCGAGCATCGGTCACACCATCAGTGAAGGTCATCAGCGTGTCACCGGGCTCCAGAATAACCTGCAGGATATCAAAATCCATGCCGGGCAACATGCCCATAGCCGGACCGGTAGGCATAAGCCGGGCCTTGACTACCCCGGCCGAGCTGACGATAGCGGGGGGATCGTGGCCCGCGTTGATATACGTCAATCTGCCCGTTTGGGGATTGAGCACACCAAAGAAAAGCGTAGCAAACATGGTCAGATCGGCATGATTTTTTGCAATGTAGTCGTTAGTGAGTTTAACGACGCCAAGAACACTAGCCCCGACAGAAGGGCTCAATTGGGAGCGGTTATCGCCGGCAGGCGCGTCACGTTGATCGTCTTTAGGTAACTCAGAGACCGGGGTTCGGTGCTGTTCGGCGAAAGCCCGTAGCAAACTACGACTGAGAGCCATAAAGAGAGCCGCACCCACGCCTTTGTCAACCACATCGGCAATGATCAGACCTATTCTGTCTTCGGGTAGCGAAAAGGCATCATAGAAATCCCCGGCGACCTCGCGAGCGGGCTGAAAGCGGGCTGCTATCTCCCAGTTAGGGAGCTGCGGCAGTTGCTTGGGCAAGAAATCGGCCTGTATCTGCCGACCTATTTGCAAGTCAAGCTCAAATTTTAGCAGTTCTTTCTGGCGCTTTAGTAGCATCTGGGTATTGAGGTTGAAAGCAGCCAGTGAAGCCAACGAGTTAACTACTAATTGCTGATAAGAGTCGAACGGAACCACTTCTCTGGCATCGGGGTCCTGAGCGTTGAACAGTTGAAGCACACCAATTACTTCGCTCAGGTGATTCTTTAAGGGGACAGTCAAACTGGAAACGGAGCGATAGCCGTTCTTCTGGTCAAATTCCTTAGTGGCGGAAAAGTCAAAATCTTCGGAATGATAGATATCATGGATGTTGATGAGTTGATTGTGTAAAGCAGCGTAGGTAGCCACATTTTTGACGTTTGGCTGACCTGTTCCTTCGTCGTATAGGCGCAACGGCGGGAAAGGGATGGCTTTACCGGTAGTGCCACCTAAGACGAGATTCAGGGAGTCAGTTCTCAGAATGACAAACCTAAGCCGGTCATCCTTAGTACGCAGATAAAGCGTACCGGCGTCAGCGTTGCAGAAAGATTTGGCTTCCAGCAGTATCTGCTCTAAAAGCTGGTCAAGATCTTCTTGCGCCGACAAAGAAACGGCCAAGGGAAGAATGACCCGCTCAAAGTGAGTGCGTAGATTATCCAAATCCTTAACCCGGTCGCGTAGACGGTGGGAGAGAACCTTAATTAACCCCCGGGTTACCTCGATATGAGTACTTATAAATTCATAAAGAGGCTCTCGATCTAGGCACAAGAGGCGAGTATTATCGATCGCGGTTACCGAGGCACTCCGGGGTTCCGGATTTAGGGCGGCCATTTCTCCAAACCCGTCGCCTTTGCGCAAATAGTTGAGCGTACGGTCCCCATCGTGGACGCGCACCCGGCCGTCAACAATAATATACATGCTCTGGCCAACATCCCCTTTTTCAAAGATCCGTTCCCCAGCCTGGACCTCAACTTCTTCCAGCCTTGAGGCCACTTTAGCCAGGATTTCCTCGGGGGTTTCGGCAAAGATATTGACGGTCCTTAAGAAATTGACTTTTTCAATCGTCGAGATCATAAGCTCATTTCGTTTCTGATAGATCCCTGACCTGTAAGCGCCTAGACAAGATGCAGACCGAAGTCGTCAGACTAGGATTGGGAAATATCGCGTCTGGTTGGGGGCTTGTAGTCTGCAGAGCGGTTTATTGTGCCAGCGAAGCCGGCGACCGATTCATCACGAAGGTATGTCGATTTCGATCCTCGCTCGTGTGTTCGTAAAGGAACTTATCCACGCTTTGAATGGTCAAGTACACGCCTAGCCCTCCGATTTGCCGCTGTTCCAGCGGCAAGTCCAGGTCTAACTCAACGTCGCTTTGGAAGGGGTTGTAGGTTGCGCCGCTATCTTCAAGGGAGATGGTCAGGGTTTTTTCATCAATTTCGGACCATAGATCAATCATCCCTTCACGTCCGGCTTCGTCATAGCCATGGATGATAATATTGGTGGCTATTTCGTCTACAGCCAGATTGAGTCGGTAAGTCGCTTTCTTATCAAGGCCGGCCGCGGCAGCGGCGGCAGTTACATATTTCCTGATTTCTGTCAGTGAGTCTAAGGTACCAGGCACAGTTAAACGTTCCATCACTCCTCTATTCTATTGTAATATTGGACAACCTCTTCCTAGATACGTTTGGCCAAATACCGAAAGGTGAAATCAACTCACTTAGATATTTTCTATCTCAGCGGCATCATACTCATCCATGAGAATGACACTTCGATCAAGACCCGTCATCGTGATAGGTTCCCGGACTTCTTCTTGGACACCGACCATGTAAATATCGACACCGGTGCCCATCTTTTGTTTAGCAAAGACAAGCACGCGTAAACCAGCACTGGACATGAAACTTAAGCCGTTCATCAACAAGACCAGCCGTTTTGCTCCAAGGTTAGCTGCTTCTTGCACCTTATCCCTAAATTCGCTGGCCACACTGCCGTCAAGCTCACCGACTAACGTAATCTTAGCAATACCTTGGTCGGTCATCTCTAAATCTGCTTTGAAAGCCATAGTCTTTTCCTCTCTTGAATAGGGCTAACTTTTTTGTGAAATCGATCATACAATCTTACTTGGCAAGGGGCCGGCAACAAGCCAGACACAGCCGCGCCCCATCGGCACCTATTTGCCGACTAAGATCACGACAGACCGGCCTCCAACCAGGAAACCATATTGATCGTCTAACACGGGTTCGCTGCCCGGTTCACAGCTATACGGAGCGGCGCTCGTATTGGCAAAAAGATGCCATTTCATGCCGTCACGCAAGCCCGGCAACTCAAAGGGGAGGGCCCCCCAATGCATATTGAGGGCTACGTAAATGTAATTATCAACAATTGTGCCCCCCTTGGCATGTTCGCCACTTAACATAAAGGCGATCACATGTCCCGACCAATCGGCGTTCCAGGCTGAGGTGCCATGCCAGGAGATATCCGCGTAACCACAATTCATATAGTCGTGATTACGGAAGAAATCTTTGCCCCTGAGCGCGGGATGGGCATTGCGGAAGGCAATGCAATGTTTAAAGAACTGAAAAAGCTCTTTGTTCTTTTCCAGAAGTGTCCAATCTAGCCAATTTAGCTCATTGTCGTGACAATAAGTATTGTTATTGCCGCGCTTGCTTTGGCCTATTTCATCCCCCATCAAGAGCATCGGCACGCCCTGGCTAACCAGCAGCATTGCGACAGCATTTTTGAGCTGTTGGCTACGTAAAGCGTTGATGTTGGGGTCATCGGTCCAACCTTCGGCCCCACAGTTCCAACTTTCGTTGTCATTGGCCCCATCCATATTGTTTTCGCCGTTGGCTTCGTTATGCTTGCCATTGTACGAAACCAGGTCGGCCAGGGTAAAACCGTCGTGGCAGGTGATGAAGTTGATCGAAGCTGTGGGGCCACGATTACCCCAACCGTAGAGGTCGGGTGACCCTTGCAGCCGCTGGGCCATATCGCCAACCGAGCCACTACCCTTTAAGAATTTACGAATGCCGTCACGGTACTTGCCATTCCACTCGGCCCAGCGACCATAAGCGGGGAATGAGCCAACCTGGTAAAGGCCGCCGGCATCCCAGGCTTCGGCAATGAGTTTACATTTGGCCAGGATTGGGTCGAAGGCCAGCGTTTCCAGCAGGGGCGGATTGGCCATAGGGGCCCCCCATGGATCCCGGCCCAAGATGGAACCCAAGTCAAAGCGAAAACCATCGATATGATATTCCGCCGCCCAGAAACGGAGACAATCGAGGACCATATTGCGGACAATGGGGTTGTTACAGTTAAGGGTGTTACCGGTACCACTGAAGTTGAAGTAGTATCCCTCCGGGGTTAGCATATAGTAAGTTACGTTGTCAATGCCTCGATAGGAAATGGTGGGACCGAACTCATTGCCCTCGGCGGTGTGGTTAAAGACCACATCAAGGATGACTTCGATGCCGTTCTGGTGCAACTCTTTGACCAGCATTTTTAGCTCATCGGCCACCATGGTGCCGTCTTTTGACTTGCCGGTAGCGGCAAAGCCAGCTTTGGGCGCAAAAAAGCCGACCGTACTGTAGCCCCAATAATTCATCAACAGTTCGCCAGTTTCCGGATTGGGCCGGCTGTTTTCAAATTCGTCAAACTCATAAATGGGCATCAGCTCAACGCAGTTAATCCCCAACTCCTTGAGATAAGGAATTTTCTCGCGGATGGCAGCAAAGGTGCCTGGTTGTCTTACCCCGGACGAGGGGTCTCGGGTGAAACCGCGCACATGCATTTCATAGATAATCAAATCCTCAGTCGGGATCTCCAGCGGACGGTCCGACTCCCAGTCAAAGTCATCGTGGACAATGCGGGCGCGATGGGGGTAAGGGTCAGTCCAATCGGGTGTTTGGCCCCAAACATCCCGGCCGCCTATGGCCCTGGCATAGGGGTCCAACAAGACTGTAGAGACATCAAACCGATGATGGCCCGGGTGACCTCGCTCCGCCCGGGGGCCGGGACCATCCATCCGGAAGCCATACTCGATGTTTTCATAATCCAGGTCGAAGACGGTCATCGCAAAAACGTGGCCCACCCGGAAATCTCCCCAAAATGGTTCACCTGTCTCTGGCTTTTGGAATACCCCCCGAAAAGGAATTTCCGCAAAGGGTTGCGAGGCGCCAGTCTCAAAAAGGACCAACACGCAGTAATCCGCATGGCGTGAGAATACAGAAAAATTTACCCCTCCCGGAACCAAAGTGGCGCCAAAGGGTTGAACTCGCCCCGGGCGCAGCTTAAAATCTTCATACATGTGGGTTGGATAAATATCTATTCGTTCCATTACGTGGTTCCTCTCTATTGCAAGCCCGCCAGGCCTGCCTCAACCGTATCGTGGATGGTAAAGAAACGCAGAAATCCGGTGGCAGACATCGTGTCTTGTAACTCTTGGTTGACGCCCACCAGCACAATACTGGCCTTGTTGGCAGATGCCTGCCGGTAGATTGAGAGCAGCAGCCGCAAACCTGCGCTAGACATATAACCGACCTGGCTCATGTCCAGCAGAATTTTGCTGCTGGGATGAACGAGGGGCGAAACTCGCTCCTGAACGTCCATAGCCGTCTTGCCGTCGATGTCGCCCACAATCTCCACTACCGTGACCTCATCAACTGTTTTGACGTTGATATCCATCCATCATTCTCCTTTTGCTACTTAGTCGTCGGCATAACGCGAACCTTAACCCGTACCCGCTCCTTCGTATCCGGTAATTTAACTGTCAGGTTATCAGCATCAAAGTTAAAGTAGTCATCATCGTTGAGCCATACCCGCTCAATGAAAATGCTGCCTTTGGGCAAAATGTCGGGGGATACCCGCAGGATATTATCTTTGAAGCCTCCGGGTAGAGGTTTGAAGTAAAGTTCTAACGGACGCTTCGTAATAAGTAGATTCGTATAAACCTGGGCCAGGTAGGCCAACTCGAAAGAGTGATAACCGCTCATCGAGTGGCTACCTTTAAACCGCTCGGTGCCCATCAGGTAGGGGATACCGTTAGCCAAAACGTTGAAATAGACGGCCCCATCGTCGTGATCCAGGAAGAAAGCGTTATAAAAGGCCGATGATTCACGAGCTATTTTTAAATAGACTTCATCACCGAGGATGCCATGTAAAATGAGGTAAGCCAGGATCCCTTGTTCTTGTTGCCACCAGGCTTTTCGATCATGGAAAGCGAAGCGATATTTTTCCTGACCAGGGCCCAGCTTGCGTTCCATCACATCGTACCAGCCGCCTCGTTGCTGGTCGCTGCCGATGGCGGGCATCAGCTCAGCAATCTTGCGGGCGAATTCTTCGTATTCTTCCTTCGGCGTTGATCCATACATGCGCAACAGGTTCCAGGCAATTTTGAGGTTATGTCCGACAACCCCACGGTTCTGTTGCCACATGTGGGTGGTGTCGGCTGACCAATCCTCATAAAATTTTTCTTGAACAAAAGGACTGTTATCATAGTCCGGAAAATATTTGGTGATGGTATCAAACGTATATTCAAGCATCTTGTGATAACGTTCTTCACCGGTGGCCAAATAGAGGTTGATCAAATAAGCCGGGGCGTGGTCCCCGACAGAGTTCCAATTCTTCTTAGCTTTGTTCTGTCCCAGCGACTCACTGCGCGGGTCAAGCATAATGGGGTCAAGGTGGGAGAAGTAGCCTCCCTTTTCCTTATCTAAAAAGAAGCGATCAAACAGGTCAACGGTCAACTCAGCATCCCGCAAGATCCGCGGATCGCCACTGACGCGGTAAGTTTGGATGGGGCCGGCTAGGGCGTAGATTTGCTCGTAAGCCGGGATGGCATCGAAGTCATCGCCAAATTCAGAGGCAAAGACCTTGGTTTCGCGCCGCCCCTCGACATCAATTCCGTGGTACCAATAAACAATGTTTTCATCGGTGTCATAAAAACGCATGTGATCCCGCAGGTAGTCAGTGCCTTTTTCGGCTGCCTCCAGGAAGCGATCATCGCCGGTCAGCAGGTAGGCGGAGGCAAAACCGTAAACGAGACGAGAAATGGTGTCCGTTTCCTGGCGATAACGATCCTGGGCTTTATCACCCGATAAGGTAATCGTGGTCCGATAGTTGTCATAATTAATCTCTTCATCACCAAATTGAGCCCTGAGATAGAACTCGCCCAAGGCCTTGATTTGGTCAATCCACCAATCCTGCCGTTCAAAGACGTAGTTGTCCAGTCGTTGTCCGGGAAAAATAAGATACTGAGCTTCAATCGAGAAGCTTCCGCCTTCAGGATAAAAAGGACCATAGACAAATAGATAGCGACCGACAACCAGCATATCGCGCATTTGGTCACCACACCACTGGCGCGGTCTTTCCAAATTATTTACGATCCAAGCGTAGGCATTCGCGCTAAACTTAACGCTATACTCTCGCCCATCGGTCGTTTTCAAACCAAACGTATCTGCTTCTCGGTTATAAGCTGTAACATAGCCAGCAATAGTGTCTGAGAAAGAAAAGTTGATCTCATTGCTCATTATTTATCTTCTCCTGCTATACATATAACAATAAACTAACTAACGATTTGGGTGCAGACAAAGGTCGAAATAGAAATGGATTTTCTTCCTCCATAACCGTATCACTATTATCGACCCAGCAATGACCAATTATTTGGCCGGACCAAAAACCTCATCCAGCACACTAAAGCAAGCGGCCGCTTTGTTGAAGCCGCCGTAAACACACATAAACAGCAATAGTTCCTCAATTTCCGCGCGGGTAGCCCCTTGCTTCCGGGCCATATCGACATGGACCGCCATAGGTCCAGCCGGTCTCTCTTGATTGACCACATCAACGGCAATGGTGATGAAAGCCTTGGTTTTTTGGTCAATCAGGGGGAGCCCCCAAGCCTCGCCGGCCACGCGGGTACAAAAATCGCCAAACTTAGGGTTGACGCCACTTAACCCGGCTTGCAGTTCATAATCATCTAAAACCGCATTTCTGTATTTTGGGACTGACTGGTTGTTTGAACCATTGCTGGACGAGGACACCCCCCCGTTACCAGAACGTTTACGTGCATTAAATTCCGAATAATCAGTTGCCATAAGCTTTTGACTCCTATCAAATAGGTAAGAATTTCAGATCAAATTTTTTTCCACAGACAATTGTATCAATTTAGAGACTGGTTCGCTGGTTAAGTCGTAATCAACCTCAACAGGTCCGGCGAGGCGAATACGTCCCGGTAAAAGGTTAGTTGTTCGCCCTTAAAGTAGCAGCCGCCCCGATGACCACGCCGTACCCAAGCCACGCTGCCCTTGGCAATAGTCTCGCGAGTGTGGTCGTCTATGCAGGCCCACTCAAACCAAACGAACTCACCGTGAAACATGGCAATGGGCCAGGTCATGGTGACACCCGGTTGGGCAATAAGCGCCCACCAATGTTTCTCGCGCTCCTTTTGTTCGTCCAGACCATAGAACGGGCCATCCTGGCAGAAGTAGACCAGATTCTCGTGATACTCGCCGGTTAAAAGGTCACCCCGGCCTCGCCGTAAGGCTTCACAATGGCTGGGCCACCACTCTTTGTTTTCCCGTTCAATTTGCTCCAGCGTGTAACGGGCTGATATTTCCGGCAAAGCCCGCTCTTTCATCGCAATGTATCTTTCAGCATCGGCGATTAATTTATCCCCGATATGTTTGGGCACAGGCTCCGGCGTAGAGTAGTCGGCTGCTAAATCTCGGTAATAGTTGATGCGCCGTTTGATTGGAGATGACCCGTTATTGTTTGCCATTGCTGATCCTCCGTTATTAGTTAGTCTTGCTGATTGGTCAGTGCCATTACCGACCACTGGTCTACTGCGCCCGGCGACTACCGCCGGCACACTATTTGCAATTGGTACACTGTGGGCAATTCGGCCAACCACCAGATTATGGATGTCTGCCCTGAGTTGATTGGTAGCCCCGAGGTTAGTAATTAACTCCGCTGTTCTAGACCCCCGTTGCCCGGTCAGAGTCATCAAACCGTTGTACACAAAGGTGTAAGGGTTTCTCTCCGGGAAGGGGCTAACTTGTTGAACATACCTGGCCTGGTCTTTCACCGCCTCGGCATAGTGCTGAGAGGCAAAGAAGGTCTCCATATCCAGGTTATTTCTGAACGCAATTTCGAAGGCGGCCTGGTACTGCTTTTCCGGTGGTTCATAATGCACTACCCCGGCTGCATCGGGACGAGAAACATCGGGCGGTTCAAACAGATGGAGCCGGAATTTAAGGACCCGGTCACTGCGCACGACATTGGCCGCAAAGGTATCGGTCATATACTGGCGAAAGTCCGCCACCCTGCTCCCCGGTGCTTGCTTGACCATGACATGGAATTTGATAACATCCAGGTTGCCGTTGGGGTCACCCTCGGCGATGCCATCCACATAAGTGTGGGAGTTACCCAGTTCGGTAACGTAGCCGATGGCTTTGCTGAAGATGTTATGTTCGTCATCCATCAGAATACCGGCGGCATCAAACCAAGTTTGGCGGTTGGCTACCGACCGAAAAGTTAGTTCGGCAATACCGTCGAACTGGTCTTCTTCTATAGTGGCGTAATTAACCCCTTCAACTGCCGGGAAGGTGCCCCCCACGTTGTGACCGACGTGGAACTGCCAATATTGGAACTGACCGGGTAACCGGGCGCAGACCGGGCCATGAACATCCCGCCAATAATCGTCAAACGCGGTTAGGGTAATGCCTTTCCGTTTCCAAAGCAGAACGTAGAAAGTAACTTTGGCCTCGTCGTCACGTGCCGAGTAGTCCGCTTTAAAGGCCATTAAAGTCTCCTGAAGATTTACTACGTCTGGCAGTATTGAGTAACATTATCACTACCTGATCTCAGATGGTGCTATTTCTATCCCATATTTCGGAGCCAAGGCGCGCAGTTTTTCAACATAGTCCGGCGTCATGGGTTCCGGAGGGGCTGTTCTGTCGGTGACAGGGTGACCGGTTTCGTATAGGAAATTCTCCATACCGGCCGGCGCAATCAGGTCTAGCATCCGGGCCGCGGTGGTCGTTTCGTTCTTAAAGGCGTGCAACACCCCGGTTGGAATGTGGATAAAGCAGCCAGCACCCAGCACGATGCTTTCACCATGGACAAAAAATGTAAGTTCGCCTTCCAGAACGTAAATTGCTTCAACTTCCCGGCGATGCAAATGGGGCGGTGGTCCGGCGCCGGGCGGCACTACGCCTTCAAACAGGGTGTAGGTTCCTTCTGTTTCATCACCCACCGCTTGAAAAGTATAGTGGTTTCCGGCTACCCAAATGCACTCGCCTTCACCTGGCCTGACAATTTTAACCCGCTCCAAGGCTTGCCCTCCTACTCAAGGCTACCGCCTTTATAGTATTCCTGGTCTTCAGCCAAGGCATATTCAAGGCCATACTCCGGTGACAGGGTCAAGTATTTTTCCACATCCTCGGCGGTAGTAGGTGGCAGAGGCGCATTTACATCGGCTATTTGGTGACCAACGGCCAGCAGGTAATACTCTTCCACAGAAGGCGACATAATCACCAAAATGCGAGCCTTTTTATTGGTTTTGTTAGTAAAGCTGTGTACAACCTCTTTGGGAACATTTACAAAATCGCCCGCGCCCAGCACTACCTCTTTGCCATCAACGACAAAGGTTAACTCACCTTCGGCAATATAAAAACCTTCCTCGTTCCAGTGCTGAATGTGAGGCGGCGGGCCACCACCGGGCGGAATCAGCGATTCCATAAAGCCGTAGGCGTTGTCCGTATCCTCACCCAAGGCCATAAAAGAGCAGATATCGCCGGAGGTTTCAATAATTCGTCGTTCATGCGGTTTTACAACCTTCACCACCGGCTTTTTCTTGAAGGTCTGGAAAAAGTCGGGCTTGTCGTGGCGGTTGAATGGCGAGAATATCTGCGCTATGTTAGGCTTAACCCCGTTGGCGGCGTAGCTGGGCAGAGTCCCGTTTCCGTTACCATTGCCGTTATGGGTCATAGGCCGGCTGTGGGAAACGGCGCCCACCACCAGGTCGTGAATGTCGCGTCTGAGCTGGTTGGTAGCCCCCAGGGTGGTAATCAATTCGGCTGTTCTTGAGCCACGCTGCCCGGTTAAAGTCATCTGGCCATTGTACACAAAGGTGTACGCGTCTCGTTCCGGAAGGGGACTGACCTGTTTTATAAATCTGGCCTGGTTGTCAACCGCCGCCGCGTATTCCGGTGAAGCAAAGAAAAGCTCCATATCCAACTTGTTTCTGAAGGCAATTTCAAAAGCGGCCTGATACTGCTTCTCCGGTGGTTCGTAGTGAACAACGCCGGCAGCGTCGGGACGGGAGACATCGGGCGGTTCAAACAGGTGCAGCCGGAACTTGAGGACCTTGCTATGGCGCACCACATTGGCCGCAAAAGTGTCGGTCATGTAGCTGCGAAAATCGCGGGTGCTGGCCCACGGCGCCTGCTTGACCATAACATGAAACTTGATCACGTCCAAGTCACCGTTGGGGTCGCCGGTGGCAATACGGTCCACATAAGTCTTGGAGTTGCCCAGCTCGGTGACATAGCCGATAGCTTTGCTAAAGATGTTGTGCTCATCGTCCATCAGGATGCCGGCCGATTGAAACCAGTTATCCCGCTCGGCGACCGACCTAAACGTCAATTCGGCAATACCGTCGAACTGATCTTCTTCGACCGCGGTGTAATCAACACCCTCAACAACGGGAAAAATACCTCCTTCATTGTGGGCGACGTGGAACTGCCAATATTGAAATTGGCTGGGCAAGCGGGCGCACACCGGGCCGTGGACGTCTCGCCAGTAATCATCAAACGCTTCTAGCGAAATTCCTTTACGTTTCCACAGCAACACGTAGAACGTAACTCTGGCCTCGTTGTCACGGGCTGAATAATCGACTGCGCCATTGGTACTAACGCGGCGCTCCTGCGGGCGAGTTTGATTGGTCCCGGCGCCATTGGCAGTCCCATTGGAGCCGTTGGCCGGCGGGGAACTAGCTACGCGTTGGCTTGGCTGACCGGCACCGGCAACGGACGGGCCTTGTAAGGCCACAGTGGTGGGGACGTCTACCGTCCCTGTCACTTTGAGGCCATACCGCCGTTGAAAGTTGCAGACGGCCTCTCGGGTCCCCGGACCGAAAAATTGTCGATCTACTTCGGCGGCCGGAAGGTCAAACCCGTGCTGGCGGAGCCTGCTGTGAAGATTCCGTACCTCATCGCCAAACGCGCCTACTGAAATATTGGCTACAGGCATGTTAGCCTCCTCGTACAATCTGCTTGTCTGTCATTCAATCGGACCTTGGTCTTGTGGGTTGGGACTACTTCTTGGCCGTTGAAGCTTGAAACTGAAGCTTCACAAAAGCCTGCGGCTCACGCACCACAATTTGCACTCGTTCCAAAACGCGGAAACGATGGTTGCCGAACGGGTCTTCTGAATTGTAGACCGTAACTGCATCTTGGGCGATGTGGATGGTGGTGGGGTTGCCGCCCAAAGAGACAAGCAGGCCGGTGAAGGGGGGAAGCGTCCCTGTGCCGTAGAAGCGGCCATCAACCAGCGGGATAATGCGGTCAGAGGTGGTAACCAACGTGTTGGGCACCGGCGCGTGGGTGTCGGCAAATATGCTGGTTTCCAAAACTAAGGCATAGGGTCCCGGGTGGCCGGCAGCAATCAACTGACCGATCCCCTTGCTCACGGCGGTAAAGGTGTGCTCACCGAAGCCGCCGCTGGTTAACGGTTCCACGGTAATGGACGGCAACATGCCATCGATGTTCAGCAGACCTTTCCAATCGGGGCGCATATTGCTAACCGCTACACCCTGGGGCAGGGTAGCGGTCCCGCCCTGGAAGAGTAGCAGGTCTTCGGCCAGGGCTACTTTTCTGCCGCTCAACTGCGCCAACGTTTGCGCGGTGCGCAGGGTAGCTTCGCTGTTAATCTGGCTTTGGGTCAAAGCAAATTTGGCCGAGATCTCCAGAAATGGCAAGGTCACGCCTTCCTTAATCATCAGCGGGTCCCCTGGGGTTTCGCCTAGAGTTAGGATGTCTGCTTGCACGGTATCCTGATTGGGTTTTTGCTGGGACGGGAAAATCTTTTGGGCCACCCGCACCCGGCCAACATCTGCCATTACTTCTTTGTCGATATCACTCCAGATTTGTGACGTCCATACAGAGCCTCGTCCAAAATTGTTAGCCATTTAAAGCCTCCTTAATTTCATTCAGGACTTTTTTGATATGACAGTTGGTGTCTACATGTAAAACAAATTCAAGGTTTGTTTTACGTAATACTTTAAGAAGCAGTACTTAAAAGTCGCCTTCCAGCAACTCGATAAAGGTACCGTCCGGGTCTTTGAAACAAACAATAGAAACGGTAGTTCCGGGCAAAAGCTTTGGTTCGGACAAAAATTCAACCCCTCGTGCTCTCAGGTAATCGTACATCTGCCAGATATCGGTGGTCTTCAGGCACATGCGGGCAATGCCGGTATGGTAGAGATGGGGGTACGGGGTGCCGGTTGGCGACGGATCCTGAAACTCCAGCAAATCAATGCGAGTGGCCTCTGGGCCATCTCCCAGGCGTAGGTGAACGCCTTTAATGTTGGCTACATCCATGCCAAAGGCCTCGGCCATTTCCTGGCTTTCCATGCCATCTCCAAAATCAAGAATAACTTTGAAGCCGAGCATTTCGTAGAACGGCACCGTTCGACTCAGATCGGTGCAGTTGATATTGAAATGAAAGATGCGGTCGATAGGCAGGCCGGGCACCAAGGGCCAGCGTGGCCCAGCCAGTGACCATTTGGGGGCGTAACCGTTAGAGGCCCGGTAGATGCCTTCTTCGTGCTCGGTGAAGTACTTGCGCATGATGCCGGGCTGCACTGCTCGTGCGCCTCGGCCAATGGTGTACACCGAGGCTTTTTGCCCTACTGGCAGCGACGGGGCAAAGATGGGGTTGGCATCCATATAAATGCGCAGTTCCTCAATTTTGTCGCCATCGAACCGGAAGATGTCGGAACAAGGCAGCGTGACAGAAGTGCCATCTTTGCGCCAGTACATCACATCCATTTCCACAAAGACGGTGTCACCCTTCTCCCACACGTTTCTAATGTCGTGGTAGAGGGCAGCCACAGCGCCGAAGAAATTTTCAACCGAGTCAAATATTTCTCTCTTATTCAAACATGGCTCGGCGTTGCCAAAGTGGTAGACTGGATCGTCGGTAAAAAAGCCGGCAAACCCTTCCGAGTCGAAGGCCTCGCCCCTACCAAACAAGCGGATACAAGTATCTGCCATTACTCCTGGAACTCTGTCCAGCATTTCCACATCCCCTTTTGACTATTGAATTAAGTGAGCGGCCATCGAGGTCCGGCAATTGACCATTTGGGGGGATAGCCATTGGCTGCTCTGTAAACGCCTTCCGCATGTTCGGTGAAATACCGGCGCATAATGCCCGGTTGGACGGCTCTTTTACCCCGGCTAATGGTGTACACCGACGCTTTTTTGCCTACTGGCAGCGACGGGTCAAAGATGGGGTTGGCATCCATATAAATGCGCAGTTCCTCAATTTTATTGCCGTTGAACCGGAAGATGTCGGAACAGGGCAGCGTGACGGAAGTGCCATCTTTGCGCCAGTACATCACATCCATTTCCACAAAAACGGTGTCGCCATCTTCCCAGACGTTTCTAATGTCATGATAGAGAGCAGCCACAGCGCCGAAGAAGTTTTCAACCGAGTCAAATATTTCTCCCTTATTCAAACATGGCTCGGCGTTGCCAAAATGGTACACCGGCGTGTCGGTAAAGAAACCGGCAAACCCTTCCGAGTCGAAGGCCTCGCCCCTACCAAACAAGCGGATACAAGTATCTGCCATTACTCCTGGAATTCTGTCTGTCATAAGGACTGTCTCCTACAAAATAGACATATTTGCCAATGGACAAATCTGCAACTTGATTAATTTTTCTTAAAGTTAATGGTTGGGCAAAAGCGCCGGTTGGACTCCCCGGACCCTCATCTATGGTCAATCTCCAAAACTCGCCGCCAGGGCCTCAGACCAAAACATGCCGTCCGGGTCCATCTGTTGCCGGAGTGTGTTAAACTTGTCCCAATTGGGGTACATCCGCCGTAGGTCGGCCGGGTCTAAGTAGATGAGTTTACCCAGGTGTGGTCGCCCGCCATGCTTGAGCATCAGCCGTTCGATCCGCATCACCATTTCTTTTACCAGAGAGGGGGTGCCCTCAAACAGGTTGTGATAGATGCCGCACTGGACGCATTCTTCATCAGCGGCACTCAACCAGGCGGTCTCGGGAGCAACCTTCTTGAGCCAAACAATCGGCAGGTAGAAATCACCTTTGTCAATTTCTGCTTGCATGTCTGCCAGGGCCGCTTCAAAATTGGGGACGGGCACAGACCACTCGGCTCCGGCAATGGGGACCGATTGGAAAGACATCAAGACCTCGTGGGCCGGGCCTACTTTTTCAATATCCTGAAAGAAAACATCCATTACGTAGCGATTTCGGGCGGGGAAAGTGGAGGGTAAAAGATTGGCTAATTCGGCTACCGCGCCAATATATTTATTGATGTCTATCCCCATGCGCTCCAAGTCGTCGGGGTTGTTGGGGTCAAACCCTGTTGAAGAAGCGGCCTCGGCCTTTTTTTGCGCTTCCGCCGGGTCTGAAATGACATCCACCGTAGCCAGGACAGAATTTTCTGTGTGGGGGAACCACAGCACGTAAGACATTTCGCCTTCAGTTAAATAGCGCTTCCAGTCCGTGGTAGGGATTTGAGTCCGTTTCATCGACACATAGAAGGCGTCGACGACTTTAAGGGTGACGCTGGAGAGTATGCCCAGCGCACCCATCGAAATGCGCACGGCATCTAACCGTTCATCGTCTTCGTTAATTTCAAGCACGTTACCGTCAGCCGTAACCAGGCGGCAGCCAATCATACTTGACGAGTTGCTGGCCGGACCGCTACCGTGGCTGCCTGTGCTAATAGAGCCAGCGATGGTAACCCAGTCTACAGCGGGCGCTGTGTCCAGAGTTAAACCTTGGGCCCAAAGCGCTTTGTGGATCTCCTCGAGGCTGGTGCCGGCTTCGCAGGTAATAGTCCGGTTCTTAACATCAATCTCGGTAATTTTGTTGAGGTACTTGGTGGTCATCATTACGTCTGGGCAGTACCACAACGTATTCCACGAGGTTTGAAACCCAACAACGCGGAGTTTCTTTTGGTTATCGCGGCAATAGCGCACCAGTTCTACAATTTCAGCCTCATTTTTGGGAGCATATACTTCTGTTGTGCCGCCAAAATCGGTAAATCCGGACCAATCGGCCAACCGAATGGTTTCCATATCAATGGGCTTCATCGGCTATACTCCTAGTTTTTTTCAATCTCTTGAACAAAAGCTACCATAAATTCATCCACCATGCCGGGATGTTTGCCAGAGATCAGGTTGCCGTCTATGACCAGATCGGCCGTCTCATCATCTTCGGTGTAGATTACTTCACCCCCGGCGTTTTCAACGTCGCACACGATGTTGTGCGCACAGGTAACCTTGCGGCCCTTGAGTAAATCTGAGTCGGCACATAAGAGCCACATACTGTGGCAGATGGTGCCGACTTTAGCCTGTTGCTCCATCGCTTTGCGCAGAAATACAACCGCCGGGGCCTGATTTTTCTGACCTTTCTTGACTTTCACCTGGTAGCGCAAGCGATCCGTGGCATAAGCCCCAATCAGGATAATCCCAGCGTAGTCAGATGGATCAATATCGTTGACTTCCACGCGCACGGTAACGCGCTCTTCAACAACATTGTTTTCCGGATTGGAACCAAAATGGAGTTCGGGTTGGCCCCACAAATGAGACAGATACTCGACCTCATAGCCCTGGCTGGGAAAGTACTCATTGAACCTGCGGTATTCAGTGGGGTCAAAGTGGTCTTCAATAAGTACACCGATCTTCCCTTTTGAGTTTGTCATAATGCCCTCATCTTTCTGTATCTTTGTTCAGATTAGGCTGGATTTTTATTCATAGTTTGTTCTATTACCCTACGCAAACTTAGCCCAATAAGCCAGTAAAGGAGTGCTGAAACAAATATCACACCGATCAAATTCAATAGCTTTTTGAGATTGCGTGGGACAGACGCGTTTGCTGGCAGATTGAGAGCAAGCGTTCGCGTAACACTGAAAAATTCTAGTGAACATGGTACTTCGAGCCTGTAAAGCCATCAATCCCATAAAACGGGTGATTCAAGAACGAAGAAAATAGCCTTTTTAGGGCACCGGGAGTGGTCAAAAATGACCAGTTGAATCACGGATTACGGTCATCTTTAGAGCGGCCTTCCTGAAGGACGTAGAGGGCGGCTTGAGTGCGGTTGGCCAGGTGGAGTTTGCTGAGGATGCTGCTAACATACTTGGCCACTGTACGCACGTCCACTCCGATGGCGGCGGCAATACTTTTGTTGCTTAGACCCTGAGCCATCAGATGGAGGGTCTCCACCTCACGGGGGGTGAGGGGGTCGGTGGTCGCGGGCTGGTCGGTGGGTTCGCGGATCTCCTGCATGACCTTGAAGGCGACCGTGGGATGCAGGACGGCCCGGCCTCGGACGACATCGCGGATGGCCTGGTAAAGTTGTTCACGCGGCGTGTCTTTGAGCAGGTAGCCCAGAGCACCTGCCTTGATGGCCCGGAACACCTGCTCGTCGTCGGCAAAACTGGTCAGGACGATGATCCGCGCCTTCAGGTTCTGAGCCACAATCTGGCCGATGGCGGCTAGCCCATCCAGACCGGGCATCACCAGGTCCATCAGGATTACATCCGGCTGTAGGGTCCGCGCCAGCCCTACCGCTTCGTCCCCATCGCGTGCTTCACCCACCACCTCGAAATCGGAGTGGGCGGTCAGCATGGCCAGCAGCCCTTCACGGATGATGTTATGGTCGTCGGCTATCAAAATACGAATCCGGTTTGTCATCTCAATGCCAGCCATTTCTAGTGTTAAACATTATTGGCCGTGGTGTTTGCATCATCACGGTGGGACACATCATCTAGGTAGGTCTACAGGCAGCATTCTGCGGATCAGTATTTGCGCACTCTAATTGGGGTTTTAGCTTTATAGTACGCTTGTTTTACATACCAGGTAAGGGTACAAACGGGGGTTTTCCAGATCAAAAAATGACCATTCCAGGGCACCGAGAGTGGTCAATAATGACCAGATGGGCCAGTAGAGGCGAACCCGTGGGGTGAAAGCCTTTAACGAGAGCGGCCTTCCTGAAGGACGTAGAGGGCGGCTTGAGTGCGGTTGGCCAGGTGGAGTTTGCTGAGGATGCTGCTAACATACTTGGCCACTGTACGCACGTCCACTCCGATGGCGGCGGCAATACTTTTGTTGCTTAGACCCTGAGCCATCAGATGGAGGGTCTCCACCTCACGGGGGGTGAGGGGGTCGGTGGTCGCGGGCTGGTCGGTGGGTTCGCGGATCTCCTGCATGACCTTGAAGGCGACCGTGGGATGCAGGACGGCCCGGCCTCGGACGACATCGCGGATGGCCTGGTAAAGTTGTTCACGCGGCGTGTCTTTGAGCAGGTAGCCCAGAGCACCTGCCTTGATGGCCCGGAACACCTGCTCGTCGTCGGCAAAACTGGTCAGGACGATGATCCGCGCCTTCAGGTTCTGAGCCACAATCTGGCCGATGGCGGCTAGCCCATCCAGACCGGGCATCACCAGGTCCATCAGGATTACATCCGGCTGTAGGGTCCGCGCCAGCCCTACCGCTTCGTCCCCATCGCGTGCTTCACCCACCACCTCGAAATCGGAGTGGGCGGTCAGCATGGCCAGCAGCCCTTCACGGATGATGTTATGGTCGTCGGCTATCAAAATACGAATCCGGTTTGTCACAATTTAGTCTCGGTGGGTACGACAACCCGGACAGTTGTGCCTTGCTTTGCTGCCGAGCTCACTTGTAGCTTTGCCCCGATTTCGCTGGCGTACAGCCGCATATTGGCCAGCCCCATCCTCCCGTTAGAGACTTGTTCCGGATTGAAACCGATCCCATCATCGGCCACTTCCAAAATCACCTCATTCCCTACACGACGAAGAAGGACGGTCACGTTTTTGGCGTTAGCATGGCGCATGATGTTATTCAGCGATTCTTGGGTAATCCGGTACAAGGCGTGTTCTACATCTTGGGGCAGGGGCAAGGGGTCGTCGGCCAGCAACCGGACCTGCGTGTCGGCGCGCCCCTCGACGGCCTCTAGACGCAACTGCAAAGCGGCCACTAGCCCATGTTGTTCAAGAATGCCCGGCCGCAGATCGTGAATAAAGAGACGCATTTCTCTGAGCGCCTGGCGGACCGTTTGGCCAATACGCTTGAAAATGCGCGAAGCATTTCCCGATTCGCTCGCTTCAAGCTGGGCTTCGCCGGCCTCTGATAGCGCCGCCAGGCCGTAGAGCGACTGCGTGATAGTGTCATGCAGGTCACGGCCCAAGCGTTCCCTCTCGGCCAGCAGCTTCCTTTGTTGGGCCTCCTTGCGCAGCTCCAGTTGCTGGATGGCGACCCCCATCTGATTGGTGACCAACGAGAGCATCGCAATGTTGTCTTCAGCCGGAGCCGGTCCGGCCGGGCGCAGCAGCCCAACCACCCCTTGAATTCGATCGTCAAACCGTATGGGAGCCAGTAACAACTGGACCTTAAGCTGGCGCATTCTTACCGGTAGCCGCTCATCCTGGCTAGTATCAAGAATCAGCAGCGGTTCGGTGATTTCAATCAGATCGGCGAACAGGTCGCTTTCCGTCAGCAAGCAACCCTGCTTGTGCGGCATCTTGGATCCGTTACTATGCTCCACAATGACGCGCGCCACGGATGAGTGGGGCTGTTCCATCTCCGCATCAAACAGCATAACCATCCCGGTCTCGCATTGCAGGGCGCTCATCACCTGCACTAACGCCTCGTCCAGCAGGTGTTCTAAGCTCTCGGCGTGATTGGCGACCACCATTAGCCCATATAAGGCGGCCAGCGCCCGCGTCCGTTCAGCCACACGTTCTTCCAAGGAGGTGCTTAGGGCCTGAAACTGTTCTTTTACCCGAGCGTGATCGGCAATTTCCTGAGCCAGCCGCTCTTTAGTCTGGACCAGTTCGACTCTGAGGTCGGTCACATAACGCTCGAAATCCTGTTTGGGCCCTTTTTCAGGAATACCCGCAGCCGCATCCTTATAGTGAGCCTCTACAGAGGCAAGTTGTTTTTCCAATACCTCTGCTCTATTCAAGTATTTATGTTCCGAGTCTATGCCACTCTTGAGGTTGGATCTGACTTCGTGATGACCGGTACTTTTGTTCTGCAATGTGATCTTGTTATCGGTCTCAATAAGTGTCATGCTGTTGTCCTCTCTTTGTCTCACATAGAATAAGGTGAACTAAGCAGCGCCACCGTAAAGGAAAGCCGTCCAATCACACATTATCAATCACATCTATTGATACACCTCTCAAAAATGTAAGTTCTGGAGGGGACCAGACTTGAGGGCCTGATACATGTGGAATGTTTCAGGCTGATCGGGGAACAGATAAAGGTAAATTTCGACATCTTTAACAACCTGCATCGTGGCGGTGTCGATGCCATCATACACCGAATGCGGTAAAATGTCTACCTTTTGGGTAAATTGTTGTGTCCGTGGTTCCATTTGATCTCTCGATAAAAATAAATATACTCCGACAACGAGGGAAGAATGGGGTTATTTAAGTAACCTAAGCCGGGTAAAATTGTCGCTTGACCCCGCCTCGGCCAGGTCCCGCCGCTCAACCAACACCAACCGAAGATCAATGATGCCCTAGCCGGAATGAGCCACCATTCCGTATCAAGTTTCAATTCCTAAAAACTATTGGAAAGGCTGATCTTAGCTAGGGTTTTTTGTCGTTCAACACCCGAGCCAAATTCGCCCTGGCTTACTTTAAGAGGAGAAAGCTTTGAACGAAAATCCAGCCTCAACTCTGCAAAAGTTAAAAGAAAACGGGGTTCGATTGGTCGCCTGTACCCTGGTCGATAACGCCGGAGTGACGCGAGTCAAGTGCGTGCCTATTGGCCGGCTGGTTGAGGCCGCCCATTACGGTATTGGACTGTCTTATGTCTTTGCCGTCTTTGCCGTCGATGACCACATTGCCGCCAGCCCCGGCTACGATACACCCTCGGGCGATATGCGCTTGATCCCGGATCTGTCCGCCATTGTTGAGCTGTCCGGGGCGCCCGGTTGGGCTTGGGCGCCGGTCGATCAGTATGACCAGGAGCTTAACGTCATGCCCATCTGCCAGCGCAGCCTGCTTAAACGCTTCACCGGAGTGGCGTCAGAGCAAGGCATCACCTTCAAGATGGCCTTTGAATTGGAGTTTACCTTGCTCAAGGACAATGGCGAGCCGGTCCACTACGGTCCCGGCTACAGCCCGATCGCTCTGCTGCCGCTGGAAAGCTTTGCCGTCGAGGTGCTTACCGCGCTCGACGAACAGGGCATCAAGATTGCTCAATTCCATCCTGAGTACTCGATGGGCCAGGTCGAAATGTCGTTCGAAGCACTGCCGCCGGTGGCCGCCGCCGACCAACATGTCCTGGCCCGGACCACCATCCGCCGGGTAGCCCACCGGCACGGCTTTAAGATCTCCTTTGCCCCGCTGGTGTTAGAGAATGCCGTAGGCAATGGTTGTCATCTCCACTTCAGCGCCTGGCAAGAGGGTCAAAATCTGATGACCGGTGGCGACCGGATAGAAGGTTTAACCCCAACCGGCGAGGCCTTAGCCGCCGGTGTTTTGACCCACTTGCGTGACTTGGTGGCCGTTTACGCGCCCAGCATTCTCAGTTACAGCCGGCTGCAACCTAACTTTTGGTCCGGCGGTTTCACCTGTTGGGGTCACGAGAACCGGGAAGCCGCCCTCCGGTTGATCAAAGGCACGGTCGGCAGCCGGGACCGAGCCGCTAATGTGGAGCTAAAGACCGTCGACCACACCGCCAACCCCTATCTGGCGATGGCCATGCTCATTGCCTCAGCCCTCGATGGCTTGGAACGTAGACTGGAACTGCCCCAGCCGCTCCAAATTAATCCCTCAATCCTGTCCGAAGCCGAGCGAGAAGCCAATAAAATTTACCGGCTACCGGCCAATCTGGGTCAAGCCATCGACCGGTTGGCTCATTCGGCTTTCGCCCGGTGGGTCATGGGCGAAGCCCAATTTGAAGCGTTTCTGGCCTCGCGCCGGTTAGAATGGAACAGCTACGGCCAGTTGGCGCAAGCCCAATTAACCGAAACCCTGGGTTGGAGGTACGGATGAGAGTCGATCTAAGCCAAACACCGATTGTCGATGCCCACGCTCACGGCTTTCGCGCCGAAACTTTGCTGGCGGCGTCACCCGCAGGTTTTCTTGACCGGATCACGGTAATGGGCATGTGCTTCGGGTCGGCCAGTGCAGTCGACCCGGCTCTGGCCGGCGCCGTCTCGGCCATGACGGACTCTACCTTGATGGCCATGCTCACCCGCCGCCGCCTGGCCGCTTATCTGCGCACCAGCCCGGCGGATCTGTTGCCGGCTCGCCACGCCGCCCTGGCCAGCAATCCTCAGGCTTATATCTCCGGATTGATGCGCGATGCTAATCTGACAGCCCTGTTTATTGACGACGGCTTTCCCCTGCCAAAGGTGGATCAACTTGAAATGCAAGAATTAGTGGGCGTGCCAATCCACCGGGTAGCCCGGATCGAGCCGATGATCGAGGCAGCTCGCCGGCAAACCCAGCATGTGGCCGATCTTGAAGCGGCTTTCCGGGCTGACCTGGAAAGTGCGGCCCAAGACCCGCGCTGCCTGGCCTTTAAGTCGATTATTGCTTACCGGACCGGGTTGGATGTCGGCCTGCCCGATCGCCAGGAGATCGCTGAGTCGTACCACCGCTGGCAAGCCGCCGGCTGGCGCGAAGGCCGGGATACGAGCAAGCCGCTGCGCGACCACCTGCTGAACGTTACCTTTGAAATCGCCAAAAAATATGAGCGGCCGGTCCATATCCACTCCGGGGCGGGTGACACCGATGTGGTCCTCTCTCACGCTCGCCCGTCCCATTTGGGCCCGCTTTTGACCCGTTTTGCTGCTCAGCCCACCGTCCTCATCCACAGCGGCTTTCCCTGGCTGGGAGAAGCAACCTATCTGGCTGCGCTATACCCTCTGGTTTACCTGGAGCTGTCACTGTATCTGCCCTGGGGCATGCTTGATATGGATCGTGTTCTCACTCAAGTGATCGGCGCGGTGCCGACCGGCAAGATTCTGTACGGCTCCGACGAAGCTTCGGAGCCGGAGATTCTATGGATCTCGGCCAAAACGGCCCGTCAGTCTTTGGAGCGCGTCCTAAGCAGCGCCGTTGAGCGGGATTTTGTCACCCTACCGGAAGCCGAGACCATTGGCCGGGCTATCCTTTCGCAGAACGTGCTCCAGTTGCACGGTCTGGCGTGAGATAAAATTACTTTAAGGAAGAGGAGAAGATGAAGATTTTTACCTGGAAGATGGGCCTCATTGCCCTGGTAACCTTGTGCCTGACGGCTGCCTGCCAAGCGGCTCCCCCGGCTCCGAGCGCCGGCGAGAGCGAACCGGCTGCTGCCGAAGCGACCCCCGCTCAGGCGGAGAGCGAACCGGCTGCCGCCGAAGAACCGGCCGGACCAGCTCCGGCAGAATCAGCCGAAGGAGTGACGAGCGGCGAACCGATCAAAATCGCCTACGTCGGTGACTTTAGCGATGTCTATTCATTTTACGATCTGCCGGTTCGCAACGGTGCTCAATTTGCCGTCGAAGAGATTAACGCCGCCGGTGGAGTGCTTGGTCGCCCGCTGGAATTGATCACCCGAGACGGAAAAAATGATCAGGCCCTCAGCATCCAACTCCTCGAGGAAGTTCTCGGTGAAGGCGACATCGCCTATATCATTGGCACCACCGGGGATCCATTTTTGGCCCAGGCTACGGTGGCGTGCAGCCAGGGCATCCCCATTTCCACCGGCGATGGCACCGCCCCGACGCTGGTCGGTGACGCCGGCGACTGTGCCTTCCAATTGGTGATGAGCGATACCATCCAGGGCGCCCTGGCCGCTCAATATGCCTACGAGCAGGGCTACCGCACGGCGTTTGTGGTTCGCTCCACCGAAATTCCCTACACCGACAAGATGATCGATTACTTTAACGAGAGCTTTGAGCAGTTGGGCGGCCAAATTAGCGGCGAAGAGCAGTATCGCATCGACGCGGGCGACTACTCAGCCCTGGCTACCGCTATCGCCGGCCTGCCGGAACAGCCCGATGTGCTCTTCACCGCTATGTTCATCCCCGACACGCCGATCTTCGTCCGCCAACTGCGGGCCGCCGGGGTGGAAACGCCGCTCATCTCCACCGACGGCAACCACGATGCGTCGCTGTTGGATGCCGGCGAGGCGGTCGAAGGGATGGTCTTTACCACCCACGCCTTCCCCAGCGAAGGCAATGCCCTGGCCGACCTCTTTGCTCGATACGAGGCCGGCACCGGCTCAGCCCCGGACTCGGTGGTTTACGGCATTGGCTATGATGACATTTACCTGCTCAAAAGCGCCATTGAAACCAGCGGTTCCGCCGAACCGGCCGACATTATCGAAGGCCTCAAGCAGATTTCCGACTTCCAAGGGGTTACCGGCACAATTAGCATGAACCCCGAGACGCGCCGGGCCAACAAAGCAGTCACCCTGGTCAAGGTGGAGAATGGCGCGCTCACCTTTGTCGATCAGGTTCTGCCGGATTACATTCCAGAACCGTAACGGCTCAGGTGCGCCCAGCTTGTTACAAATTCGTGATCTGGTGGTCAACTACGGGCCGGTTGAAGTCCTGCACGGCCTCTCCCTAACGGCCGAAGCCGGCGAAATCGTCGCGGTCTTGGGTCCGAACGGAGCCGGCAAAAGTACGCTGCTGCGGACGATTGTGGGCTTGCTCCGGCCCCAACGCGGCGAGATCCGCTACCGAGCCGCCCGGATTAACGGCCGGTCGCCGGAGGATAACCTGGCCCAGGGGCTGACCCTGGTGCCGGAAGGCCGGCGCATCTTTGCCAGACTGACCGTCCTGGAGAATTTGCGGGCCGGAGCTTATCTGGTGCGGGATAAGCGCGTCCTCGAGGAGCGGCTCGCTATGGTCTTTCAACAGTTTCCTATTTTGGCCCAGCGTCAAAGCCAACTGGGTGGTACGCTTTCCGGCGGACAACAGCAAATGCTGGCGATCGGCCGGGCCTTGATGAGCCGGCCCCAACTCATGCTGCTCGACGAGCCGTCCTTGGGGTTGGCGCCCCTGTTGGTGGAAGATATTATGCGGCTCATCCGGCAACTGCGCGACAACGGCTTGACCATTGTTCTGGTTGAACAAAACGTTCATCAAGCTCTGGAGATTTCCGACCGGGCTTACGTGCTCGCTTCCGGCCGGGTGCAGGCCGAAGGTAGCGCTCGGGAGTTCCACCAGAAAGGGCTTGATCTGGAACGAGCTTACCTGGGAGACGCATGAGCCCTGAACTGCTGGTTCAGCAACTGATCAATGCCCTCAGTCTGGGCAGCATTTATGCGCTCCTGGCGTTGGGGTTAGCCATGGTCTTCAGCGTCTTGGGCATGCTTAATTTTGCTTTTGGCGAACTGGTCACTATCACCGGTTACGTCATGTTTTGGCTGGTGGCGGCCCAAATCTCCTTTGTGACGGCGGCGGTGGCTGGCATCATCTTTGCGACCGTTGCTTCGATGCTGGTGGAGCAGGTTGCCTTCCGGCCCTTGCGCCGGGCGCCGTTTGTCACCCTCCTTTTTTCTTCCTTTGCCGTTGCCGTGATCATCCAAAATCTGATTCGACAATTGATCTCGCCCCGGCCGCAAGGCGTGCCCGTCCCGGGTATTTTTGATGAGGTCTGGCGGATCGGCACCTTTCAGATTGGGGTCCTGCCGATGATCACGCTCGGGGTTGGACTGGTGGCCCTGAGCTTGCTGGCCGCCTTCTTACAGCGAACCTGGTGGGGCCTGGCCATCCGAGCCGCCGCGCTCGATTTTGAGGTGGCCCGCTTGATGGGCATCCGCGCTAACCGGGTGATCGCCCTGGCCTTTGCCATCTCCGGTTTTCTGGCCGGGGTGGCCGGCGTGTTGTGGGTCGCTCGCCGGGGCACGGTCACGCCGGACATGGGCTTTGTGCCGATCCTCAAAGCCTTCATCGCCGTGGTTATCGGCGGGTTGGGAAATTTGTGGGGAGCGGTGTTGGGCGGCTTTGTCCTGGCCTTTCTGGAAATCGCCTTAGACGTTATCTTGCCGGTCAGTTATCGGCCCTTCACCGAAGCCTTCTCCTTGATCGCCGTGGTCGTTATTTTGTACTTCAGACCCCAGGGCCTGATCGCCACCCGGAGCGGAGAGCGAGTTTGATGGGCAACTGGTCACGCCGGCGACTGCGCGCCAGCGGGCGCACCTGGCTTGTGCTGTCGCTGGGACTGCTGCTGGTGGGCGGCGGGGTCTCGCTCTGGGGCGAGGCCAACCTTGTCCGCATCACCACTAACTTCTTTATCTTGTGTACCTTGGTGGTGGCCTTGCAAGTTTTTGTTGGGAATTCCGGCATCGTTTCGTTTGGGCACGTGGCCTTTTTTGGGGTCGGAGCCTACACCGCCGCGCTGTTGACCATCCCGCCGAACATCAAAGAGCGGGCCTTGCCGCTGCTGCCGGCCTTCCTGCTCAACCTCGAAACCGGTTTGGTCGCGGCGACCTTGGGAGGCGCCTTAGCCGCTTTGCTGTTCGCGCTCCTCACCGGCCTGGCCCTGGCCCGGATGCAGGAACAGGCGATGGCCATGGCTACCCTGGCCTTATTGGTCATGATGCACGCGGTCTTCGCCAACTGGGAGTCGGTGACGCGGGGCACGATTGGTATTTACGGCATTCCGCGCAGTCTCAACCTGTGGGTCGCGTTGGGCGGGGTTATCGTCATCGGCGGGGTTGCCCCCCCGTTCAAAACCCACCCCGCCCGGCCGTATTTTCCTGTTTCCCCGCGGGATCCGTTTTCGGCCCCCACC
>CALMIS010000216.1 GCA_937864185.1 uncultured Chloroflexota bacterium
GCCAACGGCGACCAGCACTCCCTTGCCGACGGTTACCTCAACCCCGACGGCAACGCCCACACCGACGGAAACACCGCTACCAACGGCGACGAGTACGCCAACCCCAATGGAGACACCGCTGCCGACGGTAACCAGCACCCCCTTGCCGACGGTTACCTCAACCTCGACGGCAACGACCACACCGACGGAAACGCCGCTGCCAACGGCGACGAGTACGCCACCCCCAACGGAGACACCGCTGCCGACGGCAACCAGCAGCTCAACCTTGACGGCAACGCCCACGCCCACGGAAACGCCGCTGCCAACGACAACCAGCACTTCAATTCCAACGGAGACACCGCCGCCAACCCCAACGGAGATGCCGACCGATACCCCGGTTCCGCCTACGGCTACAACCGTTCCACCAGCGAGACCGACGGCTACACCCGGGCCAACGGACAGCCGGGACTCGGTCACCGACACGCCGGATCCAACCCCCACAACCGGCACCCCGGCAGCGACACCGAGCGAATAACCCGGCGAAGGAGCGACTCATTGTCAAACCAAACTAAACAGCGTCCGGCTTAGGCCGGACGCTGTTTTTGAGTCCGGGCCGGCAAGGTTGAGCCCGTGTAGTAGTTTCGAAAATCGATTGTATAAGTCAGTACTGATCGGGAAGTTCAATGAGAAAAGAAAAGGAGATGGATGATGAATCACTTTGTCAAATTTGGCCTAACTGGGCTGCTGGCGTTGATCCTCGTCGGGTTTGCCGCCGGGGTGAGCCGGGCTGAAGAAATTACTTGTCAGGGTTTTCTGGGAGCAGTGACGGTAGATAATTTGCGCGTACCGCAAAACGGCAGTTGCACCTTGAGAGGAACAAAGGTGGAGGGTACGATTAAGGTAGAAAATGGGGCCTCGTTGACGGCCTGGCAGGTGAGGGTCATCGGCAACGTTCAAGCCGAAGGCGCGGCAGTCGTGCGAGTGCTGGCCGGCTCCACGGTTGGGGGTAGTATCCAACTTAAGCAAGGCGGGGCGGCCCAGGTTGACCAGGTGCAGGTCAATGCCGATATCCAGTATGAATCTAACAGCGGTATCTTGAGCGCTACTCGCAATCAGGTTGGCGGCAATGTGCAGGTCTTCCAGAATACGGGCGGCGTCATCATCAAGCAAAACATGATCGACGGCAATTTGCAGTGCAAGGAAAATACACCACCCCCCACCGGCGGAAACAATATCGTTCAGGGTAACAAAGAGGATCAATGCGCCAATCTGCAGCCGGGAGACACTACCCCGCCCGAAACCACCCCCTTGACCGGGCCACCGGCCACCACCCCGGCGTTCGAGGCCACCTTTACCTTTACCGGCAGTGATACCCCGACCCCAAGCTCGCTGCTTTTGTTTGAGTGCGCGCTGGACAGCGCCGCCTTCCAGCCGTGCGATTCGCCCCATACCGTCCAGGGCCTGACCCCCGGCCAACACACGCTCCAGGTCCGAGCTCTGGATATGGCCTTGAACCTCGACTCGACCCCCGCCAGCTATACCTGGAGCATTCAGTCCTCGTCTGGCGCTGCCCCTACGACCAAGATCTACCTCCCGTTTTTGGTACGGAACTAGCCCGGGCTGTGAAATGATAACTGAAAGTTTTATATCTTGAATCTTAAATTTTGAATTTATCACTTGACTTTTTGAAGTAACAAGTGTATAGTACCAGAACATCCGTGCTAGCACGGGTGTCAGTTGCGGCGCGCTGATCGATTAACCAAATGGCCTGAACAGTAAAGAAGAGTGCTTTGTGGACAAGACAGTGACAGAGCCAATTTGCTGACGACCAGGGAGAATTCTTGATAGGAGTAGAGTGGGCTCAGCTTAAAAGTCGGTGAAAATAAGCAAAAATCAAGGAGAAATAATCATGATGGACAAACTACATTTTTCAATTGTGATCAAGGCCCCCAAGGAAAAAGTTTGGGATATAATGCTCAATCAGGATTCCTATCGGGCATGGACGGAGGTCTTTATGCCCGGTTCTCACTACGTCGGCGACTGGAATAAAGGGAGTAAAATTCTCTTTCTTGCCCCCGGAGAGTCGGGCAAGATGGGAGGCATGGTCGGTCGGATAAAAGAGAACCGGCAGTATGAGTACGTTTCTATTGAACACTTGGGCATTGTAGCAGAAGGAAAAGAAGACACCTCAAGCGAAGCAGTGCGGGCCTGGGCCGGTGCGAGTGAAAACTACACCTTCAAAGAGAAGAATGGCACCACCGAAGTGTTGGTCGATATAGATATCGAAGACGAGTACAAGCAGATGATGCAGGACATGTGGCCAAAAGCACTGCAAAAGCTTAAAGAACTGGCAGAGAACCATCTCAATATGGAAAAAGCTGAGGCCGCTTAAGAAGCGGCGAATAAGCAACAAAAGTAGAGAGATCAAGAAGTTAATCAGTTATCTAAGGGAGTTAACATGCAGCCGGGGCTGCACCCCAAAGGATGAAAATAGGGGGTTCGGGGAGACACCCCCCAAGCCCCCCGGCCTGCGGCGCTATTTTCTGAGGAGAAAAAACACCATGAAAACGAACGCGCAAAAAATCGTTCCCCATTTGTGGTTTGACAAGGAGGCCAAAGAAGCCGCCGAGTTTTATTGCTCAGTTTTTCCTGATGCAAAAGTTACGAGTATAACGACCCTCCACGACACGCCCTCGGGTGAGGTCGATACCGTCTCGTTTGAGTTGTGGGGGCAGAATTTTATGGCCATCAGCGCGGGGCCGCTGTTTAAGTTCAATCCGTCGGTATCCTTCTTCGTGAATTTCGACCCGTCGCGGGAAGAAAATGCGAGCGAGAAGCTCGACGCGCTGTGGGAGAAGTTGTCCGAGGGGGGAACGGCGCTCATGCCGCTTGATCAGTACCCCTTCAGCCAGCGCTATGGCTGGATCCAGGACAAGTATGGGGTGTCGTGGCAGTTGATTCTAACCAATCCCGAAGGCGACCCCCGACCGCCGATTGTGCCGTCGCTCCTGTTTGTCGGCGATGTCTGCGGCCAGGCGGAAGCGGCGATTAATTTCTATGTGTCGGTGTTCAAAAACTCAAAACTGGGACACCTGGCCCGTTACCCCAAAGGTATGGAACCCGACCAAGAAGGCACCCTCATGTTTGCCGACTTCATGCTCGAAAACCAGTGGTTCGCGGCTATGGACAGCGCCCACGAACACCATTTCAGTTTCAACGAAGCCATCTCCTTTATGGTCTCCTGTGAGACGCAGGCGGAGATCGATCACTACTGGCAGAAGCTCTCCGCCGTGCCGGAGGCCGAGCAGTGCGGCTGGTTGAAAGACAAGTTCGGGGTATCGTGGCAAATCGTGCCCACGGCCATGGCTGAGATGATGAGCCGGGGCACCCCGGAGCAGATCGGGCGGGTGACCGAAGTGTTTCTCCAAATGAAAAAGTTTGACCTCGACCGTCTCAAGCAAGCCTACGAGCAAGCCTAATGAGAAAAGTCGTCTATTCGATGCTGGTCTCGCTCGATGGCTTTATCGAAGGGCCGAACCGGGAGTTGGACTGGCACGTCATTGACGCGGAGTTCCATACCTTCATCAACGAGCAGCAGGGCGAGTTCGACACCTACCTGTGTGGGCGGCGGCTGTATGAGGTGATGGCCTACTGGGAAACGGCCGATCAAAACCCGGCGGCCCCGGCGCATGAGCTTGAATTCGCCCGCATCTGGAAGCGTACTCCCAAGATCGTCTTCTCCAAAACTCTTGAGCAGGTTCAGGGGAACGCTCGGCTGGTCAGAGACAACATCGCCGCCGAGGTGATGAAGCTGAAGCAGCAGTCCGGCCAGAACATGGATCTGGGCGGCCCCACCCTGGCCGCCACCTTTATGCGGCTCGGCTTGATCGATGAATACCGGCTCTTCGTCCAGCCGGTCATCCTGGGCAGCGGCACACCCTTCTTCCCGGCATTGGACCACCCGATCGAGCTGGAGTTCGTTGAAACGCACACGTTCGGCTCCGGGGTCGTTTATCTCCGCTACCAACAACTCGGCCTCAATCAAAAGGAGTCGGACAGGCCTAAAGGGGAAGACACCGGGTAAACAAATGGAGTGCAGAGCTTGCTGTGCTGGCAAACCAAGGTTTGCCCTCCTATTTTCAGAGGAGACGGACTCAGCCTGCGGCACAGCACCGAGAATAAAAATCCGGAGGAGTCCCAAAGCTAGCTTTGGGACTCCTGTCCAACACCTTATTTTCACAGGAGGAGTCCTATGTCTAAGCTGCGGGTCAACAGTTTCTCAATATCCATCGATGGGTATGGCGCCGGACCAAACCAGAGTCTGGAGAACCCGCTCGGGGTCGGCGGCGAATCCCTCCACGATTGGGTAGTGGCCACCCGAACTTTTCAACAGATGTCTGGCAACGAAGGCGGCTCAACGGGCGTGGATGACGAGTATGTGGCCCGGGGCTTCGACAACATCGGGGCCTGGATTCTTGGCCGCAACATGTTCGGCCCGATCCGAGGCTCCTGGCCGGATGACAGTTGGAAGGGCTGGTGGGGCGATACGCCCCCCTACCATGCGCCGGTTTTCGTGCTAACCCATTACCCCCGGCAGTCAGTGGCTATGGCCGGAGGGACCACCTTCCACTTTGTCACCGATGGCATTCATACGGCGCTAGAGCGCGCTCGCCAGGCGGCCAAGGGGCAAGATGTTCGGCTGGGTGGGGGTGTGGCTACCATCCGCCAGTATCTCGCAGCCGGCCTCATCGACGAATTGCATCTCGCGATCAGCCCGATTCTGCTGGGTTTCGGCGAAGACCTTTTCGCCAACCTCGATACACTCGCCTTGGGCTACCACTGCACCGAGCACGTGGCCACTGCCGGGGCGATGCACTGCGTTCTGACAAAGCGAGGATAAGCGGCGACACCGCCGAGGGCCATCGGTCAAGCCCGCTAGCTTATCGATTTATTTGTCACTTTTAACCTGGCCGATCGCTAAACGAGAAGATGTGTATGGCCATAAGGAGGTAGCGTGCCAGACCCGGATCAAACCCGTATTCAAGCTTTTGAGGACGCCTCCGCCTTTGGGCAGTGGTTGGCGCTGAATCATGCCTCCGAGTCGGAGGTGTGGGTTAAAATGTATAAGAAAGGCTCCGGTCAAAAAACAATCAATTGGGAAGAGGGCGTGATCGAAGCATTGTGTTGGGGCTGGATCGACGGCATTAAAAAGTCGTTTGACGACCAGGCGTATCTGCAGCGGTTCACTCCCCGCCGGCCCGGCAGCAACTGGTCCAAGCGCAATCGCGAGCACGTCAAGCGGCTCATCGCCGCGGGCCGGATGCAAGAACCGGGCCTGGTTCACGTGCGAGCCGCCCAGGCCGATGGTCGCTGGGCAGCAGCCTATGCCTCCAGCGAAATGACGGTGCCGGAGGATTTTCTGGCGGCGCTGGAGAAACGCCCGGCGGCTAAAGCCTTCTTTGAAACCCTGAACAAACAAAACCGCTACGCCATCGCCTATCGCTTACAGACGGCCAAGAAGCCGGAAACTCGCCAGAAGCGGCTTGAGCAATTTCTAGATATGCTCGAAAAGGGCGAAAAACTCTATTGAACGCGGAAGTAAGGGAGAACATGATTCTTCTAGAAAGGAGAAACTCCCATGAGAAAGCTTTGGGTGAAGGCGTGGATCACCCTGGATGGTGTCTTTGACGCAGCTACGATGGATTACTGGTGGCAGAACACAAATAGCCCCGAGAGAATGCGCTACATTACGGAGGAGTACTCGAACGGCGATGCGTACCTCCTGGGACGGGTCACCTATGACATGCTCTGGCCGGGCTGGTCCACCCAGACGACCGGCGATGGTCCTGGACCGATCCTCAACCGGATGCACAAGTATGTGGTCTCGACCACGCTCGCGACAGCTCCCTGGAAAGAGTCCACCATCATCTCAGGCAATGTGGTGGAAGAACTCGCCAAACTGAAACAGCAGCCGGGCAAAGACATCATTATCGATGGCAGTGCGACCCTGGTCCAATCGCTGATGGGCACGGATCTAATCGATGAGTATCGGTTCTTAGTCCAACCCTTCATCATGGGCAGGGGCAGGCGGTTTTTTCCGGACGGGACACCCCCAACGAAGCTGAGGCTTGTCGAAAGCAAGGCGCTCAGTTTTGGCTCCCTGGCTCTTGTCTACCAGCCAGAATAAATGTAGATACGGACATCTAGCAGGAGAGACTGGGGACTGTCTGTCTCCTTAAAGATAAGGTGCAACTATGATCCTCCCCCAAGTTCGCGACCTCCGCTTCATCACCATCCGCCGCGGGGGAACGCTCACGGACTCCGACCATCGGCTCCTGGCTTTGTGGGCGGCTACGTGCGCAGAGCACGTTCTACCCCTCTTCGAGTCGGTGCAACCCTCGGACCCGCGGCCTCGGCAGGCGATCGAGCAAATTCGGGCATGGGCACGGGGTGAGATCAGGATGTCTCAGTCCCGCGCGGCGGGGGGGCAGGCTATGGCGGCGGCAAGAGGTTTGAAGGGAGCCGCTCGGCACGCGGCCTATGCTGCCGGTCAGGCGGCAGCGGTGGCGCATGTCGCCGCCCACGAACTCGGGGCGGCGGCCTATGCGATCAAGGCCGCGCGTGCCGCTGCCCCTGGAGGCGAAGGTGAGAGCGCCGGTCGGCTCGAGTGCCGGTGGCAGCGCGAACAACTTCCGGAAGCGATCCGCGAACTCGTCCTGGAGGATCAGCGGTTGCGAAACGAGATCTGCTGGTCGGTGTTCGACTGCTGACGGGCGTAACGGCTCACCTGCACTGCTCAAACTGCGCTGCCCAGATAGATCAGAGTCACATGAAGCTTGGTTCGGAGGCGCGAGGCTTGGTTGCTCGCTGGGTAACGGGTTAGCGTCTAAATTTGGGTCGTTGTGACTCCGGGTGAGGCGCTGAAAATCATTGTGGAGAAAGGGCGTTCGCCGCTTACGATATCGGTTGCGCCTTTTTCTACTGCCTCGATCAGCCAAGTGAAAAATTTCGGTATTGACAACCCCGTTCAACAAGCGCCACGCTTTTACAAGTGCCACTTCGTTCCCACGCAAAGGTGGGAACGAAGTGGCATAATTTCAGCTTGGCTAAAGGTCTCGATAGTCTCTATGCTTCATACGTACTGGCCGTTACCGCACCGCCCGCGCCGGTCCAGTTGGTGTGGAAGAACTGCCCGCGCGGCCGGTCAACGCGCTCGTAGGTGTGCGCGCCAAAGTAGTCGCGTTGGGCCTGGAGTAGATTGGCCGGCAGGCGATCACGGCGATAGCCATCGAAGAAGGCCAGGGCGCTGGACATGGTTGGCACGGGAATACCTAGCTCAACCGCTTTGGCCACCACCCGCCGCCAGGAGGATTGGGCCGCTTCGACCTGCTCCTTGAAATAGGGATCAAGCAGGAGGTTGGTCAGGTTCGGATTCTGGTCAAACGCTTCCTTGATTTTGCTCAAGAAGGCCGAGCGAATGATACAACCACCCCGCCACATCAGAGCAATGCCGCCATAATTCAAATTCCAGCCATATTCCTGCGCCGCGGTCCGCATCAACATATAACCTTGGGTGTAGGAGATAATCTTGGCGGCGTAGAGGGCCTCGCGCAAATCGTTGATAAAGGCGGTTTTGTCGCCAGCGAAGGAAGGCGTGGGACCGGACAGCACTTTTGAGGCAGCCACGCGCTCTTCTTTGAGGGCCGACAGAGAACGAGCCATTACCGCTTCGCCGATCAAGGTCAAGGGAATACCCATATCCAGGGACGAGATGACGGTCCATTTTCCGGTCCCTTTCTGTCCGGCGGCATCAAGGATTTGCTCCACCAGCGGCCGGCCGGCCTCATCCTTAAAGGCCAAAATGTCGCGGGTAATCTCAATGAGGTACGAGTCTAGTTTGCCCTGGTTCCACTCGGCAAAAACCTGGTGCATATCGTCGGCGCTCAAGCCCAGGACTTCTTTCAGCAACTGGTACGACTCGCAGATCAACTGCATGTCGCCGTATTCAATGCCATTGTGGACCATTTTGACAAAATGGCCCGAGCCGTCTGCGCCCACCCAGTCGCAACAGGGCGAGCCATCCTCTACTTTGGCCGCCACGGCCTGGAAGATCGGCTTGACATGCGGCCAGGCATCCTGGGAACCGCCCGGCATAATGGACGGGCCGTGGCGGGCGCCTTCTTCGCCGCCCGATACGCCAGTGCCGATGTAGAGCAGGCCTTTTGACTCAACATATTGGGCCCGGCGCATGCTATCGCTGTAGTTAGAGTTGCCGCCGTCGATGATGATGTCCCCTGGTTCGAGGTGGGGAATGAGCTGGTCGATAAATTGATCGACAGGCGGTCCGGCTTTGACCAGCAGCATCACCCGGCGAGGTTTTTTGAGGTGACTGACTAACGCTTCGATAGAGTGCATGCCAATCACGTTAGTGCCCTGGGCGCTGCCGTTGATAAATTCATCCACTTTGGACACGGTGCGGTTATAGACCGCGACCGTAAAGCCGTGGTCAGCCATATTCAATACCAGGTTTTGGCCCATGACGGCCAGGCCAATGAGGCCAATATCCGCTTTACTCATGATATTTTATTTCCTTT
>CALMIS010000217.1 GCA_937864185.1 uncultured Chloroflexota bacterium
AGGCGTCGTTTATTCGCGTTGATGTCAAGGACCTGCAGCTTGAGTTTATCGCCTGGTTCAAAGAACTCGCGAGGATTATCGGGCGGCGGATCGGCGATCTCACTGATGTGCAGCAGGCCATCAACCCCGGCCTCAAGCCGGACAAAAACACCATAGTCTTCCACTTTAACGACTTTACCCTCGATCGTTTGGCCGATTTGAACCACGTCTTTGAGCGTAGCCCAGGGATTAGCTTTAAGCCGCTTGAGACTCAAGTTGATCCGCCTGTTTTTGCGGTCAATTTCCAAAATCGAGACCTTGATCTGGTCGCCCACTCTGACGATTTCATGCGGATGGTTGACCTGGCGCCAGGATAGCTCCGAGATGTGGATCAGGCCGTCGGCGCCGCCGATGTCGACAAACGCGCCAAACTTGGTGAGATGGCGGACGATGCCGGGCACAATCTGCCCCTCCTCGAGCGTCTCTATTAATCGTTCCAGGTTTTGTTGACTGAGCTCTTCTTCGGCGGCTTGTTGCGAGGCAATGGCTCGCTCCAGCCGTTCCTCAAGTTCAATCAGTTTAACCCGCAGCGTCTCATGCATATAATCTTCCAGATTTTTGCCGCCTCGCTGCCAGAGTTGAGAAGCCGGGACGAAGAGATTAACCGGACCGGCCTGAGCCAATAAACCACCCTGGTTATGACCGGTGACCTCAATTTCAAAGATCTGGCCCTGCTCAAATTTTTCTTGAAGTTCAGCCCATTTGCGCCGGAGGCTGTCATCAACGAGCGTGACCTCGATTAGACCTTCAAAGGTGTCAACCTCAACCACTTGGGTCAGAACCGAAGCGCCGTTGGTCAGCTTGGCGATCGTCTCTTCATCCAAGCGATCCAACTCGCGACGTGGGATGAAGCCGTCATACTTCAGCCCCACATCGACGAAAGCACCTTGATGCGTCATTTCCAAGACGATACCCTCACGTACTTCCCCTCGCTCTGGCGCCATAAATTCAAACGCATTTAGGACGTCTTCAGAAAAAACCATAATGCTCCTCCATTGCGGCAATCAATAATTGTAGACTCTTGTCTACTTAAAGTATCCATATGGTAGAGGTAATTAGGATCCGCTTCAATACTAGGTCGGGTGAATTCCGGTGGAGGAAAGAGCTATTCGGAATAGCTCAAAAGGATTGCCCGAAGTTTGGTCATTAAAGCGGCTCATAAAGTAAGTAAATTACAGCCGGCCGGCAACGCGACTGGTCCCAATCTGGTGCTCTGAAGCTAGTCCTAAGATTGAAAGGCACATGGGCATAATATCAACCGACCGAGGCTGATCCGGAATAAATAAGTCGGCCGGCGCGCCGGCGATCAACAAAGGTGAAAACGAATCTTGAACATGAAGCGATCCATGCGAACCGCCGCCCACATGCACGTTCGTTTCCGCTACACTGAATTCGTAGCCGGGCTGAGCCGTAGCCCAAATGTGCCCACTGCTTTCCCCGTTGATCGCCCCCGTAATCCGTTCAAAGGCATTGGGATAGTTGGGAAACCTCAGGATATTGTTCTTGGAGACTTGCCCGCCTACCGCCGCCAAATTACCTTCCCAACTCCAGGTGCAGCCATACTGATCAACCGCGGTTTGGGGGCCGTCACTGCCCGGCCAAAAGCGGAGTCGCCCCCGGTCCAGGGTGGCGACGTTGATCGAGCGGTTGTCTTCACCGGTATACTGAGCCCGCCAGATCAGTTGATCCACGCGCCGGTCTCCGGCCAACAGCGCAATCAGGTGTTCAACTTCCCGGGTGGGCAGATCTTTAAAGTAGATTTGGGCACAGCGCATATCCGGGCATAAAATGAGTTGGTGTTCCTCACGCCAAGGTTGGCCGGTCGGCGCGATGGAGAAGTCAGCCAAGATTTCGTCGAGCCGGATACCGGCTGTCTCTCCGTCTTCCACCATCATGGATTGGGCATGGTCGCCGGTGATGATCAAGCAAAACTCTGCCAAGAACCTTTCCAGGCCGCCACATAGTTCAAATAGATCGCCCAACTTCTGATCAAACTGCTCAATCGTTGAGAGGGCCGCTTCTGGGCCAAGATCGTGGCTCTGATAGTCATTATCGGGGAAGTAAGCCAGGGAAAGATCGGGGAGCGAGTTCGTTTCGGCCAGTTGGAAGAGCAACTTAAAGGTGTTTTCGTCGGCAAAGCCGTACCGCTTAAACATGCCGCCCACCGTTTCCAGCGGCTCGCCCGTAGTTGTAAGATTGGTCTGGACCAGGTCGCCAAAGTATAAAAGCGAGGGTCCGTAAAGCTCTTCGGAGGCGGGCACCCCCGGCAGCAAGCTGAGCAGTAGGGGCAGGTTGGCCTGGTGTTTGACATTACCGCGAAACATGAGATAGTTGAGACAAGCGGCCTGCAAACCGGCTTCCTCGACAGATTGAAAAATGGTCTTCGCGGTCAGGCGGACATGGTTGAGCTTAAACAGTAAATCTTCAAAGAACTGCCCTAAACCTTGCTTGACGATGACCCAAAAGTCGTCACCGTAGTAGACCACTTCATTTCTTTCCAGATCGTACCAGTGAAAACCAAAGATGTTATGATCCTTGGGATAGCTCCCGGTAAAGATTGATGAAGTGGCGGCCGGAGTTAAACTGGGGAAGATGGCGGTACACTGCGGGCGCAGCACGCCCCTTTCCGCCAGTTGCTGCAAATTTGGCAACCGGCCGGAAAGAATGGCCGGTACTACGACGCGGCTGGCACAGGCATCGATGACCATCAAGATTAGTTTTTTCTTTGGTCCTGCTCTCATTTCTCCTCGTTCCCATCATGATGAAAACCTTACACGTTCTCAAAACCTGTAAGGTGTGGATTGGCTTATAAGAAACCGGGATCTTAACCCATCGATCCGGCCATCACCGCATTGTGCCGGAAGGCCGTGTCCTGAACTTTGGCCAGTGTCTCGTATTTTATGGCCGCGACCAGGTCATCCACCTGATCCACCACCCCGTTTTCCGCCCGAAAGAGGTACAGCCGATTGTCTCGTAGACTTAGACCGATAATCAAAGTGTTTGGGATCGACATTAAGAGCTGCATCACATCTTTAGGAAATGACTCGGAGGCGCTCGTATCAAAAATGACCGTATCCGGCTCAAGCTGTTTGATCCGGTCAAGGGCCGGTTTAATCTCTTTTTCTTGACCGATGATGGTCAAGCCCGGAAATTGTTGTAATAATTGCTTTAAACCATGTTGAAATAAAATATAGCGAGAAATCACAAAAACTCTTTTCATTGTTCGTGTTACTCTCTCTTGCTTAGACTCTGCTATGGTCAACTCAGAAAACTTAGCCCCAGGAGTCTAAACAGCGTATCTTCTTTGGCGACAACCTGCTCCTCGCTCTCGACTCGAATATAACGACCCCCTTTTTGATCCTCGATGGCCCGCTCATAGACTTTGAGCAGCTTTTGGGCCTGCGCCAGCATCTCAAATTCGCGGGCTCGCTCGAGCGCGGCCTGGCTAAACTGCTGGCGGAGGGCCTGGTTTTCAACCAGCCGTTGGATGGCCTGGGCCAGGGCCGCGCTGTTGTCGTCGGTCAAGAGGCCCTGGCGGTCAGGTTCAAGGACATCGGTGGTACCGGTCGCCTTAACCGCCACCACCGGCAAGCCGGCCGCCAGGGCTTCCATCGTCACTAAGCCCTGCGTCTCGGTTACGGAGGCAAAACAAAATAGGTCCGCCGCGGCCAGGTAGTCGGGGACTTGCTCAAAGGGTACATTGCCGGTCAATTCGACCCGATCGGCGATGCCCAGGTCAGCGGCTTGAGCCTCAAGCGACTCGCGCTCGCTGCCGTCGCCTAACAAGACAAAGCGCACCTGGGAATGTTGGGCAATGACTTGGGCTACGGCCACCAGCAAGGTAGACCAGTTTTTTTCCAAGGCTAAACGTCCAATTGAAATGAGGACCAGATCATCGCCCCAGCCACATGCCTCTCGGACCCGCTGGCCCTCGCTCTTAGCGTAAGGGGTGAGATCGATGCCGGTCGGGACCACGGTTACCTGCCCGCTGATGCCATAGCGCTCGGCCAGGAGTTGTTTAATCCCCTCACTAGGCACCACAACGTGGTGGCATTTCTGCATATAGTCGCCCAGCCAGCCTCCGATGGCTTTTTTGACTAATCCCTGATCGATCGCGACGTAGTGGCTGTACTCCTGGTAGCGAGTGTGAAAGGTGAAAACTAAGGGAACCTTCAACTCTTTCGATTTCTTGGCAGCGGTTTGGCCCAACAAAAATGGGTGGTGGCTGTGGATGAGATCCAGCTTCAGATAGGGCAGCACTTTATCGATGAAGGGGGACATCGGAATAGTCAGTGGAAAATCAGGCAAACCGGGCAGATCGAGGGCGGGATAGCGAAAAATAAACGGTTCACAGTCCTCAAAGTCGCTGGCCTCTTGGGCAAAGATAAAAACGTTGTGACCGAGTTCGGTGAGGGCTTGTCTAAAAGTGCTCACCGATCGGACTACGCCGCTGGTGACCGGTTGGTAGGTATTAGTGTAGTGGGCCAGGTGTAATCGTTGATCTCTCATAGATGCTAGAGTAAGGGCGAAGACTAGCTTTTGTCTACGCTCAAGTGGGTGATATTTTGTAACCAAAAGAGCTATCCAAAAGATAGCTCTTTTTTTCGATTAAGTTCACTCGCCTGAGTATCCCAGGGCACCGCTCGCTAAGCTAGGATGGGTTAGGTAAATATTGCTGAGAGGACTGAAGAGAGTAGCGTTGGGCAAAGATGAAGCACAGCCATGCCCATGATCAAAGCAACACAGGCAACTTAAAACTCGCCTTTTTTCTCAATTTCGGTTTTACCATTTTTGAGCTGATTGGCGGGGTATGGACCAATAGTATTGCCATTGTGGCCGATGCCCTACACGATTTAGGCGACAGCTTCTCTTTGGGGTTAGCCTGGTTCTTAGATCACTATGCTCAGAAGCGTGACGATCCCGACTACTCTTATGGCTACCGGCGCTACTCGCTGCTTGGGGCTTTGATTAATGCGCTGGGGCTCATCGGTGGCGGTTTGATGGTGATCTATGAGGCAGGGCCGCGCCTGCTCAGCCCGGAACCAACCTATGCTCCAGGTATGATCGTCTTTGCCGTGGTAGGCATCACGGTTAACGGCTTGGCGGCCTGGCGGCTCAAAGGCGGCGACTCACTCAACGCCAAAGTTGTGGGTTGGCACTTGTTGGAAGATGTGCTGGGCTGGGTGGCCGTGCTGGTGGTTAGTATCCTGCTGTTGTTCTTTGACTTTTATGTGCTTGATCCCCTGCTCTCGATCTTGATTACGATCTTTATCCTCTACAATGTGGTCCGGAATCTGAGAAAAACCATAGCGATTTTTCTGCAAGCGGTGCCCGAGGGTGTCGATCTCAAGCAGTTGGTCGCGAAGATCCAGAAGATCGATGCCGTGCAGTCTACCCATCATACCCACGCCTGGTCCCTAGATGGCCAACACCACGTTATGAGCACCCACGTTGTTGTCCCCGACGAGGCAACCAAGTCGGAGATTCTACAACTTAAACGCCATATCATCGATCTAACCCAGGACAGTGGTTTTGAACACGTGACAATTGAAGTAGAGTACGAAAATGAAGACTGTCGAATGAGATCGACTAATTAATTTCGGGCTCTGTCTATTCCAAGAAAGCCATAAGTTGCCATGCGCCAATTATTAATTCAAGTCCCGGAACAACATGCTCAGGCCGTGCTAGATGTGGCCAAAGCCTGCCACGGCGTAAATTTAGCTCAGTTTCCCATCACCAACGGCGGCGAGGGGTCAACCATCCTGACGATAATTCACGTGAGTAACAGTCAGGTGGAAAACGTCCTCGCTTCCCTGCAGACAGTGCCTGACCTGCACATTACGCTCACGCCTCGGGGGGTGATCACCCTTTATCCGCCGCCGGAGCAGGCCGCCGACCAGGTCACCGACGTCGAGTTCCGCAGTCCAATCGAGATTTTTCTGGCCGGTTTGCAGAGCATCGGCTCGTGGCAGGGCTTTTTGGGCTACGCCGTGGCGGCGGGCATTGTCGTCTGGACCGGACTGGTGACCAACACCAGTTATCTGCTGATCGCGGCTATGCTCATCGCTCCCTTTGCCGGCCCGGCGATGAACACGGCCATTGCCACCGCTCGGGGCGATTGGTATTTGTTTTACCGCTCCTTGTTTCGTTACATCGTGGCTCTGGCTGTCACGATTGCGGTCACCGCGGGCTTAAGCTTGGTTTTCCAACAAGAGATTGCGACCTCACTCACCGTGTCGGTCAGTCAAGTTTCATCGGTGGCCGTCTTGTTGCCGCTGGTAGCCGGCGCCGCCGGCGCGCTCAATTTAACTCAATCTCAACGGAGCAGTCTGGTGTCCGGAGCGGCGGTCGGGTTGTTGGTAGCGGCCTCGCTGGCGCCACCGGCCGGCGTGGTGGGGATCGCCCTGGTTTTGAATGACGGGGAGTTGATTAGAAGTGGTTTGTTTGTCTTGGCTTTGCAACTCGTCGGAATTAATTTGGCCGGGGCCATCACCTTTCGAGGGTTAGGCTTATCCGCCGAAGGGAGTCGTTACGACCGTGGACGCCACCCCATATTTTGGGGCGTATTGAGCACCACCGCGGTGGCATTAGCCGTGCTCCTCACCTGGCAATTTTGGACTCAACCCGATCTGCAGCGCTCAACTCGGGCCGAACGGGCGACGACGGTGGTTCAACAAACGGTGCAGAATAGCGAACTGGCTAAATTGGTGGAGAGCAACGTTCGATTTACCCGGGCTCGAATCGAAGGCCAGAATACGCTGCTGATCGTGGTCTATGTTCAGCGCAATGCCGATGTTGCTATGCCGGCGGCCGACATCCGCGCTCACTTAACCGAGGCTATTCAGTCTCGCTTGCTGGAGGCAGAGTTTGAAGTCACGCCTTTGGTCGAGGTTATCGTGCTTGAAGCGCCCCCCGCTTGAGCCAGCGAGACCCAGCGGTGGCCCCTGAGCCGGTTGTTTTTTCCTCATTATTCTTGCCCTGGCCGGCCCGATCTGGCTAACCCAACTGGTAGGCTTAGGAAAAGAATAAATAGCTCAGTCCGAATTAAAAGACTATTCAAGTTAGTATATCCCCGGATCTTATTTTCTCGTACGATCAAGGTGAGAAGGGGCCAAAAACGAGGAAAAGGGTAAGGAGCAAACTTATGAGCAGGCTGGATTTTCATTTTGAGACCGATAATCGTCTTTCTGAAGCCATGGATGACTTGCTTGCTGAAGCCGAGGTACGGTTACAGAATTTGGCCGCCGAACACTCGGATATGATTGGCGCGGCCGTGGCCTTGCGAGAGCTGACCGGCGAGAGCACGTTACATAGCTTTGAAGCCCGGGTGGTAGCTTATATTCGGCCGGAGAATGTCGTGGCCATGAATCAGTCCGAGACGCCTGGCCTGGCTTTAGAAAAGGCGGTTGATGCGGTAATTAAACAGGTTCGGACGCGGCGTGAGGTCCTTCGCAAACCGTATGAGCGCAAGGACAAAACTGTCAGGCTTGATGAAATTGAAGATCTATCTCCTCGGGAGCTGTATGCCGCTTACATGGACGAGGCCGACCCGGCCAAGGTACTCAATTTAAGCCGGATCGACGTGGCCTCTCGCTTGATGGCCGAGGAAGGATTTGATCAACCGACCGCTTATTTTGTGGCCGATCAGGTGTTGGAGGCTGCCCAAGATATATTAGAAACTGAGCAAGGATAAAGCTGAAGATGGCAGAGCATGCGATGCAGTACTGGGCCGTGTGGTACCCCAAAGCCGGCAGTACCGGTTTGTTGCTGAGCCGCGGCTTATTGGATGCGACCGATAAATTGCTTGTTCACGCCGCCCCGCCGCTGCTAACGGTCGAAGTTTCCGATGGAGCGGGCCGGCGGTTAGCCCTTGGTCAAGACCTGGAACAAACCCAAGAGAGTCCCATCTGTTTGTTGCGACGAACGGGTGAGCGGATTGAACGAGAAGACTTATGGCCCGGGGAAGCGCACCTGCAGTTGCCGGTGCTTCTACCCGGTGGTGAAGTGGGCATACTTAAGCAATGGTGGCACGCCTCGGATCGAAAAGAGTGGCGCTGGCAGATAGAACTTTATAACATCGTACGCTAACTTAAGAATGGAAAGATAGTGATGAATGACCCTTTTATCGAGCGGGTAGAAAAGAGCTGCACCGCCTTGCTTGATCTTTACAACAGTTTCCCCCGGGAGGTTTTAGTCCAGGCCACCCTTCGAAACCGGACGGTTAAGGAGCAGTTGGCGGAACTTGCCGGCTGGACCTGGCGATGCGCGGCTATCGTTAAAGCGGCCCGGCAGACGGACACGCCGCTGTTGGCTAGTCCGGATATCGACGGGCTACGCCGGGAATATTATCAAAATTCACAGAAATTGAGTTGGTTAGGCGTTGAGCATGATTACCGTCAGGCTCAGCAAGCCCTCCTGAGAGTGCTGCACCATCTTCCGGCTGAGCGTCGACAAGCCAGACTTATTCAACAGACCGTTTCCCAGGAAGTCTTAAACCGTAACGCTCATTTCTCTGCCGAGTTAGAGCAAGCATGCCACTTGAATAATCGCCCCCTCTGCACCGCCGAGCCAGAACCAAGCCAATTTTCCCCCACCATGCTCCGCTTGAGTAAACTCAAGACGTTGACTGTTCATTTCATTGAGACGTAGCCAACCCACTGATAGGAGAATTTTATGATCAAACCAGTAGCTCAAGGTGATAATCCAAATCAAAATGAGCAGGCTCATATCGCGCGCGATGCTTTCAGACAGCAGCCATGGTCAAAGCCGGTTAAAGACATTGTCCAGACCTTGGTTGTGGAAGTGGCGACCGGTTTAAGCCGTGATGAAGTGCAGACCCGCTTGGAGGAATACGGGCCTAACCGGTTACGCGTGATCAAACGCCGCAGCACCTGGTCAGTCTTAGTTGACCAGTTCAAAAGCTTAATTGTCTTCATTTTGGTGGCGGCCGCAGCGGTTTCCTTTGCCCGTCAGGATTGGGTTGAAGGCGGGGCGATTGTGGTGGCTTTGCTGATCAACACCGTGGTCGGTTTTTTTACTGAGCTGCAAGCCACCCGCTCGATCGAGTCGCTGCGAGAGATGGATGAAGTCGAGGCCACGGTGCGGCGCGATGGTCAGAAGCAGCGGATTTCGGCCGAAACGTTGGTGCCGGGCGATATTGTCATTCTCGACAGCGGCGAATTGATTAGCGCCGATATCCGGCTGCTAAAGGCCTCCAAACTACAAGCGGATGAGTCCGCCCTGACCGGCGAGTCGGTGCCGGTTGACAAACGGGTCCAGCCGGTTGAAGCCGGCGCCCCCCTGGCCGAGCGAACCAGTATGCTTTACAAAGGGACTTCCATTACTCGCGGTCAAGGGGAAGGCGTCGTGGTGGCGACCGGCATGGAGACTGAAATCGGCGAGATTTCGGCGCTGGTTGAAAGCGCCGCCGATGAAGCGACCCCGCTTGAGAAGCGCCTGAATGCGCTGGGCCAAAAGCTGGTCTGGATTACGTTGGGCGTGGCGGTGCTGGTGGGCGTCGTCGGCTTTGTGGCCGGGCGTGATTTGGAATTGATGATTGAAACGGTTATTGCCCTGGCTATTGCAGCCGTGCCCGAAGGCTTACCGATTGTGGCGACGGTGGCTTTAGCTCGGGGGATGTGGCGCATGCTGCGCCGGAACGCCTTGATGCGTCGCCTCTCTTCGGTCGAGACCCTGGGCGCGACGAACATTATCTGCACCGACAAGACCGGCACGCTGACCAAAAACGAGATGACGGTTACTCGCCTCGACTTGATTTCGAACGGGTTAGAGGTCAAGTATGATTACAACCCGCCTCAAATATTTCAAAATGGCCGGGGGGCAATTGGGCCAAAAGAAGATGAGGTTCTCAACACAGCCTTAATGGTAGCTTTGCTGTGTAATGACGCAGAATTAGGCGAGTCAACCAATGAGGCTAAGGCCACCGGCGACCCGATGGAGTTGGCCCTGGCCCGGGTGGCGCAGCAGGCCGGCCTGTCTCGCGCCGAGTTGCTCGAGACGATGCCGGAAGTGGAGCGGGACGCCTTTGACCGTGAAACCAAACAGATGGCCACGGTTCACCAAACAGAACAAGGCTATTTTGTGGCCGTTAAAGGCGCGCCCAGTGAGGTTCTAAGTGGCTGTACGCATTTGTACGGTCAAAATGGCTCACAGCCGCTGGATGACTCGACCCGGCAAAGGTGGGAGCAGCGCAATGCAGAGTTGGCGCGTCAAGGCTTACGGGTACTGGGTTTGGCCAGTAAAACGATGAGTTCGGCCCAGACTGAAGTTTACGAAGACTTGCAGTTTGTGGGCTTGGTGGGGCTGATGGATCCGCCGCGCGAAGGTGTGCCAGAGGCCATAGCCGAGTGCCGCCAGGCGGGGATTCGGGTGATTATGGTGACCGGCGATCAACCTGATACAGCGCGGGCTATTGCTAAGTCAGTAGGGCTGGTTGACCACGAACAGGTTGAGGTTATTCACGGCAGCGATTTTGTTGATCCGGAGATGGCCTCGCCTGAGGAGCGAGCGCGGATGCTTGAGACCTCTATCTATGCCCGGGTCACCCCGGCTCAAAAGCTGAAGCTGATCGATCTCCATAAGGAAAACGGGGCCATTGTCGCCATGACCGGCGATGGAGTAAATGATGCACCGGCTCTTAAGAGCGCCGACATCGGCATCGCCATGGGTCAGCGGGGAACGCAGGTGGCCCGGGAAGCCGCGGATATGATCCTGCAAGATGATGCATTCCCGACCATTGTGGCCGCGGTTGAGCAAGGCCGGGCTATCTTCGATAATATCCGCAAGTTTGTCATCTATCTGTTATCGGGTAACGTCGGGGTAATCCTGACCGTGGCGGTGGCGACCGTCCTGGCTATTCCCCTACCGATCTTGCCCCTGCAGATTCTCTACTTGAACATGATCAACGACGTTTTTCCGGCCCTGGCTTTAGGCATCGGCCGCGGCCATCGGGCGGTTATGGACCGGCCTCCCCGCCGGGCTGCAGAACCGATCATCACCCGCTTCCACTGGGGCGAGATTATCGGCTACGGCGTCTTGATTGGGCTCAATCTGTTGGCCACATTTTTGCTAGCTTACTATTGGCTTGGCTTGGAGGAACAGGCCGCCGTGACGGTGACCTTCTTGACCTTGTCGATCTCGCGCTTGCTGCACGCTTTCAATATGCGGGCGGCCAACACCAGTTTGCTGAATAATGATATCACTCGCAATCCCTGGCTGTGGGGCGCGCTGGGCGTGTCGCTGGCGCTGCTGCTGTTAGCGGTCTACTGGCTGCCCTTAGCGGACGTGTTAGAGCTGATGGGCATTGGCTGGAACGGTTGGAGCCTGGTGTTAAGCGCCAGCCTGGTGCCCCTGGTCTTGGGGCAAATCTATCTGATGTTGATCAAGCCCAAGCTCGAGCGGTAAGCAG